>NZ_ANAS01000004.1:0-495000 GCF_000341205.1 Nocardiopsis baichengensis YIM 90130 | reverse complement strand
CTGGAGGCGGCCGGCGTGAAGGTCGGCAAGACCCCCAGCGAGACGGCGGCCCATGTGCGCGAGGCCGCAGTGGGGAGGGCCGTCCTGTGAGAGGACCGATCCTCAAGCCCGGGACCGAGTGGGACGCCGTCCACTCCCGGTGCCGCGAGGCGGCACCGGAGGCCTTCGGCCCCGCCGGGGCGCTCAACCGGTGGGGCGGGGCCTGGAGGACGGGCGGCACCCCGCGCCCCTTCTTCTCCCCGGTGGACGGCGGCGAGCTCGCCGCGCTCCCCATGCTGGACGCGGCCACGGCCGAGGAGGCCGTCCGGGCCGCCGCCGACGAGCACCGGGCCTGGGCGGACACCCCGCTGTCCGAGCGCCGCGCCCGCGTGCGCGCCGCCCTGGACGCCTGGAGCGCGCACCGCGAGACCCTGGCGCTGGCACTGGTCTGGGAGATCGGCAAGCCGTGGCGGCTGGCGCTGCAGGACGTGGACCGCGCCATCGAGGGCGTGCGCTGGTACGGCGAGCGGATCGAGGGGATGCTGGAGGGCCGCGCCCCGCTCCCGGGCCCGGTCTCCAACATCGCCAGTTGGAACTACCCGATGAGCGTGCTGGCCCACGCCATGGCGGTGCAGGCGCTGGCGGGCAACGCCGCGATCGCCAAGACCCCCACCGACGGCGGCCTGGTGTGCCTGACGCTGGCCGTGGCCCTGGCCGTTCGCGAAGGCCTGCCCCTCACCCTGGTCAGCGGTGCCGGACGGGACCTGTCGCCGGCCCTGGTGCGCGGCCGGGAGGTCGGCTGCGTGTCCTTCGTGGGCGGCCGAGACGCGGGCGGCCAGGTCGCCACCGCGGTGGCCGACCTCGGGCGGCGGCACATCCTGGAGCAGGAGGGGCTGAACTGCTGGGGCGTGTGGGAGTTCGGCGACTGGGAGACGCTCTCCGGGCAGATCCGCAAGACCTTCGACTACGCCAAGCAGCGGTGCACGGCCTACCCCCGTTTCGTCGTGCAGCGCTCCCTCTTCGACCGGTTCCTGGAGGCCTACCTGCCTGCGGCCCGGGCGGTGCGCTTCGGCCACCCGCTGGCCGTGGCCGATCCGGGCGACGACCTGCCCGAGCTGGACTTCGGGCCGCTCATCACCGCGGCCAAGGCCAAGGACCTGGCGGATCAGGTCGACGACGCGGTCGCAGGGGGAGCGGTCCCGCTGTACCGGGGCGGCCTCGACGAGGCGGCGCTGCTCCCGGGCCAGGACGCCGACGCCTACATGGCGCCGGTGGCGCTGCTGGAGCCGCCGCGCTCCTCGCCGCTGTTCCACGCCGAGCCCTTCGGGCCGGTGGACACCGTGGTCCTGGTCGACACCGAGGCCGAGCTGCTGGCGGCGCTCAACGCCAGCAACGGCTCGCTGGTGGCCAGCCTGTCCTGCGACGACCCGGAGGCGGCCGAGCGCATCGCCGCCCAGGTGCGGGCGTTCAAGGTCGGGGTGAACCGGCCCCGCTCGCGCGGTGACCGCGACGAGCTCTTCGGCGGCTGGGGCGCCTCCTGGCGCGGCGCCTTCGTCGGCGGCGACCTGCTCGTGCGCGCCGTCACCCGTGGCCCCGAGGGCGAGCGCCTGCCGGGCAACTTCCCCGACTACACCCTGCGTCCCGACCCCCGCGGGTGAGGGCCCGCCCGTGGACCCAGGGCCGCCGGGTCCACGGGCCCGGGGCGGGACCGGGTTCACGGCCGGACCCGGTCCCGCACCGAAACGCCCGAATCTGGCCGGATCCGGCCACAGGCGGGGTGATGTGGGGTGCGTGGGGCGGGAAACGGCCGTGGGGCGGGCGTGGAGGGAGTAGCGTGCCGCTCAGGCATGATCACCGTCCGCCCGATGACCGGGCGGAGCTCCGCCCCGCACGGCCGCGCCCCCGGCGCATGAGCGGCGTGCGGCGCGCACGGCTTCCGCAGGAAGGAGGAGGGCGCCCGCACCGCCGCGTGGTGGAACGGCGCCCGAACCGCAGATGAGCAGGAACGGCCGCGTCCTCACCGCGCTCCTGGCCGCGGCCGCCCTCGCCGCGGCGCTGGCCTGCCTCACCTGGTGGGCCGTCGAGCGCTGGGGCGTTCCCGGCTGGCCGCCCGACACCGGGCAGACGGCCCTGGCGGCGGGGCTCTTCGCCCTCTTCACGGCCCTGGTGCTGACGGCGGTCCTGGCCGGCGGCTCCGCGGGACGGCGCGGCGCCGGTGCCGAGCGCGCGCGGGCCGAGGCCGCCGCGGCCCATAGGCGCAGGCAGGTCCTGCGGATGCGGCTGCCCAGTGCGCGCAAGGACTACCCGTTCCTTTTCTCCGCGGCGGTGTGCTGGCGGGAGACCGGGCCGCCCGAAGGGGCGGAGGGGGCCGCGGTCTGCGCGGTCGAGCGGCGTGCCCGCGAGTTCGCCGCGGGCGAGCGCCCCGAGGACGTCGAGACCGCGCAGTTCCGGCTGGCCGCCGCGCTCGGCCCCGAACCCGGCTCCCACCCCGGGATCGGACAGGTCTGGGCCGAGGAGGTGCGCCTGGAGCTGTCCCCCGAGGACGAGGAGCGCCTGGTGCGCCTGAGCGATCTGCGCAAGCGCGAGGCCATCCGTGAGGAGGAGCGCGCCGCCGAGCGCCTGGAGCGCGACTACCTGAGCAAGGAGGTCTTCTCCGATCCCGGCTCGGCCCTGCTGTGGTGGCTCGCGCGCGACCCCGCGCGCGTGGACGAGGCCGCCGAGCGCATCGGCACACTGGCCCGCCTGTCCTCCGCCGCCACCGGACGTCCGCTGCCCGAGGTCTACCAGGAGCTGATGGAGGCGGCCGAGGGGGACGACGTCCTCGCCGGGGCCGTGCGCTCCGGGGGGGTGGGCCGGGGGACGGAACCGTCCGGACCTTCCGGGGCCATGCCGTCCGGCGTCCGGCCGAGGAGCCCCGGAGGAGGCGCGGCCGGGCCGGTCCCCGAGTTCACCGAGCGCGCCTCCGCCGCCGCCAGGCGGGACGAGGACCCCGACCGCTGGACGGCGGTGGCCGGGGCCGTCTCCGAGGACTGGGAGGACGACGAGGAGTACGAGGGGTTCCTCCAGCGCTTCGCCGTCTTCCTCCAGTCCAACGGCTACACCGCCAGCGCGCTCCGGCTGCGCAGGGAGCACGACCTGGGCACGGGGTTCGCCCATGCCTTCGACGCCTCCTCGGACCTGTACGGTGACTCCGCCCTTGAGGAGCCGGCCGTTCACGAAGTGGACGTCCGCGACGCGGACCCCTCCGGCTCTGAGCACGACCGCGTCTCCGACCAGGGCGTCGATCACGAGGCGGACCGCCGCGACAGGAACGGGAGCAGTGACGGCCCCGACTCCGGTTCCGTCGGCGACGTCGGCGACGAGGACCACGCCTCGGAGCCGGCCTCCGATCCCGGACGCTTCTGACCCGGGGCACGCCCCCGCGCTGCGGACCATGTGGGTGCCGTCCTGCCCCGAGGGACCGCGCTCCCAGTCGCCCACAGCCCCGCCACCGCTCGGGCCCGCAGCGGGCCTCCGACACCTGCCGGAGGCCCACTCCGGCTCGGCCCCGCCTCACTCCTCGATGGGTGGTGCGTCCTTGCCCATGGGCGGCGGATACGGCGGCGCACCGGCGGGTGAGCTGAACCTGTGTTGCTTCTTCGGCGGGGTCCTTGTGTCTTCTCCGAGTGGCTGGAAGGGAGGTCGCCGCCTTCGCGACCGGGACGCCGACGACCTCGCCCCTCTCTCTCGAAATCCGGGCCGGAGAGAAGGCCTCGATCCGTCGGTGGTGCCGGGGAGTCACTGCTCATCAGGGGAGGCCGGTTCCGAGGTCGGAGTGGACCCCTTAGGCGTGCTGCGGGACGGTGTCGATGATGTCCGGTGGTCCGTCTCCGAGACCGGTGAACCTGATCGTCGTACGGGTTCGGTTCTCCGGGCAGACGACCGGGCGACCTTCACTCGGGCCTGGGGGCGAGTCACGGGCTCCAGACCATCGTCTGTAGGTGCAGGCGTTCGCCGTTTCGGCCTCGGAAGCCGGAGATGATGCGGGGCGGTCCGTGGTGTTCGAATCCCATTCGTTCGAAGAAGGCGATGGCCCCCGTGTTCTCTGACATCGCCTGGAGGAAGCACCCCGGCGATCCTTCTTCGCGCAGGCGCTCCTGCCATCGCCGCATGAGGGCGGAGCCGATGCCCTTGCCGCGCGCTTCGGGGACCAGGCGGATGTGCAGGTGCGAAGGCCACCGCGGGTCGTCGAACTCCTTGGCGGTCTCCTTTCCGCGACCGACGATCGAGTCGAAGGCCATCCGCCCCAGGAACAGCGCGGTCTCGGGGCGCAGGAACAGCCGCTCCGTGCGGAGCAGGCGTTCGAAGCACTCCGAGTCCGAGGGAAGGGCCGAGGTGTCCAGGCACCCCGTGAGGTAGCCCAGCAGCTCGCCGTCCTCCTCGGCCACGAAGAAGGAGCCGGGATCGCCGTCCGCGTAGCGGTCCAGCCACACCGCCGGGTCGTGCTCGCCGAAGACCGACGTCGCCGCCGGGTCGCCCTCGCCGCTGCGCGCGAGTACCCCGCGCAGCCGGGACCGGTCCTGCTCGCGGTAGGTCCGCACCGTGACGCCGGTGGTGCCGTCCACGTTCGCCATGCCGTCCTCCTCGGGTCCGCCGCTCTTTCGGTGTACAGCATAGACGAAACGGTGTAGCCCGTACACCGAATTTTCGGGGGCGGCCGCTCCCAGGGCCCTCCCGGTACCCTCCTGGGGACCGAGCCGAGGAGGTGCCGTGGAGCAGGAACGGGGCGGCCGGGTGCTGGCCGCCAATCTGCGGGCGCTGCGCGAGCGGTCGGCGCTCACGCTGTCGGAGCTGGCGCGCAGGTCCGGGATCGCCAAGGGGACGCTGTCCCAGGTGGAGTCCGGCTCGGGCAACCCCACCATCGAGACGGTGTTCAGCTTGTCGAACGCCTTGAAGGTGCCGGTCTCCTCGCTGCTGACCGAGTGCGAGGACCCCGAGGTGGTGCTGGTGCGCTCGGACGGCCTGGAGGTCCTCGGCGGCAACGCCGTCGACCTGCGCATGCTGCGCCGGATGGACGTCACCGCGCGCGTCCTGGAGCTGTACGACCAGCGCGTCCGCCCGGGGGAGCGGCAGTGCTCGACGGGCCACCCCGGCCGCGAGCACGTGGTCGTCACCGAAGGGGTGCTGCGGGTCGGCCCGCCGGACGCCCCCTACGAGCTGAACCCCGGCGATTACGTCTGCTTCCCCGCCGACCGGCCGCACATGTACGAGACCGTCGGCGGCCCGGTGGTCTCGGTGCTGCTCCTGGAGTACCCCGCCGACACCGGCCCCCCGGCCCCGGGAGGGGCGTGCGCCGCCGCGGTCGAGGCTTCCGCGCGGCAGGAGTGAGGCCGGTGCCGCTTTCGGCCCGCCCCGTCGGGCCGTCAGTCCGTGGCGTCGAACTGCGTGATCACGCGTTCCGGGCGCACGCGCACCACGAGCTCTCCGGGGACCCCGTTGCGGCGGCCGAACTCCTCGGCGCGGTCCGGCCCCATGTAGCGCGCGGCGATCGCGGTCGCGGTGCGCAGCAGCTCATCGGGGTCCTCGGAGACCGAGGCGCGCCCTTGCACCTGGACGAACGCGTACGGGGGCCGCTCGAGGTCGACGCTCAGTGCCAGGCGCGGATCCCGCGACAGGTACCGGCCCTTGGCACTGGTCCCACCGGTGTTGAAGACGATCTCCCCGTCCTCGACGATGAACCAGACCGGGGCCACGAGGGGACGGCCGTCCGAGGCCGTGAAGGCGATCTTCGCCGTGCGGGTGCCCTCCATGAGGAAGTCGCGCACGCGTGCATCATCCAGGGAAGCCATGGGGCCACCGTAGCCGCGGTGCCTCCGCCTGTCCGGGCGCCCGGGCGTGTGTCGCACAGGCGCCGCCCGGCGGCCGGGGACGTCCCGTGCCGCGCGCTTGCGGTACACTCACCCTCGTGACCTGCCAGACGCACCGCTATTTCACGTTTATCGAGCCGGCCCGGGAGCGGCCGGCCGCTGGAGCGTGAGCAGAGCGGTCGACGGGTCCCGAGCCGGCTGAGAGCGAGAAGGCGACGCCTTCCGCTCTTTTTCTTTTTCCAGCGGTCGGCTCCCCTTTGGCCAGGTGGGCGGTCGGCCGCCCCAGGCCGAAAGGAATCAGCGACGATGACCCCCGAGAACGGCGCCAGGAACGGCAGTGCCTCCGAGGTCCAGGAGCTGCGCGGGCGCATCGACCAGGTGGACGCCCAGCTTGCCGAGCTGCTGGAGCGGCGCGCGCTTCTGGCCGCACAGGTCCAGAGCCTCAAGCCGGTCGGCGGCTTCGCCGGCCGCGACACCGACCGTGAGCGCGGCCTGGTCGCCGCCATGGCCCGCCGCGCGCCCCGTCTGGGGGAGCGGCGCATCTCGCGCATCATGCGCGCGGTGATCGAGGCGGGCCTGGACGCCGCCGAGCAGGACCGGGCGCGCGTCTGAAGACCCCCGCCACGACCCCGTCGGCCCTGCGAGGACGGCTCCGGCGTCCCTGAGGCCTCTGGTGTCCCGGCCCGTGCTCCGGCCCGTACCGGGGTACGGGGGCCGTGGCCCGCGCCGGGGACGCGTGGTAAGAGATGTGGCGTCCCGGAACGGGCCGGAGCGCACGGAGGTGGCCGTGGCCGACGGGAATGGGCCGATCGCCCGCGCAAGGCTGCCGGAGCCGGTGAGCGAGGAGACCAGGAGCCTGCTCAGCACCGGCCCCTTCCACGAGGCGCTGCGCGCCGTGGTCGAGGACAGCGGGTTGACACTCGAGGGCCTGCAGCGGCGCATCGACCGTCGCGGCGTGCGGGTCAGTCTCACAGCGCTGAGCTACTGGAGGCAGGGGCGGAGCCGCCCTGAGCGTCCGGAGTCCCTGCGGGCACTGTGCGCGATCGAGGAGATCCTGCGCCTGCCCGACGGAGCGCTGCGCTCGCTCCTGGGCCCGCCCCGCCCGCGAGGGCGCTGGGCGCGCCGGGCGGAGCCGCCCTCCCCGCCGGGAGCGCCGGCGCCCTGCGCGCCCATCGTCCCCGAGCCGTACGGCGCCTCCTACGAATCGGCGCTGTTCGAGTCGTCACTGCGGGCGTTCTGCCAGATGGACACCGTTCGCGTAGGGGCCGACCAGGCCATCCGCAGACTCGGCACCCGGATGGTGCTGCGCGCGCTGGACGACGGCCCCGACCGCTGCACGGCCGTCTACAGCGGCGAGCCCGGGGTCCCTCCCGCGGCGATACGGCCGCTGGCGGTCGAAGGCTGCACGGTCGGGCGGGTGCGGCGCCACCCGCGCGAGCCGCTGGTCGCCGTCGAGCTGTTGTTCGACCGGGCGCTGAGGGCAGGACAGACCCATCTCGTCGAATACGCCTTCGCCATCACCGACGCCACCGTCAGCAGGGACTTCCGCCGCGCGTTCCGCTATCCCGCGCAGACCTACGTCCTCGACGTCCGCTTCGACCCGGACGCCCTGCCGGCGCGCTGTTTCCGCTTCTCCCAGTCGGGCCCGGGCGCCCCCGAGGTCGTCGAGGGAGAACTCGACCCGGCTCCCTGCGGTTCCGTCCACATCGCCGAGCAGGGAATGGGCGGGGGCGTCCTGGGCATCGGCTGGCACTGAGCCGCGCCCCCTTCGCCCCAGGCCCCCGCTGTCGCGTGCCGGGTCCGCCCGGAGTTGTCACGGGACCGTGAAGGCGCTCACGACCTGGTGGAAGTCGTCGTCGGCGTACAGGGCGATGCTCTTGGCCGCGTGGTCGACGTCCACCCGTACCGGACGCAGGTCCGGCCGCCCGTCCAGGCCTCCTCCTGGGCGCCACCAGTAGACCTGCCCGGTGATGGGCTTGTCCCCCTCGGCGAACCGGGCCGCCACCTCCTGCACGGTCTCCAGCGCCGCGATCGGATGGTGCCCGTCGATCGGGTGGGCGATGACCACCTGCGGCACCGGCAGGGCGACCAGCGCCCCCGACGGCGGGGCCCCTCCCAGCGCGCGGTCGAGCGCGTGGACGTGCGCGGCCATGAAGAGGTGGTCGCCCCCGATGTGCACGAGCGGGATGCCGCCCGGCCCCTCGTGCCGGGAGACCTCCGCGGGCTCGCCCAGGGAGTTGTCCACGGCCGTGCGGAACGCCTGCTCGGGGGAGGTCCCCGTCCGCTGGAGCGCGGCCCGCGTCAGCATCTGCACCGAGTCGGGCCCGTCGACGGCGACGGTCTCCCACAGGCCCGGCGCCAGCGGGCGCGTCACCAGGCTCGCGCGCATCTCCTCGGTCAGTTCCCTGGCCAGCGTCTCCTCCGCGTGGAGCCGGATGCGCAGGGACCCCGGGTCCGCCCCGCCCGCCGGCTGCGCCGGGGGGCGTCCCCGCTCCTGCTCGGACATCCGCGCATGCTCCTGCGCGCAGTCCCGGGCGAAGTCCGCCGCGAGCGCCTCGACCTCTTCGGGCAGGCGCCCTTCGACCGCGGAGCGGTAGCCCCGCGCGTCGAACTTGCCGGCCGTGCCGTCCGGAGCCTTGAGGCCGATCGTGTCCGGGTCCAGGAACACCGGGGAGAACCCGTGCCCCTCCAAGGCCCGGAGCACGGCGTGGCCGGCCGCGTCGTCCGCGGGCAGCGGGTAGTGCGTGCCCAGCGGGACGCCGCGGCGGCGGAAGCCGCGCATGAGGCCGCGCACCACGCCCGCGGCGAAGCCCGGCAGGTCGGCGGGAGGCATGGCCGCCGCCTCCCGGAAGGCGTCGGCGAAGTCCAGGTCGGTGGTGCCGCCCCCGGGGAGCGCGGTGCGGACCCCGGTGGGAGGGAGGTGTTCGGCCTCGATCCGCTCGCGGGCGAAGGCCTCCAGAAGGGCGTCGGCGAAGTCCGCTCCCGGAGCGCCCTCGCCGGCGTGGCGGCGGTGCCGGCCGTGCGCCGGTCTCATCTCGTCACTCACGCCATTGCGACGCTGCGGCCCCCCGGCGCGGTTCCCGTGCCCTTGACCCGAGGGGAGCCGTGCTTTACCCGGTAGGGGTGATCATGGCGGTGAGGGGGTGGCTGCGGTGGTCAATCCGGTATGGACCGGCACCCTGACGTTCGGCATGGTGTCGCTTTCGGTACGGCTGTACAGCGCGCGCGAGAGGCACGGGCCGGTCATGCACCAGTTCCAGCGGGGGACCTCGGACCGCATCCGCTACAAGCGGGTCAACGAGCGGACCGGCGAGGAGGTGCCCAAGGACGACATCGTCCGCGGCGCCCGCGTGGACGAGGACGACGGCGAGGACTACGTGGTGCTGGAGGCGGAGGACCTGGAATCGATCCTCCCCGCGCGCTCACGGGCCATGGAGATCCGCGGGTTCGTTCCCGAGAGGCAGGTCGACCCGCTCTGGTACTCGGCGACCTACTTCGTGAGCCCCCGGGAGCGCGCGTCGGCCAAGCCCTACCGGCTGCTGTGCGCGGCCCTGGAGCGTACCGAGCGGCTCGGCCTGGCCACGTTCATCATGCGCGACCGCGAGCACCTGGTCCTGGTGGGCCCGCAGCAGGGGGTGCTCTCGGCCTCGACCCTGTGGTGGCCGGACGAGGTCCGCGACCCCTGGGACGTGATGCCGCCGGTCGCCGAGGCCGAGCTGAGCGACTCGGATCTGGGACTGGCCGAACAGCTCGTGGAGGCGATGGCGACCGACTGGGAGCCGTCCGACTACAGCGACGACTACGAGCGGCGCCTTGAGGAGCTGATCGAGGCCAAGAGCAAGGGCCGCACCATCACCTACCAGGAAGAGGAGCCGCAAGAGGAGTCCACCGTCGTCGAGCTCACCGACGCGCTGCGCAAGAGCCTCAAGGAGCGCAGGCAGACCCGCGCGAACGGGGGCAAGGGGAGCGGCGGGAACGGATCCAAGGGCGCGCGGGCGCCGAAGCCGCGACGCGGAAACGAGTCCGAGGCGGACGGCGCACCGTCCTCCCCGAAGGGGGCGACGAAGAAGGAGCTCCTCAAGGAGGCCGGGGAGCTGGGCGTCCAAGGCCGTTCCAAGATGAGCAGGGACCAGCTGGCCGAGGCGGTCGAAGAGGCCAGGAACACCTCCGCCCGGGCGGCGCGCTGAGGCCGCTCTCGTCCCGGCTCTGGATCCCGGCCCGGCGGCCCGGACCGCGGGTGCTCCTCAGCCGGGCTCCTCCGCGTCGATCGCCAGCCCCTCGGGCACCTCGCCCGGCGACAGGTCCGGGCGCGGACGGAGGTAGCGCACCAGGTGCCGCCATTTGCCTCCGGCGACCGACGCGTCCGGCTCCACCTCCACCACCAGGTCCGGCTCGACCCTGGTGTAGGGCTGGCGCGTCTCCCGGCCCCAGGCCGGCCCCAGCGTGCGGGGCCAGGGGTGGTCGTCGCCGGCCTTGGACAGCAGCCCGTCCAGCCCCTCCCGCTGGGCCTCGTCGAGATCGTGGGTCCGGCCCACGGGCCGCAGCGCCCCCGACCCGGGATCGCGGCGCCCGAGGATGAGGGCCCACGGGCGGTCCGGTCGGCCCACCACGCCCCCGACCACCGCCTCCGTCGTCGTGACCCGCTTGTACTTGTCCCACCCGCGCCGCCCGGGCCGGTAGGAGCGCCGGTCGTCCTTGGCGACCAGCCCTTCAATCCCCGCGTCGGCCAGGCCGTCGAACCATTCGCGCGCGGTCGCCGGGTCGCCGGTCTGCCAGCCCAGCACGAGGTGCGGGTCGTCCACCCCGCCGAAGAGCCGTTCCAGCCGGGCGCGGCGGTGGCGCAGCGCGCGCCGGGTCAGATCGGTCCCGCCCTCGTGCAGCAGGTCGAAGACGACCAGGTGGCAGGGTTCCTCGGCGGCCAGGCGCCGCGCCGAACGAGAGGAGGCGCGGTTGCGCCGCTGGAGCGCCGCGAAGTCCAGGCGGCCGTCCGCCCACCGGACGATCTCGCCGTCGAGGAGGAGTCCGTCGGGCATCTGGGCGTCCAACGCGGCGGCCACTTCGGGCCAGCGCGTGTCGAGGCGGCGCCCCCGGCGCGAGTGGAGGCGGACCGGCCCGGTCGAGGCCAGGGCGCGGAACCCGTCCCACTTCGGCTCGTACACCAGGTGCGGCCCCTCGGGGAGGGACTGCACGGTGCGCGCCAGCATCGGTTCCACATGGAGACCGTGCCCGTGGCCCGCCCCGGACAACCGTTGACCTGCACTCCCATCGCCTACCGCGCTCAGGGGCGCTGAAGCGCCCGGCGCACGGCGTCCCTCCGAGTATGCTCCGTGTCCGTTCGGACGGCGGAGAGCCGCCTGAGCCCCCGAGTCCCGTATCGGCGCGCTGGCTCAGGCGTCCTGCCGGACGCGAACGCGGGGAGCCGGTCACCGACGTCCGCGGGCCGGGATACGAAACCCTGGCAACGCTCCAGAGGACGTCAGACGCCCTCGTTCCGCGCCGCGCCGGGAGAGGCGCCGCGGGTTTCCGGGAGCCCCTGAACGGCTCCTCGGCTGCCGGGTAAGACGTGCCCGGGTGCGGAGGGCTCCACCGCTCCCGGGGCTGGCACCGTCCTCCCCGTGGGTCTGGGCAGGAGCAGCGCATCGGCCTATCGTCGCCACTGACCCGCCGTCCCGGTGGCCACGGCGCCGCGCCGACCGGCGTGCCGCGCCCTCCCGGGCGGAGCGCCCGCCGGCTTCCGCCCCACCGTCCTCCCCACACCGCGAGGAACGCCATGTCCCCCAGCGCCCGCCCTGGAAGAAGACCCTCCCGACGGCTCATCCGGCCGCTGCGCGCGGCAGCCGCCCTCGGCGCCGCCGTGGCCGCGGCCCTCGTCACCGCCGCCACCGCGGCTCCGGCCGCCGCCGACGCCGGACCTCCCGTCCCGGCGCGGTCCGCTCAGGCGGCCCAGGCCGACATCGTCGCCGGCGACCCCTTCTTCAACGACGCCTACCCGGGCCGCTGCACCATCGGCGCGGTCGTCACGGCCGGGTTCCTGGCCAACGCCCACTGCGGGCGAGAGGGCGACCGGGTGCGCGGCCATGACGGCGGCACCGGCACCGTGGCCTGGAGCTCCCCTGAGAGCGGTGTGCTGCTCGTCGAAGCCGACGACGGCTGGAGGCCCACCTCCTCCATCCGGACCGGCGGCGGCGCGAACGCCACCGTCCGCGGCACGGTCGAGGCGCCCGTCGGCGCCTCCGTGTGCCGACCCGGCCCGACCACCGGCTGGCGGTGCGGCACCATCGTGGCCAAGAACCAGACGGTGCGGACCCCGCAGGGACACGTCTACAACGCCACCCGGACCAGCCTCTGCGCCGAACCCGGCGACACGGGCGGCGCCTTCTACAGCGACGGCCAGCTCCAGGGCCTCCTGCTGGTGGCCTCGGGCAACTGCTCCACCGGTGGAACGAGCTTCTTCCTGCCGATCAACCCGATCCTGTCCCGGTACGCGCTCACGCCGGTGACCGGCTGAGACCGGCGGCCGTCCCGAGCGCCCTGCCCGGGAACCGCCCCGGCTCCCCGCCCGTCCCGGACACCAGGGCGTTCCGTTGCCGAACGGCGCCCGATCCGTGATGACCGAACGGCGGGCGGGGAGGAGAATGGGGACCAGAAGTGGAAGAGGACCCCGCGCCCCGCGGGGCGGCCGTGCGGGCGCGCGGTCCCCACGGGGAGGTGGATGCCATGTCCACGATCGCCCACGCGCGTTCGCACGCGCTCGTGCACGCCTGGAGAGGCCTGGTCTCCGGCCTGGCAGGCGGTGTCGTCTTCGGCGTCCTCATGGCCGCCGCGGGCATGCTCCCGGCGGTCGGCATGCTGGTGGGCACCGAGAACGCCATCGCCGGCGGCGCGGTGCACCTGGTGATCTCCGCCGGATTCGGCCTGGTCTTCGGCCTGATCGCGGGCGCCGTCGCCGACCGCCCCTGGCCCGTGCTGGCCGCGGGCGCGGCCTACGGCCTGTTCTGGTGGGTGGCGGGGGGACTGGCCCTCATGCCGGCCATGCTCGGCATGCCGGTGTTCGCGTTCGGCGAGCAGGCGTGGACGAGCCTGGCCGGCCACCTGCTGTACGGGGTGGTCACCGCGGCCGTGCTGATGTGGATGAGCCACAAGGAGGTCTGAGGTGTGACCGGAACGCCGCTCCGCGCCCGGCGGGGGCGGCGTCCCGGCACGTCCGGGGGCACCCCGCCGGGGCGGTGGCGCGGCCGGGCCGCGAGTGGCAGGCTGGTGAGGCGTGGCCGTACGTGACCGAATCACCGAAACCGAATGGTCGTTGCTGGCGCCGCTGATGCCCGTCGGCGCCGGAGAGAGGGAAGGACCGGGCGGCATGCGCCGCGTGGTCGAGGCGGTGCTGGAACGCCTGCGCACCGGATGCCCCTGGCACGAATTGGGCGGGAGTACCGCGGAAGGGGAGGCGGCGGCCGAGTGGTACCGGCGCTGGTGCGCCGACGGCACCTGGCAGCGGATCGCCGACCGCCTGCGCGTCGACCCGTCGACCGGGCGCAGACTGGTGGCCGGGTCCCCGGTGGAGGCGGTGTGCACGGTGCGCCCCGCGCCCGCCTCGGCGTGGCTGGGCGCCCGGTGCGCCTTCGAGCGCGCCCGCCGCTCGCACGGTGGGCCCCGCTGACGGGTGGGCCCGCGGCGGGCCCGGGGCCGGAGGGCGGTGCGTCACGGCGCCCGCGCCGCCGGCCCCGGGCGGGAGCGCCTCACATCCGCGGCGGCAGCGCCACCCGCCCTCCGGGCGCGAGCTGCTCCCGCCAGGCGGCCGGGGGCGGGCCGATCGGGTCGGTGCACACGATCCGGTCGTAGGGGCCGCACCGCGCATGGCCCTGGTCGGGACGGGCGATGACCACGCGGGCGGGGTAGCCCGCCTGCGCCAGCCGCCAGCGCGCCGCGGCCGCCTCGGCGGGGTCGGCCGAGGTCGCGGTGACCAGGTCGGCGTCGCCGGTCCGGTGGCAGATCAGGGCGGTGGCGTAGCCGCTGGCGCAGCCCACGTGCAGGACCCGCATGCCGGGGCGGATGCCGGCGCTGTCCAGCACCGTGAGCAGGGTCGCCATGGCGGGGTCCGGGTCCGTGGGCTCGGCGGACCACAGCGGCCGCGCGCTGAAGGGGCTGCGCGGGACGGCGGCCACGGCCGGCCGCCAGTCCGCCGGGGCGTAGCAGGCGGCGTGGGCACGGGACAGGGCGGTGGTGGACACGGGGCTCTCCGGGCGCGTCGGGGGCGGGGACATGGCTCGAGCGGGGTGCACCAAGAGTAGTCGGTCCGCGCACGTGCGTGAGCGGCCGCGGCACGCCTGCGGCCCGCGCACACGTGCGCGGAGCGTACCGGGGCCGCCCTTGCTCCCGCCCCGTCGGTGCCCGTCCGCACCCGTGCCCGGGCGGAGCGCCCGTCAGGCGGCGGTGCGCGGATACCCCGGGACGGCCCGGCTGACCAGCCACGCCACCACGCCGCACCCCGTTCCCACGAGGGTTCCCACCGCAAGGCTGCTCACCAACGAGAACCCCCGCACCACCAACGCCTCCACCGCGGGCGGAAGGACGCCCTGCAGGTTGCCGCCGAGCGCCGGCGGTGTATCGAACGCCCAGGCCCACAACACCTGGTGCGTCACGCCCAGCAGCACGCCGTACGCCACCCCCACCGCCAGCAGGGTGAGCAGAGGGTTGGGAACCCGCCTCCACAGCGCCACCACCACCCAGACGGTGAGCGGCGCCCACACGAGCAAGGCGTTGGCCGCCGGCCCCACGACCTCCAGGTCATGGGCGATGACCCGTGGGACACCGAGCAGGGCGAGTCCGATGACCCCGAGCATCGGAACTCCCAACCGTCCCCGGGCGCCCTGCGCAGTTCGATCGCTCACCGTCGTCCTCCCGACGCTCCGTTCCGAGCACCACCGCGGTTCTGCGGCGGCTTACGGCCAGTGAGCCTAGAGAGGGCACGCGTTCCGGCACCTCGGGCTGCGCGGTGCAATCGCTCTACATCGCAGGGTGTACGAGGGAAGAGGAGCGTGCACCTCTAGGAGGCGGTCCCCTCAAGCGACTCCGGCCCCGCACGGGCGCTCGTGGTGCGGGCGACGCCGGCGCCTTGGCGAGAGGGAGTCGTACCGAGGGGCACGGGCCCTTGGCGCGGGAGAGATCACGCCGCCCATAGACTCCGCAGAGTGAGCGATCGGAATCCTTATGGCCGCCTCGACCTCGACCAGCTGCGCACCTTCCTGGCGGTCTACCGCGCGGGCTCCCTGACGGCGGGGGCACGCCTGGCGGGGCTCTCCCAGCCCACCGCCACCGCGCAGGTCAAGGCCCTCGAAACGGCGATGGGCCGCCGACTGTTCGAGCGCCTGCCCCGGGGGGTGGCGCCCACCCCCGTCGCCGACGACCTGGCCGGGCGCCTGGCCGGGCCGATGGACGCCCTGGAGGCGGTCGCCGGCGGCGCCTCCGACGCGCCTGCCCCGGTGCCCCCGCTGCACCTGGGCGGCCCCGCCGAGATGCTGTGCACCACCGGCCTGCCGGCGCTGGCCCCCCTCATCGGCCAGGGGGTGCGCCTGCGGGTGGCGACCGGCCTGGCCGACGACCTGCTGGCCGGCCTGCGCGCGGGTCGGCTGGACCTGGTGGTCTCCTCGGTGCGGCCGCGCGGGCGCACCCTGGCGGCCGAGCCGCTCGCCGACGAGGACTTCGTCCTGGTGGCCTCCCCGGCCTGGGCCGAGCGGCTGGACCCGGGCCGCCTGGCCGCCGAGGGGCCCACCGCCCTCGTGGGGGTCCCGCTGGTGTCCTACGCCGAGGACCTGCCCATCCTGCGCCGCTACTGGCGGCACGTCTTCGGCGAGCGGCTGACCGCGACCCCCGCGCTCACCGTCCCCGATCTGCGGGGCGTGGCCGCCGCGGTCGCCGCCGGGGCCGGGGTGAGCGTCCTGCCGCGGTACCTGTGCACGCGCGAACTGTCCTCGGGTGCGCTGGTGGCGCTTCTGGAGCCCGAGGACCCGCCGATCAACACCGGCTTCCTGGTGCAGCGCGCGGGCGCCCAGACCCACCCGCACCTGGCGCCGGTCCGCGAGCGGCTGAAGGCGGCGGTGTGCCTGGGATGAGCCCGGGCGGCGCGCGGCCGTTTCCGGCCGGGGCGCCCCTGTCCTCCTCGAATCGCAGAGGGTAAGATCACAATCGCCCGTTGTGATGAAACGCGCCCCCGGTGCCGGGCGCGGCGACCGTCCGCGCTCCGCGGAGGCGGACCGACGGAGACGGACCGCGACATTGAGGCCAGCCCCCGCCCGCCCCCCGGGCCCCTTCCCCTACGGGGAGGCCGCGCACGACACGACCGCCTTCCGGATCCTCGGCCCGGTCCGGGCCCAGCGCGGGACGCGCCCCGTCCCGCTGCCGGGCGGCAAGCAGCGCACCCTGCTCGCCGCCCTCCTGGCCCGGTCCGGGGCGAGCCTGCCCGCGAGCGCACTGGTGCCCTACATCCTCAGCGGAGGAGGGCCGGAACACCCCGAGGCGGCCGTGTACACCTACGTCGCCCGGCTGCGCGGCGCGCTGGCGCGGCACGCGGACTGCCCCGGCCTGATCAGCACCACCCCCGGCGGCTACCGCGCCGAGCTCGACGCCGACCGGCTCGACCTGTCGGCCTTCCGGGCCCTGGTCCGCCGCGCGCGGCGCGGCGCCGACCGCGGCGACCTGCGGGGCGCCGCCTCGGACCTGCGCGACGCGCTGGCGCTGTGGACGGGGCCCGCCGCCGACGGGCTGGGGTCCGCGGCCTTCCGGCGCGGTGTGGCCGAACCGCTGGAGGAGGAGGCCGTCCGTGCGCTGGACGGCTACCTGGAGGTCATGGGGGCGCTCGGGGAGGGGGGCGACGCGCGGGCGGAGGCGCGGGCGATGGCGGCGGTCCACCGGGGCCGGGGCGGGCTGGGCCGGAGGCTGGCCGAGGTGGTCGGGTAGGGCGGCCGGGCCTCCTGACGCCGACCGGAGCGGCCCCCGCACCCGCGGAACGGCGCGTCCGGAAGGGGAGTCGTTCCCGACCCCGGTCCACGGCCCCCCGGGCACCGGCGAAAACAATCTTCATGAACGCGCATGAATCGGTTGCCGCTGGGCAAAGAGGCGGTAAGGGTTGCATCGGCCGGGTGGGCGGAGGTTCTCCTCCGCCCACCCGGCCCACCCGTTTCCAGGGCGCCCGGTCGCGGACACCTCACCCGGACGGGGCGGACTCGGGCTCCTCTCCGGGTTCACGGGCCCCTCCTGCGGACCCGTCCCGGGCACCCCGGCGCACCGCCGCGCGCTCGGTGAGAGCGCCGATGCCGACGACCGCCAGGTTCAGCCCCAGCCCGTACAGGCCGGCGTTCACACCGGCGATCGCCGCCCCGTGGAGCGTGGACAGCGCCAGCGTCGCCGCCACCCCGGCCGTCGTCCCGGCCAGGACCACCGCGGGGTGCACCGGCCGCCTCCGCCACAGGGCGAGCGCGATGGCCGGTGTGATCTGCACCAGCCCCGCGTACGTCAGCAGGATCAGGTTGGCGAGCAGGTCCGGCCTGAGCAGCGCCAGCGTCAGCGCCGCGAGGCAGGCGGCGACCACCGTGGCATGGTTGACCCAGAACTGCGTCCGGGGCGAGCGCACGGGTGCCACATTGCGCGCGACCAGGGTCGAGACTCCGATCGCCATGCTCGCCGCCGGAACCATCGACGCGGTCAGGGCAGCGACCGCCACGACCCCCACGAGCGGGTCGGGGAGCATTTCGCGCACCAGGGTGAGCAGCGAACCATTGGGCTCGGTGTCCTGGGACAGCACGAGCACGGCGGTGAATCCCAGCGTCACCGGGAAGGCGACCACCAGGGTGAACAGGGGGAGGAACGCGTAGTTGCGGCGCAGCGCCCGCGCGCTCCCCGCACTCAGCACGCTGTTCCACAGGAAGGGCAGCCCCATCAGGCCGAACCCCAGCACGCTCACCAGCGCGCTGGTGAAGAACCACACCGGTCCGGCCCCTTCGACCTGCAGGGTCAACAGCTCGGGCCGCTCGGAGGCCACCCGCTCGAACACGTTCCCCAGGCCGCCCGCGTAGTGGATCGGGACCACCACCGCCAGCGCCGTGATGACCACCAGGGTGACGGCGTCCTTGAAGTAGGCGGTGGTGACGACGCCGCGGACCCCGGCCCACAGCACGAACACGACCACCAGCACCGTTCCGGCCGCCATGCTCACCGCGCCGGACGCGGCGTCCCCCGTCACCAGCTCCAGCACCAGTCCCAGGCCGGTGATCTGGAGTTGCAGGTAGGGGAAGAGGAAGAGCAGGGCGAAGACCGCCGACACCGCCCCCAGGACGCGGCTGCCGTAGCGGTCGGCGAGGAAGTCGCCCTGGGTCAGGTAGCCGCGTTCCCGGCCCAGCCGCCAGATGCGGGGGCCGACGAAGAACAGCAGGATGTAGCCGACCGCCAGGTAGGGCACGACGTAGAGCGCGGCGACGCCCCCGGTGAAGACCAGGCCCACCAGCCCGAGGAAGGTGAAGGCGGTGAAGATCTCCCCGGCCTGGAGGAACCACACCGTGGCGGCGCCGAAGTTGCGCCCGCCCACGGTCCAGTCGGCGAGGTCCCCCGAGGGGCGGCGCCGGCCGAGCATCCCGCAGGCGGCGATCGCGGCCATCCCAGCCAGGGCGATGGCGAGCGTGGTGCTCATGCCCCGCCCTCCTCGCGGTCGGCGCCCCGCTCCACGAAGAGCAGCACGGGCGTCACCGCCAGGCACCACAGGACGACCCACACCAGCATCGGCGGAAGCCCGAACCAGAGGCCGCCCGTTCTGAGGAAGGGGAGGACGGGGGTGGCCATCAACGCCGCCGCCGGAACGGTCACGGCCAAGGACCTGCTGCGCAAGGGACCTCCCGATGCGCGAGGGGGCAGGGGCAGAGGCGACACTAGGCCCCGGGCCCCGGCGGCGCAACGGTCTCCCACCGCCCCCGTCGGCCCTGCCGCCCCTTCCGCCTCTGCCGGCGCCGAGCCCCGCCCCTGAGGGCGCGGCGCGCCCGACTCCCGTACGCATGGTCGCCGCACGCCGGGGTAGCCGGAGCGGACGAGCCACGACAGACGAGGAGGGGGAACCGTCATGGCCGGTGAACTGGAAGGGCGCACGGTGGCCCTGCTCGCCGCCGACGGCGTCGAGCAGGTCGAGCTGGAGCGGCCCCGCGGCGCCCTGCAGGGGGCCGGGGCCCGGGTCGAGCTGGTGTCCGTCGTCCCCGGGCCGATCCAGGCGATGAACGGCGACATCGAACCCGCCGACACCTTCGCCGTGGACCGCAAGGTGGGTGAGGCGGACCCGGCCGCCTTCGACGGGCTCGTCGTTCCCGGCGGGACCATCAACCCGGACCGGCTGCGCATCGTCGCCGAGGCGGTCGATTTCGTCCGGGCCTTCGCCGACTCCGGGCGGCCGATCGGGGCGATCTGCCACGGGCCGTGGATCCTCGCCGAGGCCGGCGTGGCGCGGGACCGGACCGTGACCTCCTACCCCAGCATCCGCACCGACCTGCGGAACGCCGGGGCGAAAGTGGTCGACGAGGAGGTCGTCACCGACCGCGGCGTCACCACCAGCCGCGACCCGGGCGACCTGACCGCGTTCTGCGACCGCCTGATCGAGCAGATCGCCCGGAGCGAGCTCTCCGGCGCCCGCTGATATGCCCCTGGGAGGGGGAGAGGCGTCGACGGCCCGACGCCGATCAAGGGCGTCCGCCGATCGCCCTCCGGGCGGTCGGCGGACGGCCGACCCCATGAGGCGGATGCCATCCGAAGACCGAGCGGGAGGATTTCACAATGCCCGAGAACCCGGAACGACGCACTGGGGAAAGGGAGGACTCCGGCAGGGACGAGAAGGACCGTCGGCTGGACGACGCCCGCGTCGATCCTGAGGGGGCGCTGACCACCGACACCGGGGTCAGGGTGGACGACACGGACAACTCGCTGAGTGTGGGCGAGCGCGGCCCGACGCTCCTGGAGGACTTCCATTTCCGGGAGAAGCTGACCCACTTCGACCATGAGCGGATCCCCGAGCGGGTGGTGCACGCCCGGGGAGCGGGGGCCTACGGCCACTTCCAGGTGTACGAGTCCCTCGCGGACCACACGTGCGCGGACTTCCTGTGCGACCCGTCGCTCAAGACGCCGGTCTTCGTCCGCTTCTCCACGGTCGCCGGGTCGCGCGGCTCCGCCGACACCGTGCGCGACGTCCGGGGCTTCGCCACCAAGTTCTACACCCGGGAGGGCAACTACGACCTCGTCGGGAACAACATGCCCGTCTTCTTCATTCAGGACGGCATCAAATTCCCTGATTTCGTGCACGCGGTCAAGCCCGAGCCGCACAACGAGATCCCCCAGGCCCAGTCGGCGCACGACACACTGTGGGACTTCGTCGGCCTCCAGCCCGAGACCTTCCACATGATCATGTGGCTGATGTCGGACCGCGCGATCCCGCGCAGCTACCGCACCATGCAGGGCTTCGGCGTGCACACCTTCCGGCTGGTGAACGCCGAGGGGCGGGGAACCCTCGTCAAGTTCCACTGGACGCCGCGCCTGGGCACGCACTCGCTCGTGTGGGACGAGGCCCAGCGCATCGCGGGCAAGGACCCCGACTTCAACCGCCGCGACCTGTGGGAGGCGATCGAGAGCGGCCAGTACCCCGAGTTCGAGCTGGGCATGCAGCTGATCCCGGAGAGCGACGAGCACTCCTTCGACGTCGACCTGCTCGATCCCACCAAGATCGTGCCGGAGGAGGAGGTCCCGGTCACCCCGGTGGGCCGGATGGTGCTGGACCGCAACCCGGACAACTTCTTCGCCGAGACCGAGCAGATCGCCTTCCACACCGCGAACGTGGTGCGGGGGATCGATTTCACCAACGACCCGCTGCTCCAGGCCCGCAACTTCTCCTACCTGGACACCCAGCTGATCCGACTGGGCGGGCCCAACTTCCAGCAGCTCCCGGTGAACCGCCCGGTGGCCGAGGTCACGAACAACCAGCGGGACGGCTACGGCCAGCACCGCGTCCACACGGGGACGACCAGCTACGCCGCCAACTCGCTGGGCGGGGGCTGCCCTGCGTTGGGCACTGAGCCGTTCCGCCACCACCAGGAGCGGGTCGACGGCGCGAAGATCCGCAAGCGCAGCGAGAGCTTCCAGGACCACTACAGCCAGGCCGCCCTGTTCTACAACAGCCTCGCGTCCTGGGAGCGCGACCACCTCGTCGAGGCCTTCCGGTTCGAACTCGGCAAGTGCGACTCGCTGCAGGTGCGCGAGCGCGTCGTCGAGCACCTGGTCAACGTCGACCGCGGGCTGGCCCGCCAGGTCGCCGAGGGGATCGGGGCGGACCCGCCCGAGGGGGAGGGGGAGCCCGGCCCCCGGCGGTCGTCGCCGACCCTGAGCCAGGCGCGCACCGCGATGAACGAGATCACCGGGCGCACGGTGGCGCTCCTGGCCGCGGACGGCGTCCAGGGCGCCGACGTCGAGGCGCTGCGCGGCGCGATGGCCGACGGCGGGGCCCACGCCGAGGTGCTGGCGCCGCACGACGGGCCCGTGCGCACCGCCGACGGGGCACGGTTGGAGGCGGACCGGGCCATGAGCACCGTCGCCTCGGTGCTCTACGACGCGGTGGCGGTGCCGGGCGGGCCCGAGTCCGCGGCGCGTCTGTCGGCCGACGGCCTCACCCTCCACTTCATCGCCGAGGCGTTCAAGCACCACAAGCCGGTCGCCGCGCTGAACGAAGGGGTGGACGTGCTCTCCCGTGCGGCTCTGCCCGACTTGGGCATGGCGGAGCCGTCGGCCGACGGCGTCGTGGTGGACCAGGGGGTCGCCACGCACCGCGGCAAGGACCCGGCGGAACTCACGCGTGCGCTGTCGACCCTGCTGGCCGGACACAGGGTCTGGGAGCGGGAGACCGGTACCGTCCCGGCCTGACCCGGGCCCCGGGAAAGGCACCGCGGGGGCGGCACCCGCCGCCCCCGCCGCTCCGCCCTCCCGGCACCGGGAGGGCCGCTCTGGAGACCGGGACCGATTCCCGCCCTGGTCAGAACAGGCCGGTGATCTCTCCGTCGTCGTCCAGGTCGATGCCGTAGGCGGCGGGCGCACTGCCCAGGCCCGGCATCGTCTGCATCGTCCCGCAGATCAGGTAGACGTATCCCGCCCCCGCCGCGGGCCGGACTTCGCGGACCGGAAGTGTCCAGCCCGTGGGGGCTCCGCGCAGTGCCGGATCCGACGACAGGGACAGGTGCGTCTTGGCGATGCAGACCGGAAGCCCGCCCAGGCCGCCGCGTTCACAGGCGCGCACCTGGCGCTCGGCGGTCTCGGAGAACTCCACTCCGTCGGCGCCGTAGACCTGGCGCGCCACCGCCTCGACCTTGTCGCGGATGGCCGCGTCCTGCGGGTACAGCGGCGCGTAGCGGGACTCCTCGTCCGCGGCCTCGGCCACGGCCCGCGCCAGGTCCTCGGCGCCGCTCCCGCCGTCGGCGACATTGGTGCACACCGCGCTGCGCGCCCCCGCCTCGGCGGCGATCCGGCGCACCTCCTCCAGCTCCGAGGCGTGGTCGGTGGGGAAGGCGTTGACCGCCACCACCGGCGAGACGCCGTGCAGGCGGCAGTTCTCGATCTGCTTGACGAGGTTGGCCGCGCCGGCCCGCACGTCGTCGGTGCTCTCCTCCAGCATCCCCTCGGGCAGCGGACGCCCGGCGGCGACCGCGTGCCGCCCGGAGTGCGCCTTCAACGCGCGCACCGTGGCGACCACCACCGCCGCGTCGGGGGCCTCGCCCGAGACACGGCACTTGATGTTGAAGAAGCGCTCGGCGCCCATGTCGGCCCCGAACCCGGCCTCGGTCACCAGGAAGTCTCCGCAGCGCAGGCCGACCAGGTCGGCGATGACCGAGGAGTTGCCGGTGGCGATGTTGCCGAACGGGCCCGTGTGCACCAGCACCGGGGTGTGCTCCAGGGTCTGGAGCAGGTTCGGCTTGATCGCCTCGCGCAGAACGGCGGCCATCGCCCCGGCACCGCCCAGCTGCTCGGCGGTCACCGGCTTGCCGGCCCTGTTGCCCGCGACGATGATGCGCCCCAGGCGGGCGCGCATGTCGCGCGCGGACGACGACAGCGACAGCAGCGCCATGACCTCGGAGGCGGCGGTGATGTCGAAGCCGGTCTGGCGGGGCACCCCGTCCAGTCGGCCGCCCAGACCGGTGACCACCGAGCGCAGGGAGCGGTCGTTGATGTCGACCACGCGCCGCCAGGAGACGTCGTGCGGGTCGATGTCCAGGGAGTTGTCGCGGAAGAGGTGGTTGTCCACGAGGGCGGCCAGCAGGTTGTGCGCGGCGCCGACCGCGTGGATGTCGCCGGTCAGGTGCAGGTTGAGGCGTTCCATCGGCACCACTTGGCTGTAGCCGCCGCCGGCCGCCCCGCCCTTGATGCCGAACACGGGTCCCATCGAGGGCTGGCGGATCGCGATGGAGGCGCGGTGGCCGATGCGGTTGAGGCCGTCGCCGAGTCCGACCGTGGTGGTGGTCTTCCCCTCGCCCAGAGGTGTGGGCGTCACCGCGGTCACGACGACGTAGCGGGCGCGGGGGCGTTCGCTGAGCGCGTCCAGCGCGGACAGGCGGATCTTGGCCACGTGGTCGCCGTAGGGCTCCAGCAGCTCCGGCGGAAGCCCCATCCTGTCGGCGATGCTCGACAGCGGCTCCAGCTCGGCGCCGCGGGCGATCTCCAGGTCGGTCGGGATTGGCAA
Source organism: Nocardiopsis baichengensis YIM 90130 (assembly GCF_000341205.1). Lineage (NCBI taxonomy): Bacteria > Bacillati > Actinomycetota > Actinomycetes > Streptosporangiales > Nocardiopsidaceae > Nocardiopsis > Nocardiopsis halophila. Next base: position 471,435 of record NZ_ANAS01000004.1, on the reverse strand, counting down.
CGACATCACCCCTCAAGGCCCCCGTCCCGCCGGGGCACGGTCTCCCGCAGGAGGCGCGGAACGAGGAACCCGACGTAGGACTGGGATCCTGCACCAACATTCTCGAACACGGTTGGGTATAGCGCAATCAGTTTCGTAATACGCAATAGATGGCCGGGTGCGGCCACCGGGGGCAGGACCTGCGGCGGTGGGGGAGAGCGCCCCGTGGCGGGGAAGACCGGGAAGGGGCGGCGTGGAGAGGGCTCGGCGGGCGCGGCCCGACGGGCGGACGCGTGCCGTCGGCGGGACCGCCGAGGGTGCGCCCCCGCCGGGCGGGAACGCATCGCGGAGGACGTGGTGCGGCGGACCGGGACGAGGGAGACGAGGGAAGGGGCGGCGCATGGGCCTGGCCGAGGAGTTCGATGCACTGACGGCCGAAGAGCTGCGGGCGAAGGGGACGCTGAAGTGGTCGCGCTTCGGTGACGGCGTCCTGGGCGCGTTCGTCGCCGAAACGGACTTCGGGACCGCGGAACCGGTCCTCCAGGCGCTGCGTTCCTCGGTCGAGGGCGCCGCCTTCGGCTACCCGCCCCCGGGAGCCGCCGCCGAGCTGGCCGAGGCCTGCCGGGACTGGTACGACAAGGCCTACGGCTGGAGCGCCCCCGCCGAGCGGATCCACACGGTGCCCGACGTGCTGCGCGCCTTCGAGATCGCCGTCACCCACTTCTCCCGGCAGGGGAGCCCGATCATCCTTCCCACGCCGTGCTACATGCCCTTCCTGACGATTCCCGCGCGCTTGGGGCGCGACATCGTCCAGGTCCCCATGCGGCGTGGCGGAGACGGCTGGGCCCTCGACCCCTGCGCCCTCGCCGAGGCCTTCGAGAGCGGGGGAGACCTGCTGGTCCTGTGCAATCCGCACAACCCCCTGGGCCGAGTGTTCACCCGTCGGGAGCTGGAGGCGGTCGCCGACGTCGTCGACCGGCACGGCGGGCGCGTGTTCGCGGACGAAGTGCACGCACCGCTCACCTACCCGGGGCACGAGCACGTCCCCTACGCCTCGACCGGTCCCACCGCCGCCGGGCACAGCATCACCGCCACATCCGCCTCCAAGGCCTGGAACATCCCCGGCCTCAAGTGCGCGCAACTGATGGTCACCAACGACGCCGACGCGGAGACGGTGGAGCGCATGGAGCCGTTCACCCTCCACGGCGCCAGTGTCCTCGGCATGGCGGCCAACACCGCCGCCTACCGCCACGGCGCGCCGTGGCTGGCCGAGGTCCTGGACTACCTGGACGGCAACCGGCGCGCCCTGGGCGACCTGCTGGCCGAGCACCTGCCCGGCGCCGCCTACCGGCCTCCCGAGGGGACCTACCTGGCCTGGATCGACCTGGGCGGCCTGGTGCCCGACGACGACCCGGCCGGGTGGCTCCGTGAGCACGCGGGCGTCGCCGTCGTGGACGGAGCCGAGTGCGGTGAGGCGGGGCGCGGGTGGGTGCGCCTGAACTTCGCCACCCCGCGGCCGATCCTCGAACGCCTGGTCGGTGCGATCGGCGCGGCCGTCGCCGACCGCTGAGGGCAGGCCCCGGGAACCTCGGTGTGCCGCCGGGTTCTCCCGAACGCCTGGTCGTGCCGGGCGGGTCGGCGGCCGATCCGCCCTCCCCGGCCTTCCTGGGCGCGGCCGGGGCCCGCGGCAGGGTCCCCGGCGCAGGGCGCGCACGGCCCCCTGCCGGTGCCGGTGCGGCGGCCGGCGGCCGGTGAGGCGGGGGTGCCTCCGCGTCCGGGGGCGATTCAGGGAATCGCCGTATACGCAGCGCCTCGTGTCGGTACAGTGCGCACTGAGGCGGAATACGGCGTCACGGTGGACGGGCGAGGACCTGCATCATGATCCAGCGGACGGCGGGGGCGCTCCCCCGGCAGCTGACCGGGTTCGTCGGCAGGGAGGAGGAGGTGGCCCGGGTCACCGACCTCCTCGGCCAGGGGCGGCTGGTCACCGTGCTGGGCCCCGGCGGCGTCGGCAAGACCCGGATCGCGCTGCACGTGGCCGAGCGCGTGGCACCGCGCTACGCCGACGGCGCGCGCTTCGTCGAGCTGTCCGGACTGCGCGACCCCGAGCTGATCGCGCACACCGTCGCCTCCACGCTCGGCCTCGCCGAGCAGGACGCCCGCTGCCAGCTGGACGTGCTCCTGGAGTACCTGCGCGGACGCGACCTGCTCCTGGTCCTGGACACCTGCGAGCACCTGAGCGACGCCTGCGCCATGCTCACCGAGGTCGTGCTGCGGGAGTGCCCCGGGGTGACGGTCCTGGCGACCTCCCGGCACGCCCTCAACGTCCTCGGCGAGTTCAGCCACCCCGTCCCGCCGATGCCGGTGCCCGACCCGGACGACGCCGACGCCCTCCGGCACAGCGCCGTGGAGCTGTTCGAGCGGCGGGCCGCCGCGGTCGTGCCCGGCTTCGCCCTGGACGAGACCGGCCGCCGCGACGCGGTGCGCCTGTGCCGCCGCCTGGACGGCATCCCGCTCGCCATCGAACTGGCCACCGTGCGGCTGCGCGCCCTGCCGCTGCAGCGCCTGGTGGAGCGGCTCGAAGACCGCTTCCAGCTGCTGACCGGCGGCTCCCGGGCGGCGCTGTCCCGCCACCAGACGCTGCGCACCGGCATCGAGTGGAGCCACGACCTGTGCACGCCCCAGGAGCGGGTGCTCTGGCGCCGGCTGTCCGTCTTCGCGGGGGGATTCGACGCCGAGGCCGCCGAAGAGGTGTGCGCCGGCGACGGGCTCGACCGGGCCGAGGTGCTGGAGGCCCTGATCGGCCTCGTCGACAAGTCCGTGGTGCTGCGCGCCGACCAGGGCGGCGACCGCTACCGGCAGCTGGACACGCTGCGCGAGTACGGGGCCGAGCGGCTGGCCGAGGCGGGGGAGGAGCGGGAGCTCCGCGGTCGCCACATCGAGCGCTGCCGGCGCTTGGCCGACCGCCTCGACCGGCGCTTCACCGAAGAGCAGCTCGGGAGCTTTCGCGCGCTCGCCGCCGAGCACGCCGACATCCGGGTCGCCCTGGAGTACGCCTTCGGCACGGCGGGGTGGGAGACGCGCGCGGCGCACCTGGCCGCGTCCCTGTGGGGCTACTGGCAGATCTCCGGCCGCCTCAAGGAGGGCAGGTACTGGCTGTCCAAGGCCGTGGAGGCGCTGCCCGAGCACGCCCCTGAGCGCGTGTGGCCCATGGGGGTCCGGGCCTACCTGGGGACCTTCCGCGGCGAACTCGATGAGGCCCTGGCCGACCTGGACCAGGCGACGGACCTGCCGGAGGGCCCGGACGAGCGCTTGAGGGGGCGCATCCACCTGTACCGCCACCTCGCGCTGGTGTTCGCCGGACGGCACGACGACGCCGTTCCCGAGTACGACGCCTGCCTGGCCGCGGCGAAGGCCGCGGGCGACTTCACGACCGAGGTGTCCCTCCTGGCCCAGCAGGCCTACCTCCACCTGCTGGCGGGCCGGCTGGACGAGGCGGTGGCGGTGGGCGCCGAGGGGCTGGCGCGCCTGGAGGGGCTGGACACCGAGATGTGGCTGCGCTCCTACATTCTGGTCATCACCAGCGCCGCCCTGACCTTCAAGGGCGACACCGACGGCGCCGAGGCCGCCGCGGGCCCCGCCATCAGGATGAAGCGTGAGCTCGGCGACTTCGTCGGCCTGGCCTACTCCCTGGAGGTCAGCGCCCTGGGCGCGCTGGGGCAGGAGCGCCTCGAGCGCGCGGCCTGGCTCCTGGGCGCGGCCGACCCCCTGTGGGAGCGGGCGGGGGAGCGGCTGGGCGGCACCGCGATCATGGAGGCGTTCCACCAGGAGGCGGTGCGGGCGCTCTGCGCCGGCCTGGGGGAGGGGCACTTCGCCGAGCTGTTCGCCGAGGGGGCGGAGCACCCCCTGGACGAGGTCGCCGATGCGGCGGTCGCCGGGGCGGACACCCTGACGCCCGGGCGCCGGGACCCGCCTCCGGGCCGGGCCGCGCTGACCGTCCGTGAGCGCGAGGTCGCCGGCCTGATCGCCGAAGGGCTGTCGAACCGCGCGATCGCCGAGCGCCTGATCATCTCGAAGCGGACCGTGGACACCCACGTCGAGAACATCCTGGCCAAGCTCGGCGTGTCCTCCCGGGTGCTGGTGGGGCAGCGGCTGGCCGAGCCCGCCCCCGAGTGACGGCCCTCCGATGAGGGCGTGGTCAGGGGCCGTGAGCGCCGCGGGCGGCGCCCGCGCGCCGTCGGCCGCGTCGGCCGAGGCGGGGAGAACGGTGCGGACATGGGACCGCCGTGCCGCCGGTCCCCCGCGCGGACGGACGGCGCGGGCTGGACACGAGGCGGGCACGGCGGGAGAGTGGTCCCTGGAGGAGCGGCGACGCCGCTCCCCCTCAAGCGACGTCCGCACACTGCTCCCCCAGGGGATCCCCTCGGTGCGGCCCGGATTCCAGGACCTCCGGCCGCACGATCAATTCTGGGGCCCTGAGCGGTGAGAACGTGCGCACTCGGGGCCGGTTGGGTGCACGGAAGTCCACCGGCCGCCCTACGGACGACCGGTCCGCCGTCTTACCCATACGGATACGTGCTCTGCCGACGGCGGAGTGCGGTGGGACACCGATGGGACCGCGGTCCGGATACGGAGACCGCGTCCCACAGGGCGCTTTGGGCGCCTTGGGCGCCGCAGCGCCCTCGCGCTCCCCGGGGCCGGGGCCCTGGCGCCGCGGCCCTGGCTCAGGGCTTGCGGCCGACGGCCACCAGGTGCGGAATGGCGCGGCCGGCGAAGAGCGTGCCGGCGTCGGGCCGCCAGTCGGGAGCGAAGACGACGCCCGGCTCCAGAAGCTCCAGCCCCTCGTAGAGCTCTTCGATCTCGCCCTTGCTGCGCGTCCGCATGGGGTGGGGGTTGGCCTCGTTCCAGACCCGGAGCAGCTCCTCCATGCGCTCGGGGACGACGTCGGCCGTGGGGTGCCCGACGATCAGGAGGCTCCCCGAGGGGAAGGCGCCCATCAGCGCGGAGACGATGGCGCGGGCCTCCTCCTGGGAGACCACGTAGTTCAGCACGCTCGACAGGACGACGGCCGCGGGCGCCCCCGTGTCGAGGGTGCGGGACGCCTGCGCCAGGATCGCCTCGGGGTCGTGCACGTCGGCGTGGATGTAGTCGGTGGCGCCCTCGGGCGTTCCGACCAGCAGCGCCTGGGCGTGGACCAGGACCAGCGGGTCGTTGTCGACGTAGACCACCCGGCACTCCGGCGCGGCGGCCTGCGCGACCTCGTGCGTGTTGTCGGCCGTGGGCAGCCCGGTGCCGACGTCGAGGAACTGGCGGATGCCGCCGTCGAGCACGGCGTGGCGGACCGAGCGCGCCAGGAACTGCCGGTCCGCGCGTGCGCTCACCACGCCCTCGGGCACGATCTCCTTGAGCCTTTCGCCGACCTCGCGGTCGACGGCGTAGTTGTCCTTGCCGCCCAACCAGTAGTTCCACACCCGGGCGGAGTGGGGGACGCGGTCGTCGATCGTCGGCTCGGTCATCGTCGGTCCGATCTAGCGCGCGGCGCGGGCACGGCTCGTGCGCGTAGGGGGTGGGCGTCGGGGTGAAGCGTCGGATCGGACTCTATTCCTCTCAGAAGGCGCACGCATGCCGTGCTCCGCCGAAAATTCGCGACACGGACACACGTCCCTCAGAGGGGAGCTCCCGGGCCGGGCGGCGCGGAGGCGGTGTGCAAGCATGGCGAAGTGATCACGGGCACACCCCGCCCGGAACGGCTCGACGAGGAGGCGACGTGGAGGAACGCGGTCCGGAGGCGACCCCTGAGCGGATCGTGCAGCGCGGCCTGTACTACGAGGAGCTTAAGGAGGGCGCGGTCTACGAGCACCGGCCCGGACGCACCGTCACCGAGGCGGACAACACCTTCTTCAGCACCCTCACCATGAACCCGCAGAGCCTGCACCTGGACGCCCACTTCAGCGCGTCCACCGAGTTCGGGCGTCCGCTGGTGAACAGCCTGTTCACCCTCTCCACACTGGTGGGGCTGAGCGTGGCCCAGCTGACCCAGGCCACCACCGTGGCCAACCTGGGCTTCGGGGAGATCGCCTTCCCCCGCCCCGTCTTCCACGGGGACACGCTCTACGCCGAGACGACGGTGCTGGAGAAGCGGCTCTCCTCCTCCCGCCCGGGCAACGGCGTCGTGAAGTTCGAGCACCGCGCCCTGAACCAGGACGGCGAACTCGTCGCGCGCGCTCAGCGCAGCGCCCTGATGCTGTGCAAGCCGGAGGGGGAGCGATGACCGGCGGTCCCGACATCCCCGGCCCGGCGCTGCTGTTCTGCCCGGGTGACCGGCCCGACCGCTATGCCAAGGCCGCGGCCCGCGCCGACGCGGTCATCATCGACCTTGAGGACAGCGTCGCCCCCGACGCCAAGGACGGCGCGCGGGAGCAGCTGTCCCAGGCCTGGCCGCAGCTGGACCCGGAACGGACCATCGTCCGCGTCAACCCCTTCGGCAGTCCGTGGTGGGAGCAGGACGCGCGCGCGGTGCGGGAACTGGGCGTGCGGTTCGTGATGCTGCCCAAGGCCGAGGGGGCGGGGCCCGTGCGCGCGCTGGAGCCGGCCCGGGTGATCGCGCTGTGCGAGTCGGCCGCAGGCGTCCTGGCCGCCCCCGCAATCGCCGCAGAGCCCGGGTGCGCCGCGCTCACCTGGGGAGGCGAGGACCTGATGGCCGACCTCGGCGGGGCGTCGAGCCGCCGTTCAACCGGGGGCATGCACGACGTGGTGGTGCACGCGCGCTCCTCGGTCCTGATCGCCGCGGCGGCGCACGGCAAGCCCGCGGTCGACACGGTGTACCTGGACATCGCGGACCTGGACGGGCTGGCCTCGGAGGCGCGCGAGGCGGCCGAGACCGGTTTCAGGGCCAAGATGTGCATCCACCCCGGCCACGCCGAGCCCATCCGGGAGGCCTTCCGCCCGCCCGAGGAGGAGGTGCGCTGGGCGCGCGGCGTCCTCAAGGCGGCCGAGGAGAACCCTTCGGGGGTGTTCCGGTACGAGGGACGCATGATCGACGCGCCCCTGCTGGGCCAGGCGCGGGCGGTCCTCCGCCGGGCCGGGGAGTGAGGAGCCCTCAGTAGGCCCGGGGTTCGGGCGCGGTCCCCCTCTGCCGGAGGCAGAGGGAGCCGTGCCCGAACCCCTCGGCGCCCCTCGGCCTTGTGCGCCCACGGGCTGAGGGGCGGCGGGCCGCAGCCCGTCACTCCCCTTCGGCGGAGATCTCGACGAGGAGGTCGGCCGGGGGAACCGGCCGGGTGTGCGGGCGGCGCACGGCACGCAGCGGGCGGTGCAGGTCGACGCCGCCGACCGGGACTTCCCGCAGGCGGCCGTCGGCCAGTTCGGCGGCGACGGCGAGTTCGCTGAGCACGGCCGGCGCCGCCCCGCTCTGGACCGCCACCTTCACCGCCGCGTTCGAGGGCAGCTCCAGTGCCGGGGGTTCCGGGTCGGCGCCGAGCGCCGAGCGCAGCGCCTGTTCCAGGGTCGTGCGCGTCCCGGACCCGCGCTCGCGGGTGACCAGGGCCGTCCCGGCCAGGGTGCGGGCGGGCAGGGGGCGGCTCCGCGCGGCCCACGGGTGCCCCGGCGCGACGACGGCGACCAGGCGGTCCCGGCGCACCAGGCGCCGGTCGAGCCCGTGCGGGGCGTCCAAGGACTCCACGAAGCCCAGGTCGGCGTCGCCGTCGCGCACCCGCTGGGCGACCTCCTCGGAGTTGAGCACCTCGAGCGCGACCGCCACCTCCGGCGCCCGTTCGCGCAGGCGCGCCAGCCACCCCGGGACCAGGTACTCGGCCACGGTCATGCTGGCCGCAAGGCGCAGCGTGGCCCTGCGGTCCCGGCGCAGCGCCGCGACGCCGCCGGTCAGGTCGCGGGCGGCGTCCAGGACGGCCTGGGACCAGTCGGCGACGGTGCGCCCCTGCGGGGTGGGCCGGGAGCCGCCGGTGGTGCGCAGCAGGAGGGGGACGCCCAGCTCGCGTTCGAGGGTGTCCAGCCGCCGTCCGGCGGAGGCCTGGGTGAGCCCGGCGCGGGCGGCGGCCCGGCCGATGCTGCCCTCCTCCACGACCAGCAGGAACAGTTCGATGCTGGCGAGGTCGGGCCACGTGCGGTGGGCCCCTGCTCCCGCCCCCGGCGCGCCGTTGCGCGGGTGGCCGTTGGTCATGCGGTCACTGTAGGCCACCCGCCCGGTGGAGGGAGGATTCATGCAGTGACTGCATGTCCTCCCGCGGATTCGGCGGCTACCGGGAGGCGGCGGGCGGCGGGACGGTGGGGGCATGCTCAGAAAGTCCCCTTCCCCTCAGGTGCCCCGAATCCCGGAGCGCTACGTCCGCTTGCTTCCCGGGGCCGCGCTGACCGCGGCCGGAGTGGCGGCCGCGCTGGTGCTGCACGCGTTCGTCCCGGACGTCGGTGCCCTGGTCGCCGCACTGATCCTGGGGGCGGTGCTGGCCAACACGGGCCTCGTCCCCGACCGGGCACGGCCCGGCCTGAAGGCGGCGGTGAAGACGCCGATGCGGGCGGGGATCGTGCTCCTGGGGCTGGGCCTGTCGCTGCCGTCCGTGCTGGCACTGGGCGGGCCCGTCCTGCTGGTGGTGGCCGGCGGGCTCGTGGCGACCTTCGTCGCGACCGTGGCCCTCGGGCGCGTGATGGGGATCGGGCCTGAGCGCAGGATGCTCATCGCCGCCGGGGTGTCGGTGTGCGGGGCGTCGGCCGTGGCCGCGGCCAACGATGCCGTGGGCGGCGACGACGATGACGTGGCGACCGCGGTCGGACTGGTGACCGTGTTCGGGACCATCGCGATTCCGGTGCTGCCCGCCCTCGGGGCGGCGTTCGGGCTGGGCCCCGACCTGACGGGGATGTGGATTGGCGCGAGCGTCCACGAGGTCGGCCAGGTGGCGGCGGCAGCGGGCGCGGTGGGAGGAACGGCGCTGGCCGTCGCGGTGGTGGTGAAACTGACCCGGGTCGTGCTCCTGGCGCCGCTGATGGTCGCCCTCGGGGCCTGGCGGAGGCGCACGGCGACCGGTCCCCCTGAGCGGGGGAGCGGTCACCGTCCGCCGCTGGTCCCGCTCTTCGTCGTCGGCTTCCTCGTGGCGGCGGCGGTCGGCGGCAGCGGCCTGCTCCCGGAGGAGGCGCTGGCCCTCGGGGAAGCGCTGCAGACGGTACTGCTCTCGGCGGGCCTGTTCGCGATGGGGACCGGGGTGCACCTCCCGACCCTGGCGAAGAGCGGAGCCCGCCCCCTGGCACTGGGAGCCGCCGCGAGCACGTTCATCGCGACACTGACCCTCGCCGGCCTGATCGCGGTCGCCTGAGGCCCCTCCGGCCGCGCGTCCGACCCGATCAGAGGGACAGAGGCTCAGAGCACCGCGTCCTCCGCCGCATAGTCGAGGAACCTCTCGGTGAACGAGGCATCCACGATCGCCTCGTCACCCTCGCCCTTCTCAACGGCTCTGCGGTGGTGCGGACGGAGTGCCCGAAGGTCCCCGGATCGAGGGCGGTTCACCCCTAATCGGGTGGCGTTCGTGCGCGGTCCACTGGAGACCGCTGCAACCGACCGCCGTCATCCCGGGGGGACGGCCGATCACATGGCCTTACGCAGGACCATCCCCTGTGTCTGGAGGGCATCGAGATGTCGACCACCCCGGTCCGGGTCGAAGGCGACCTGGACAACCCGAGCCGCTGGATGTGGCTGGTCAAGTGGCTCCTGGCGATACCGCACTACATCATCCTGTTCTTCCTGTGGCTGGCCTTCCTGGTGCTCACGATCGTGGCGTTCGTCGCGATCCTGATCACCGCGCGCTACCCGGGCTGGATCTACCGCTTCAACCTCGGGGTGTTGCGGTGGTCGTGGCGCGTGGACTTCTACGGCTACAACGTGCTCGGCACCGACCGGTACCCGCCCTTCACCCTCGGGCCGGCCCCCGACTACCCTGCGCGCCTGGACATCGCCGAGCCCGGAGAGCTCTCCCGGGGGCTGGTCCTGGTCAAGTGGTGGCTGCTCGCCCTCCCCCACTACCTGGTCCTCACGGTCTTCTTCAGCGGGCTGGCGTTCGCCGTTGGCAACGGCTTCGACAAGGGCTTCATGACAGAGGAGTCCGCGGACACGGCCGCCTCGGACGCGATGGCGGTCGGCATCGGCCTGGTGCCGGTGCTGGTGCTGATCGTGGCGGTCGCGCTGCTGTTCACGGCACGCTACCCGCGGGGGCTGTTCGACTTCCTGATGGGCATCGCCCGCTGGTGGTTCCGCGTCGCGGCCTACGCCTTCCTCATGACCGACACCTATCCGCCGTTCCGCATCGACCTGGGGTCGCGCGAGCCGGTAGGAGTCGAAGCGGAACAGGCACCGCCCCCTGAGGCGCCCCCTGAGGCGCCGCCCGAGGGACCCACAGGCATGGCGTGACCTCCCATGCGTTTCGACCCTAGGGGCGAAGACAGGTGCTGCTCCCGCAGCATCGCCGACCGGATGGCGAGCGAATGCGCAGGGGGCCGGTCTTTTGCCCGGCCCCCCGCGTCCTCAGCGGGCCCGGACCACACCGCCCGAGCCGCGCACGCCACCCGTGATCACGGGTTCTGGGCCTGCAGGTGCGCACGTACCTCGGCGTAGCGCTCCCTGACCTCCGGGGCGGCCTCACCGGTCCACTCCTCGGTCTGTGCACCCGTGCCCCACTCAGGGGGCTCGGCGCCGCCGAGCAGGGCCCACGCCGCCTGCCGCGCGGCGCCGTCGGCGACGTACTCGCTGTCCTCGGGCACCAGCACGGGGCGCCCGAACACCTGGGGCGCCAGCGTCTTCACGGCCTCAGAGCGCGCGCCGCCGCCGATGAGCAGCACCCGCTCCACCGGGACGCCGTTGTCGGCCAGCGCGTCCACGGCGTCGGCCAGGCCGCACAGCATGCCCTCCACGAACGCCCGCGCGATGTTGGCCGGGCGCAGGTTCGCACCGGTGATGCCGTCCAGCCGCCCGGCGGCCTCCGGAAGGTTCGGCGTGCGCTCGCCCTCCAGGTAGGGCAGCAGCACCAGCCCTTCGGCCCCCGGCCCGGCCGAGAGGACCAGCCGGTCGAACTCCTCGCGGCCGACCTGCAGGGCCGTCGCCCCGGCCTCCAGCACGCGCGCCGCGTTGAGCGTGCACACCAGGGGCAGGAAGCCCCCGGCGGCGTCGGCGAACCCGGACACCAGCCCGCGCTCGTCGGCGGTGGGCCGCGGCACCGAGGCGAAGGCGGTGCCCGAGGTGCCCACCGACACCGCAACGTCGCCCGGGCGCAGCCCCAGCCCCAGGGCCGCGCCCATGTTGTCCCCGGTGCCCACGCCGGCCGCCCGCAGCGCCTCCCGCCCCGGGGCGGGGGCGCACTCCAGCGCTTCACCGGGGCCGGCGACGCGGGGCAGCAGCAGCTCCCGGCCGAACGCCAGGCGCACCAGGTCGTCGCGGTAGGCGCCCTCGCCCGGCGAGAAGTAGCCGGTCCCCGACGCGTCGCCGCGGTCGGTCACGGCCTCCTGCGCGCCGGTGATGCGCCGCGTCAGCCAGTCGTGCGGCAGGACGGCCCGCACGGCCCGGGAGGCGTTCTCCGGCTCCTGCTCGGCCAGCCAGCGCAGCTTGGCCACCGTGAAGCTGGACACCGGGACGCTGCCCACCGCGTCCGCCCACGCCTTGGGGCCGCCCAGCTCGGCGACCAGGTCGGCGGCGGCGCCCGCGGCACGGGTGTCGTTCCACAGCAGGGCCGGGCGCACCACCCGGTCCTGCTCGTCCAGGGCCACCAGGCCGTGCTGCTGGGCGGCGACCGCGATCGCCTCGACGCCCTCCAGCAGCCCGCCGGACGCGGCCTCCTGGAAGGCGCGCCACCAGGCCTCGGGGTCGACCTCGGTGCCGTCGGGGTGCGGGGCGCGGCCCGTGCGCACGAGTGCGCCGTCCTCGGCGCGCCGCACGACGATCTTGGTGGCCTGCGTCGAACTGTCGACGCCCGCTATGAGTGCCATGGGATCTCCCTCAGGGGACGGGGTGCGCTCCTTCGGCCCGGGAAGCGCTCCGAGGTGCAAGGGGCGGAGCGTTCCCCGGGTGCGGCCAGCGAGGCCCGCACTTCAGGAGACCGCCTTGCCGAACGCGGTGTCCACCTCGTCCCGCGTGGGCGGGGAGGAACCGGCGCGCGTGCACGCCAGGGCGGCCGCGTTCGCGGCGAACCCCAGCGTCTCGGCGGCCTCCTCGGGCCCGAGCCCTTCCAGGGCCGCCGGACTCGCCAGGAATCCGCGGCGCTCCAGCTCGGACAGGTAGGCGCCGATGAAGGCGTCGCCCGCTCCCACGGTGTCGACCACCTCCACCGGCGGCGCGGAGGCCCGGATCGGCTCGTGCCCGGGCGTCACCGCCACGGCCCCCTCGCCGCCCAGGGTGACCAGCGCCAGGCGCAGGCCGTGCTCCTCCACCAGGGCCTGGGCCGCCTCCACCGGGGACTGCTCGGGGAAGAGCAGCGCCAGGTCGTCGGCGCTGGCCTTGAGCACGTGCGCCACATCGCACCACGCGCGCGCGTTGTCCCGGTAGGCGTCCATGTCCGGGCAGGCGACGGCGCGGACGTTGACGTCGTAGGAGACCACGGTGTCCCCGCGCCGCGCCCTGAGCCACGACCGCAGCACCGAGGCCCCCGGCTCCAGCACCGTGGCCAGGGTCCCCACGTGCACGCACGAACCGCCGGTGGCGGAGGGCAGTTCCTCGGGCGACCACTGCCAGTCCGCGGTGCCCTGGGCGTAGAAGGTGTACTCGGCCGAGCCCGCCCCGTCGACCGCGACGAAGGCCAGGGTGGTCTGCTCGGGGGCGTCCACCGCCCAGCGCAGGTCCACCCCGTTCCCCTCCAGGTGGGCGCGGAGCATCCGGCCGAAATGGTCCCCGGACAGGCGGCAGAGCAGGGGCGCGGGCGCCCCCAGCCGGTTCAGCGCGATGGCGGCGTTGGCGGCGCCGCCGCCCGGCAGCGCCCTCCAGTCGCCGGCGGACTCCCCGGGGATGAGGTCCACGAGCGCTTCGCCGCAGACGATGATCATGTGTCTCCCGACGTTCGGAGGTCCCGGTGCCGCGGCGCTCGCCGCGGCACCGGGACCGGGACTATCCGACGGTCCCCCATCATGGCGGGGCCGCCGCGGGCGGGGCGCCGCGGCCCCCGCCCGTCATTTCACCGCGCCCATGGACAGGCCGCGCACCAGCTGCCGCTGGGCGGTCCAGCCCACCACCACGATCGGCAGCGAGGCCATCACGGCGGCCGCGGACAGCTGCGCCACGAACAGCCCCTCACTGGTGATGAAGCCGGTCAGGAACACCGGGACGGTGGCGGCCTGGGCGGCGGTGAGGTTGACCGCGAAGAAGAACTCGTTCCAGGCGAAGATCGTGCAGATCAGTGCGGTCGCCGCGATGCCGGGCGCCATCACCGGCAGCATCACCGACCACAGGATCCGCGGCAGGCCCGCGCCCTCGACCCGTGCGGCCTCCACGATCGCCCCGGGCACCTCCAGGAAGAAGGACCGCAGCATCCACACCGCGATGGGCAGGTTCATCGCCGTATAGAGCACCACCAGCGTCCACACGTTGTCCAGCATGGACAGGTGCGAGGCGGCCACGTAGATGGGCACCACGACGGCCACCACCGGCAGCATCTTCGTGGAGATGAAGAAGAACAGCACGTCCTGGGTGCGCTTCACCGGGGCGACCGACAGCGCGTAGGCGGCGGGCAGGCCCAGCACCAGCACCAGCAGGGTCGAGGCCAGCGTCGCGATCAGGGAGTTGCCCACGTACGGCAGGAAGTCGGCGTCCAGGACCGCCGAGAAGCGGTCCAGCGTCGGCTGGAAGAACAGCGTCGGCGGATCGGTCGCCGCCTGGTTCTCCTCCTTGAAGGCGGTCAGCACCAGCCACAGCACCGGCGAGACGAACACCAGCGCGATCACCCAGGTGGCCGCGGTCAGGGCGGTGCCGCGCGCGCTCGCGCGGGCGCGTCGTGCCGGACGCGGGGGGCTCACGGCGGTCACGTTCTCGCCTCCTGTGCGTTCATGAAGGTGCGGAAGATCAGCCGCAGCGCGAGGGTGGCCACGATGATGGTGCCGACCACCACCACGACGCCCATGGCCGCCGACTGGCCGATGTCGAACCCGAGGAAGGTCCGCTGGTAGATGTAGAAGGGCAGGTTGGAGCTGGCGGTCCCCGGACCGCCCTGGGTCATCATGTAGATCGTGTCGAAGGTGTTGACCACGTAGATGGACCCCAGGAGCACACCCAGCTCGATGTAGCGGCGCAGGTGCGGCAGGGTGACCCAGACGAACATCTGCCACCGGGACGCGCCGTCGACCTGGCCCGCCTCGATCACGTCCTTGCCCTGGCTCTGCAGGCCCGCCAGGACCAGCAGGGCCATGAACGGCGTCCACTGCCACACCAGGGCGACCACCACCGAGAACACCGGCGACTGCGAGGCCCAGTCGGTCCCGCCCGCCCCGAACGGCGCCAGCACGAAGTTGACCAGCCCGAACACCGGCTCGAACATGATGTGCTTCCACAGCAGCGCGGTGGCCACCGGCAGCACCAGGAACGGGGTGATGACCAGGGTGCGCACCACCCCGCGCCCCCGGAACGGCCGGTCCAGCAGCAGCGCTAGGCCGATCCCCAGGAGCATCGCCACCACCACGCACGAGGCGGTGATCAGCACCGTGTTGGCCGCGGCCCCGAGGAACTGGCGGTCGGTGAACACCCCCGCGTAGTTGGCCAGGCCCACCCACGCCTGGGAGTCCGGGCGCAGCAGGTTCCATGACCGGAGCGAGTAGACGATCGTGGCCAGGAACGGAAGCTGGGTGGTGACCAGCAGGAACACCAGTGCGGGCAGGAGCGGGGCGCGCCGGGCCCACCCGTTGGCGCGCGGGGGCCGGTCCGGTCCCGTCCGCCGCGCCGGCGCCGCGGGCGCCTCCGGCGCGGGCGCGGTCGCAGCGCTCATCGTTCGTCCTCCTTGTAGGTGTCGCCGACGTCCTCGGCGTAGCGCTGGCTCTGGGCGAGCGCCTCCTCGACGGTGACCTGCCCGGCGATGGCGGCGCTGAGCTGCTGGCTGACCCGGGTGCCCAGGTCCTGGAACTCGGGGATGGCGAGGAACCCGATGCCGTGGTAGGGGACCGGCCGTGTCGTCGGTTCGGCGGGGTCGGCCTGCTCGATGCCCTCCAGCATGGGGTCGGCGTAGGCGCCGGCGGCCTCCTGGTACTCGGGCTCGGCGAAGGTCGAGAGCCGGTTGCCGGGCGGGACCCGCTGCCAGCCGTACTCCTCGGCGACCAGGCGGATGTAGTCCTTGTCGGTCATCCACTCCAGGAACGCCCAGGCCTCCTCCTTGTGCTCGGAGGTGGAGGGGATCCCCAGCGACCAGGTGTAGAGCCAGCCGCCGTAGTCGGACTCGGACACCGGCGCGGGGGCGTAGCCGTTGAGCCCGGCCACCGTCCCGGCGCTGTCGTCCTCGATGGTGCTCACCATGGAGGTGGAGTCGTAGAACATCGCCGCCCGCCCCTGGGCGTAGCGGTTCAGGCAGTCGCCGAATCCGCTGTTGGCCGCCCCGGTCTGGCCGTGCTCGCGGGTGAGGTCCACGTAGAACTCGGCGGTGCGGCGGAACTCGGGCGAGTCCAGCTCGGCGTTCCAGTCCTGGTCGTACCAGCGCCCGCCGAAGGTGTGGAGCATGCTGTTGAACGGGCTGAGCATCTCGCCCCAGCCGGCCAGGCCGCGCATGCAGATCCCGGAGACGCCGGGCTCCACGCCGTCGAGCTCGGCGGCCAGCTCGGCCACCTCGTCCCAGGTGGGGTTCTCCGGCATCTCGACGCCGGCCTGGTCGAAGAGGTCCTCGCGGTAGGCCAGGAAGGAGGACTCCCCGTAGAAGGGCACCGAGTACATGTCGCCCTCGTAGGACAGGTCCTCGCGGATCGAGGGGATGAAGTCCCCGTCGTCGTAGCCGGGGGAGTCGTCGATGTAGGGCTGCAGGTTCTCCAGCCAGCCGTACTCGGCCCACTGGGCCGTCTCGTAGTTGCTGATCATCACCGCGTCGAACTCGCCGCCGCCGGTCGCCACCGAGGTGGTGATCTTGGCGCGGGCCTCGTTCTCCGGGAGCGAGACGAAGTCGACCTCGATCCCCGGGTTCTCCCGGCGGAAGCGCTCTTCCAGCGAGATCGCGTCCTGCATCTGGGGGTTGGAGACGATGGCGACGGTCAGCCGGACGGAGTCGCCGCCGGAGCCGGTGGCCCCGGCGCCGGCGCATCCGGTGAGCAGCAGCCCGGCCGCGGCGACGGCGAAGGCGCGGGCGGCGGCGCGGGCGAAGGGGGTGGGGTGCACTGTGCTGCCTCTTCCGATCGCTTCGGGGGTCAGGCGGTGCCGCCGTCGCCGTGGGCGCCGTCCTCGTCGGGGACGACCTGGATCTTCACTCCGGCCCCTGAGCGCATCATGCTCAGCGCCTCGGGGAACTTCTCCAGCGGCAGCGCATCGGTGAGCAGCGGGGCGGTCTCGATCGCGCCCGAGCCGATCAGGTCCACGGCGGGGCCGAAGCTGTTGAGCACCGCCATGGAGCCGACGATGGTGATCTCGTCGTTGTAGACGCGGAACGGCGACAGCGACACCAGCGCGTCGTCGGCGGCGACCCCGAACACCAGGAGGCGGCCGCCCCGGCGCAGCGCCGAGAAGGCGGCCTCGATGGCCGGGGGAGCGCCCGTCACGTCGATCGCGGCGTCGAAGCGCTCGTCGGCGAGGTCGGCGGTGTCGGCGGCGGTCGCCTCCGCGCCCAGGCCGGCGGCGATGGACAGCCGCCGGGTGTTGCGGTCGACGACGGTGACGCGCGCGCCGGAGCGCTGCAGGAGCTGCTGCAGGAGCAGGCCCATCGTGCCCGCGCCCACCACCAGGAAGCGCTCGCCGACCTGCGCGCCGATCCGGCGCAGCCCGTGCACCGCGCAGGAGAGCGGTTCGACCAGGGCGCCCTGGCGCAGGGTCATCGTGTCCGGGATGCGGTAGCAGTTGGCCGCGGGGACGGACGCGTACTCGGCGAAGGCGCCGTCGACGGTGTCGCCGATCGCGCCCCAGTTCGCGCAGAGGTTGCCGCGGCCGGCGCGGCAGTAGGTGCAGTGGCCGCAGAACAGGGACGGGTCCACGGCCACCCGGTCGCCGGGGCGCAGGCCGCCGGGGGCGCCCTCGCCGACGGCGGTGACGGTCCCGGCGAACTCGTGCCCGGGGACCAGGGGGTAGGGGCTGGGCGGGAACTCGCCGTCGGCGATGTGCAGGTCGGTTCCGCAGATCCCGCAGGCGCCGACGCGGACCACCACCCCGCCGGGGGCGGGGGCGGGGTCGGGCCTCTCGCCCACGCTGACGGTTCCGGGCTCGTCGATGATGGCGGCACGCACGAGGGGTCTCTCCAGGGGTCGGGGGTGGCGTGACCGGGGACGCTCATGTGAGCGTCCTGGATCACAGATGTTTCGTGTATTGAAAACCCAAGCGAAACACGGTGTCAATGCGTCTCGCTCGATCGAGTACACTGCTGCGCATATGAGCGAACGGCGGAGTGAGGCGCCGGAGGCCGCCGCGGGCGGCCCCGCGGAGATGGTGCGGCTGGCCGCGATCGCGCGCAGGTTCTACCTGGACGGGCGGTCGAAGGTGGAGATCGCCGAGGAGTTCGGGCTGAGCCGCTTCAAGGTGGCCCGGGACCTGGACACGGCCCGCGGCGCGGGGATCGTGCGCATCGAGGTGCGCCTGCCCGCGCGGCTGGACGGTGAGCTGTCGGAGCGGCTCCGGCAGGCCTACGGGCTGCGCCGGGCGATCGTGGTGGAGGCCGCCGAGGACCCGGTGGAGACCCGCAGGGCGCTGGGCGCGGCGGCGGCGCGGCTGCTGCCGGAGATCGTGCGCCCCGGCGAGGTGCTGGGTCTGGCCTGGAGCCGGGTGCTGCAGGCGGTGGGCGCCGAACTGGCCGAGCTTCCCCGGTGCACGGTCGTTCAGCTGAACGGGGTGCTCTCGGAGTTCGCCGACGGCGGCGGCTCGGTGGAGACGGTCCGCCGGGCGGCGTCGCTGTCGGGCGGACCGGCCTACCCGGTCTATGCCCCGCTGATCCTGCCCGACGCGGCCACGGCCGCGACGCTGCGCGCGGACCCCGGTATCGCCTCGGCCTTCGCCCACTACGACCGGCTCACCACGGCGGTGGTCGCCATCGGCGGCTGGGACGAGCACAACTCCACGGTGTTCCAGTCCCTGGACCCGGACTCCCGCGCGCGCTACAGCGGCCTGGGGGTGCAGGCGGAGGTGTCGGCGCAGCTGATCGACGCCGAGGGGCGGCCGGTCCACTGCGATCTGGACGAGCGGGTGATCAGCATCCGGGCCGAGCAGCTGCGCAAGGTCCCCGAGGTGGTCGCCGTCGCCGGAGCGGGCGACGAGGCCAAGGCCAGGGCGATCGGTGCGGCGCTCAAGAGCGGCCTGGTGTCGACCTTGGTGACGGACAGTGCGGTTGCGCAGGCTCTACTGGAGGACCGTCCCGAGGGGTGACTCGGGGCCGCCCGGCCGCTGCGGCTCCTTCCCGGACCGTCCTCCCTGTACCGGCCTCCCCGCGTCGGCCGCAGCCCTTGACCTCAACTCAGGTCGATGTCCCAGGATCGGTGCCCATGCGGACCTCAGGACCTCGTCCTCCGCGAACCGGTCGAACTGGACCTCCCACAGGGCGAGGCGAGAGGCGAGGGGCAGGGCGTGATGGGCGGCCTGGCGGGCCCTCATCGGCTGCGCGGCCATGAGTTCATAGGCCTGTTCGGGGTCGGCGCTCGCCTTGATCCTCTCTGCCAGTTCTTCTGGAGTCATGGAATCCTCTTGGAGGAGGCCTGTAAGGGCGTCGTTCGCGCCTTCCACCGTCTCCGGGAATCCGATGGGAAGAAAGTCCTCAGGCTGCGATCGGTTCGTGTCTCCAGCGCTCTGGAGGCGCGAACCGATCGCCGTGCCAGCGCTCTGCGTTTTGTCATAGTTGAATCTACATCGTCAAGGCTGCACTGAGGTTGCGCTGAAGAGTCCTCCGGGCAGATGCATCAGCTCAGTCCCGGGCGCCGACGTCCATACCCCGTGGCGGCCTCGAACGCCGCGGCCATCCCGAGGAGCCGCCGTTCCGCCCTGTGCGGGCCCACCATCTGGACGCCCACGGGAAGCCCCTCGCCGGTGAAACCGCCCGGGACGGAGAGCGCAGGGCAGCCGGTCGCCGAGACCCAGTAGCACGACGCCATCCATTCCAGGTAGTCGCCCATGGGCCGTCCCGCCACCTCGGCGGGGTACTCGGCCCCGGCATCGAAGGGCGGCACCTGGCTCACCGGGAGCAGGAGCAGGTCGTACCGCTCGAAGAAGAGACGGAACCGGTGGTAGAGCCCGGCCAGGCCCTGCTTGGCGCGTCCCACCCGCTCGCCGCTCAGTGCGGCCCCCGCCGCCGCGTTGCGCACCACCGCCTCCTTGACCGCGCCCGGGTGCGCCTCGATCACCGGGCCCCACGCCAGATGGAACTGCCACGCGCGCAACGTCCGGAAGACGCCGTCCGCTCCGGAGAAGTCCGGCACCGCCTCTTCGACCGCGGCGCCGAGCCCCTCCAGGGTCCGGGCCGCCGCGGTGACGACGGCCGCCGCCTCGGGGGCGACCGGCAGCGCCCCGCCGAAGTCCGGCGCCACCGCGACCCGCGCCCCGCGCACCTCCGCGGGCCAGGGATCGGCGAACACCCGGCCCGGTTCGCCCAGCGCCATCGGCGCCCGCGGGTCGGGCCCTGCGATCACCGACAGCAACAGGGCCGCGTCCGCCACCGACCGGCCCATCGGCCCGGGCGTGGACAGCGTCTCCCACGGCATCGCCGACGGCCACGCCGGGACCCGGCCCGGTGAGGGCCGCAGTCCGACCACGTTGGTGAACGAGGCCGGGTTGCGCAGCGATCCGCCCATGTCCGAGCCGTCGGCGATCGGGTGCATCCCCGCGGCCAGGGCCGCCGCCCCACCGCCGCTGCTGCCCCCGGCCGAGCGGGAGGCGTCGTAGGGGTTGCGGGTGGTGCCGAACACCGGGTTGAAGGTGTGCGAGCCCGCAGCGAACTCCGGCACGTTCGTCTTACCGACCACGATCGCCCCTGCGGCCCGCATCCGCTCCACCACCAGGTCGTCCGCCTCGGGGACGTGGTGGGCGAAGACCGGCGAGCCCAGGGTGGTACGCACCCCCGCCGTCGCATGGGTGTCCTTGACCGCCACGGGGAGCCCGTGCAGCGGGCCGGGGACGGCCCCCGAGGCCAGGCGCTCGTCCGCAGCCGCGGCCTCCTCCAGCGCGCGCTCTGCGCAGAGTGTCACCACCGCGTTCACGCGGGGGTTCACCTCGGCGATCCGGTCCAGGTGCGCCGCGACGACCTCGCGGGCCGACACGCGCTTCTCCTGGAGCATCCGCGCCAGCCCCACGGCGTCCCGTTCGTGCAGGGCGCCCGCGCTCCGAGCGGCACCGGTCCCGTGCGTGCGGGCCGACGCGGTCCCGTCCCCGCTCATCGCAGCCGCTCCAGGGGGTCCTCGACGGTGTGGGCATCGAAGGAGCGCCGCAGGTCCAGGTACTCCTCGGTGCCCAGCTTGGGGCCGGAATCGGCGATGACCCGCTCGGCTCCGGCCGCGCCGTCGGCCAACAGGTCGACCACGGTCATCGCCATGGCCTTGGCCGGGGCCACGGCGGCCGCCTCGTGGTCGGCGGTGTGGAAGGCGGGCCCGTGGAAGGGCGCGTCGCACCCCGAGGCCGACCACGGGTGCAGCACCGGCATGAGGAACCCCAGGTCGCCCATGTCGGTCGAGCCGCCCATGGACCCGGCGTCGCGCACCACCTCCCCGGCGCCGAACAGTTCGACGCAGTTGGCATAGGCGAGGTCGGCGAAGGGGGCGTCGGGCCGCAGCGGCAGGTAGGCGCCCACGGTCTCGATCTCCAGGCGCACGCCCAGCGCCAGCGCTCCGGCGCGCAGGGCGCGGTCGACCTTGTCCGACGCGTCCTGCATCGCCTCGACGGTGGCGGCCCGCACCATCACCTCCATGCGCGCGCTGGCCGGAACGGCGCTCACGGCCTCGCCGCCGGTGAGGATCTGGCTCACCCGCACCGCGTCGGCGTCGCGGAAGGTGTCGCGCTGGGCGTCGATGGCGGCGAGGGACAGGGTGGCGGCCTTCAGGGCATTGGCCCCGTTCCAGGGGGTGGCGCCGGCGTGGGCCGCGGTTCCGTGGAAGGTCACCCGCTTGACCAGGGACCCGTTCGCCGTCATGGACACCGACATGGCCGGGGACGCCACGGCGGGGCCGGCGTGCACCATCATCGCCATGTCCACGCCGTCGAAGGCGCCCAGCCTGACGAGTTCGGGCTTTCCGACGATGAACTCCAGGTCCCCGGCGGCGCGGCGGTCCAGTCTCCAGTCGACCTCGATGCACTCCTCGGCGGGGACGGCCATCAGCGCCGCGTCCCCGTCGAGGCGGTCCATGACCGGGGCCAGGCCGTAGGCGGTGCCGAGCAGGGAGGCGATCTGGGCGTTGTGCCCGCAGGCGTGCGCGGCTCCGGTGGCGGGGTCGGCGCAGGGGTGGTCGGCGACCAGCAGCGCGTCGAGTTCGCCCAGGACGGCGACGGTGCGGCGGTGGGCGCGCCCGTCCATCCGCGCCGCGACGCCGGTCCCGGCCATCCCCGACCGGGGCTCCAGCCCCATGGCGGCGAACCGGTCGCGGACCAGGCGGGCGGTCCGCTCCTCCCGGAAGCCGGTCTCGGGGTTGTGCAGGACCTCGCGGGAGACCGCGGTGATCTCCCCGGCGCGCCGGTCGATCTCGGCGCATACGGCGGCCTTGAGCTCGGTGCGTGCAGTGCGTGCGGCGGGTGCGGTGTGTTCGTTCTCCGCGGGTTCCGCGTCGCTGGGTTCCGATTCGGTGGGGGACATGGCGTCCTTTCGTCGCGGTGGCGGCGTGGCATCTACCTACCCTTCAGCGGGCGCGGATCCGGCGGCGCGGCGCCCGCCTCGGCCCAGGGCGATGAAGGGGGGCGGTGGAGGTCCGCCCGCCCGGGCGGGCCTCAGCCGTGCCCCGGTGTCCCGTCGTCGGCGGGGACGCAGGCGTCGAAAAGGGCGCCCGTGTGGTATTCGGCCACGGCGAGCGCGCGCTCAGGGGTGATGCGCCCGGTGAGCACGTCGGTGCCCAGCCCGTGGGTGAGGGCCAGGAGCCGGGCGGCCTCCAGGGCCGGGTCCTGTTCGGGGCTCAGGGCGCCTTGGGAACGGGCCTCCTCCAGCAGTGCGGCCAGTTGGCCTTCCAAGCGCTGTGGGCCGGAGACGAACGGCTGCTCGGCGAGGGCGGGGTCGGTCATCGCCAGGACCGCGAAGGAGGTCCAGAGGAGGTGGAAGACCCGGCTCTCCTCGTCCGTGGGCAGCGCTTCCTCGAGGAAGGCGCGGACGCGGGCGCGGGGCGCGGCGGGCACCGGGAGCCCGGCCAGGCGCTCGGACCAGCGGCGGTGGCTGCGCTCTTCGAGGTGGACCAGGGCGGCGTGCATCAGCCCGGCCTTGGTCGAGAAGTAGTACTGCACCAGGCGCAGGGAGACCTGGGCCTCGGCGGCGACCGACCGCATGGTGACGGCGTGCAGGCCCTCGCGTGCGGCGGTGCGCACCAGGGCGTCGCAGATGTCGGTCCGCCGTCGGGCGTGGTCGACGGTGCGGGGCACGTGCGTGCTCCTTTCCCAGGGGCTCCGGCCGTGGTTATGATACAGGCGTATCATGAAGTGTGGGCGCCGCGCGGAGGCGACCGGGCGCGGCGGGACGGCGGAGCACGGAAACGGGGGAGCGGCCATGACCGAACGCAAGCCCGCGGGGATGGAGTGGGAGTCCTGGGCCGACCAGCAGGTCCGCCGGGCGATGGACCGCGGTGAGTTCGACGGCCTGCCCGGGGCGGGCAAGCCCATCCCGGACATCGACCGCCCGCGCGACGCCCTGTGGTGGGTGCGGCGCAAGACCGAGGAGGAGGGGGTGGCGCCGCTGCCGCCGGCGCTGCGCGTGCGCAAGGAGGCCGAGGAGGCGCGGGCCGCCGCCGTGGGCGCCCGCACCGAGGACGAGGCCCGCCGGATCATCGCCGGGATCAACGAGCAGATCGTGCGCACCGTCAGGTTCCCCACCTCCGGCCCGCCGCTGAACATGATGCCCTTCGACGTCGAGGAGGTCGTGGCCGAGTGGCGGGAGAAGAACGCCGAGGCCCGGCGGCGTCTGGAGGAGCAGCGCGCCGAGCGCGCGCGGGAGGCGCTGCGGGCCTCCGACGGCAGGCGCAAGCGCCGCTGGTGGAACATCTTCGGCTGAGCTCCCGCGGCCGGGGCGACCCGGCCGAGCGGGCGTCGGGCCGGGGCGGCGGCGGGGCCCCGCCGCCGGCGGCGCGTTCACGCAGCAGGACCGCGGGAGTGAGCCCGGACATCCTGCGCACCTCGCGGGTCAGGTGCGGCTGGTCGGCATAGCCGGCCTGCGCCGCCAGGTCCGCCGCCCGCAGGTCGGGCGCGGCGTCGGCCAGGGCCAGGAAGCGCTGCAGGCGCATGACGCGCTGCAGCGCCCGCGGGTCCAGCCCGGTCGCGTCGGCCAGCAGCCGCCGCAGGTGGCGCTCGGAGACCCCGGCGGACTCGGCGGCGCCGCGCACCGAGGGGGCCGGCGCCCCCGGGCCGGCCGGTGTGCCGAGCGCCCGCAGCGCCGCCCGCACACGGCCGTCCGCGCGGCGGTGGAGGGGAAGCTCCGGCGGGTCGCCGCACCACACCTGTTCGGCCAGGCGGCGGGCGGCGCCGGAGGGCAGGGCGTCCTCCAGAGGGACGTCCGCGTCCCGCAGGGGGCCCACCGGGCATCCGAGCGCGGCCCCGATCACCGCCGTGCGCAGGCGCAGCCCCCGCACCGTCCCGCCGGGGGCCAGGCGGGCCAGGGCCGGCTCGGCGGTCGGGCCGACGAGGCGGGCCTGGCCGTGCGCGGTGACCACCACGTCGGCGCACCCGTCGGGGAGCACCCGCTGGACGTATCCCCGCCCGGGGGCGATGGTCTGCTCCCAGGCGCACACGGCGGCCGGAACCGGGCCCGCTGGCGGGAACTCCCGGTAGGCCGATCGCGGCGCGTCCGTTTCGTTCAAGACACTCCTCCCCCCCTCCCCGCCATGATCGGACCCATGAACCAGTCGGTCCACTTCATCACCCTGTCCACGCTCGACCTCAACGCCGCCCGGTCCTTCTACGCCGACGGGCTCGGCTGGCGGCCGCTCTTGGACGTACCGGGGGAGATCATCTTCTTCCAGATCGCCCCGGGTACCGTCCTCGGCCTCTTCGAGTCCGGTGCCTTCGCCCGCGACATGGCGGGCGGCCCGGAGGACGCCCGGCTGGGCGGGCTGACCCTGGCCCACAACGTCGCCTCGCCCGAGGAGGTCGACGCCGTGGTCGCCCGGGCGGTGAAGGCGGGTGCCCGCCTGGTCAAGAGTCCGCAGAAGGCGGCCTTCGGCGGGTACCACGGCCACATCGCCGACCCCAACGGCGTGGTGTGGGAGGTCTGCCACAACCCCGGATGGAGCGTGGACGAGGACGGAACCGTGCGCCTGGCCCCGGTCGAGGACTGAGGCCCCGGGGCGGCCGCCGGCCTTCGGGGAGCCCCGGGGCCGGCGGCCGCCCTCTGCGGTCCGCGGTCCGCGCCTCGGGTGGCGCCTAGTAGGGCCGGCCGCCCCTCATCACGTTCCCCAGCCGTTCCTTCAGGTCCTCGGATTCGTTGAGGTGGGGGAAGGGCTCGTCCTCAGGGACGGGGACGCCGAGGAAGTCGCACAGCGGCTCCCACCCCTGGGCCGCCTCGAACACGAGCAGCCTGTCCTCGGGGACCCGCGAGCGCACGTACTCGATGTGGCGCTCGAAGGCCGCGACCGCCGTGGCCTCGTCGGGGACCTCGTCGGCGCCGACGCCGAAGGCCCCGCGCCACATGGTGCTCAGCAGCGTCTCGTGGAGCCTCCTCAGGTGCGCCGTGGTGGTCGCACCGGCCTCGTCCTCCTGCCCGGCGCCGCCGTGCTCCTCGCCGTCCACGGCGTCGAGCATGCGCGCGGACTGGAAGATGGTCTCAGAGGCGCTCTTGTACCACCGACGGGCGTCCCGGACGGTCAGGAGGATCTTGGCGTCGGGGTAGGCCTGGGACACCTCCTCCCAGAAGTACCCGGTCGGCCAGTCCACGGCCGACTCATACCCCTCATAGAGCCGGTCCCAGGACGCCTCCCCCTCGCCCGGGGTGAGCGACCAGAGGGCGCTCTGCTCGGGGCGGCTCATCACCTCGAACATGTGGTGGCAGGGCCCGAACCCCAGCCGCTCGAGCGCCGCCTTCATCGACAGTGTTCCGGTGCGCGGGTATCCCGCGCCGATGACTCGGAGCATGTGCACCGTCCTTGGAGAATCGCGCCGACCTCTCCTGGCCGGGCGGCGCCTCGAGCCTCTCCCCGGCGCAAAGGGCCTGCAAGGGTCCCTGCGCCGATCTAGAGTGGCGCCCATGGAAGCGCTGCTCAACGACCGCGGCGTCGTGGTCCTCGACGGCGGCCTGGCCACCAGGCTGGAGGAGTACGGGTGCGACCTGTCCGGGGAACTGTGGTCGGCGCGGCTGCTGGCGGACGCCCCCGAGCTGGTGCGCCGCGCCCACCGCGACTACTTCGAGGCCGGGGCGGACGTGGCGGTCTCGGCGTCCTACCAGGCCGGATTCGCCGCCTTCGCGCGCCAGGGGATCGGGCGCGACGAGGCGGCCGGGCTCATGCTCCGGTCGGTGCGCCTGGCCGCGCAGGCGCGCGACGAGGCGGGCGCAGGCCTGGTCGCCGCCGGGATCGGCCCCTACGGGGCGGCACTCGCCGACGGCTCGGAGTACACCGGGGACTACGGCCTGGACGCCCGCGCGCTGGCCGAGTGGCACCGGGAGCGCTGGATGCTGCTGGCCGGCTC
This sequence comes from Nocardiopsis baichengensis YIM 90130, assembly GCF_000341205.1. NCBI lineage: Bacteria > Bacillati > Actinomycetota > Actinomycetes > Streptosporangiales > Nocardiopsidaceae > Nocardiopsis > Nocardiopsis halophila. The sequence goes on along the minus strand of NZ_ANAS01000004.1, from coordinate 445,529 downwards.
CGGCGCCGACCTGCTCGCCTGCGAGACCGTTCCCTCCTTCCAGGAGGCGCGCGCCCTGGCGGAGCTGATGCGGGAGACACCGGAGGTGCCCGTGTGGGTGAGCTTCTCCGGCCGCGACGACGCGCACATCAGCGACGGGACGCCCATGGCCGAGTGCGCCGCGCTCTTCGCCGGGATGGAGCAGGTCGTCGCCGTCGGTGTGAACTGCACGCCGCCCCGGCACGCCGCACCCCTGGTGGCCGAGGCCGTCGCCGCCTCCGGGCGGCCGGGGGTGGCCTACCCGAACTCGGGTGAGTCCTGGGACCCGGCCGCCCGCGCCTGGACCGGCAGTGCCGACCCCGAGGCGTTCGCGGCCCGGGCCGACGCCTGGCGCACCGCCGGGGCGCGTCTGATCGGCGGCTGCTGTCGCACGGGCCCTGGCCACATCCGGCGGATCCGCGCTCACATGGGGTGATGTCGCGTCCCCGGGACTGCTGTGCGGAGTCCGGGGCCACTAAGGTTCTGTAAGCGACGCCTCCTGACGGCGCGCCGCGGGAGGGCGGGCGGCGGAGAAGCGAATAGGGGAGCGCATGACGGACGGACCCAGGACACTCGGCGGATTCACCCTCTACGGGGAGCTCGGGCGGGGCGGGTTCGGCACCGTTTACCTGGGGGTGGACGGCGAGGGCCGCCAGGCGGCGGTCAAGGAGCTGCACCCCCACATGCTGGAGGACGCCCACGCCCGCGAGCTGTTCCGCCGGGAGCTGGAGGCGGCCCGGGGCGTGCGCGGCTTCTGCACCGCATCGGTGCTGGACGCCGACGCCGACTCCGAGCGCCCGTGGATCGCCTCGGAGTACGTCGAAGGCCCGACCCTGCTGGAGCAGGTGGGCGACAGCGGGCCGCGGCACGGCGCCGACCTGGAGCGCCTGGCGGTGCACACCGCCACCGCGCTGGTGGCGATCCACGCCGCCGGGGTGGTGCACCGCGACTTCAAACCGGACAACATCCTGCTGGCCGACGACGGCCCCCGGGTGATCGACTTCGGCGTGGCCCGGCTGGCCGAGGCGGGCGCGGCCTCCACGGCCGCGGTCGGCACCGTCGGCTACATGGCGCCCGAGCAGCTGCGCGGCGACCGGATCACCGACCGGGCCGACGTCTTCGCCTGGGGCGCCACCATGGTCTACGCGGGGACCGGCGGGCAGGCCTTCCCCGGCCCCAACGTGGGCGCGCGCATGCTGCGGGTGCTCAAGGGCCCGGCCGAGACCGGGCCGCTGGAGGGGCACCTGCGCGCGATCGTGCTGCACTGCCTGGCCAAGGAGCCCCGGGACCGCCCCACCGCCCGCGGCCTGCTGGACATGCTCACCGGGGCCGAGCAGGTGCCGCCGGTCCCCGAGGCGGCCGGCGCCGCCCCGGAGCCCACCGTCCGCTCGGCGCCGCCGCCCCGCCCGGCGGCCCCGCCCGAGCTGGACACCCAGGCCTTCGCCGCCACCCAGGCGGCCCCGGTCGCGACGGGGGAGGCCGAGGAGCGGCCGCCCGCGTCGCCGTCCGGCCCGCCGCGCCCGCGCACCGCGCCCGACCGCTGGTCCGACCCGACCGGCGCCCCCGCCCGCGAGGGCCCCGACCCGCGCGCCCGGCTCGCGGCCGCGGAGCGCCACCTGCTCCTCGGGGACGCCGCGGCCGCCGAGGAGCCCCTGCACCGGGCGATCGCCGATTTCGACCGGACCGGCGACGCGGGCCGGGCCGACTACGCGCGCATCCTGCTGGGCGACCTGCACAACGTGGGCGGGCGGCACGAGGAGGCCTGGCGGCTGCTGGACACGCTGCGCGAGCGCTTCGAGCGCGCGGGCAAGCGCGTGCACCTGGCGCGGTGCCTGCGCGGCATGGCGCTGCTGGACCACGGCGCGGTCTGGGAGGGGCGCTCCGGAAGCGGCCTGGGGGCGCTGGTGGGCGGTCTGCTCACCGGCCAGCGGGGGCGCGACCCGTGGCGCCCGGAGGCCCGCCTGGAGCTGGCCGAGCGCTCGCTGCAGATGTTCCACGAGCTCGACCACGGCAGGGAGAGCGCCCGAACGCGGCTGGTGCTGGGCCAGGTGCTCAGCGAGGCCGGCGAGGGCGAGCGGGCGGTGGCCGCCTTCTCCCAGGCGGTGAGCGGTTTCGAGGCGCTGGGCGACCGGTGGTGGGAGGCCCGTGTGCGGCGCATCGCCGCCCAGACGCGCTTCCACGCGGTGATGGAGCCGCAGATGGCGGTGGGCGTGTACACCGGGCCGCCGCGCGAGGGGCAGGAGCTGTCGACGGTGCTGGACCACGCCCGGCGCGCGGTGCGGCTGTGCGGCCGGACCGGCGACCACCGGGGCCGCATCGCCTCCCAGATCGTGCTGGCGCGCGCGGTGTGGGCGACGCTGGGCCACGAGGGCGCGCAGGCGCTGCAGGCCGCCGACATCCCGGGGACCTCCACCCCCTCGTCCGGGCCGGGCAGCTCGGCCCAGACCGCCTGGTACGAGCGGATGACCACCTCTGAAGAGGTGGAGGCGCTCCTGGAGACCAGCGCCGCCGAGGCGCGGGGGCAGGGCCTGGAGGAGCTGGCCGACCAGGCGCGCCTGTGGCAGGACCGCTTCTTCCACGAGAGCCCGGGCGTGCACGTCCAGGGGTGGGAGCTGCACAAGAAGCCCAAGGACGTCCCCTTCGCGGAGAGCGGCCTGACGCGGGGCGACCGCTGCGCCGTGTGACGCCCGCGCGGCCCGGCTCCGTGCCGGGGACGTACCGGGGATGCGGGACGATGAGCGCTCAGGAGTCGCGCGCGGGCTCCTGGGCGCGGCAGAAGCGGACGAACTCCTGCGCGCGCCGGTTCAGGCGCATGCTCCGTGGCCAGGCGAGGACGACGGCCTCCTCGCGCACCGGTTCGGCGATCTCCTTGACGACCACGCGCATCCCCTCATAGGTGCGGTCGTTGGCCGGCCGCTGCACCAGCACTCCGTAGCCCATGCCGCGGCCGATCAGCGCGCGCGCCGTCTCGAAGGTGGTGGGGCGGTGGCGCACCCGGGGGACCACCCCGAAGCGGTGGAACAGCGACAGGGCGTGGTGGGAGCTGGGCGCGGCATCGAGCAGCACCATCGGTTCGGGCTCCAGAGCGCGCAGCGACACCTCGGGGAGGCCGGCCATGGGGTGGTCGGCGGGGAGCAGCACGTGCGGGCGCACGGAGAACAGCACGGTGCGCTCCATCTCGGGGAGCAGGTCCATGTCGTAGAGCACCGCCAGGTCCAGCTCGCCGCGCAGGAGGCGCCGTTGCAGCACGTCCTGGTTGTCCTCGGCGAAGTCGACGGTCACTTCGGGGTGGAGGGCGGCGAAGCCCTGCAGCAGGGGCGGCAGCACGGTGGGCGAGAGCGTCACATAGCAGCCCAGGGAGAGCACGCCGGTGAGCGCGCCGCCGCCGCTGGCCTCGGCTTCGAGCTCCTCGGCCTCGCGCAGGAGGCGGCGCGCGCGGGCCAGCAGGCCGGAGCCGGAGGGGGTGAGGGTGATGCCGTGGGCCTTGCGCCGCACGCACAGCTGGACTTTGAGCGCGCGCTCCAGGTCGTTGAGGGCCAGCGAGACGGCGGGCTGGGAGATGTGCAGCCGTTCGGCGGCCTCGGTCAGCGTCCCGGCCTCGGCGATCGCGACGAAGTAGGCGAGCTGGCGCAGGGAGAAGCGGGGCGGTGCGGGCGGCTCGGACACGGGGGCGCCGGCCTTTCCGGGTCGGTGGGGCACCGGGGCCGGTCGGCTCTCCGGCCTGGGCGGATGCCACTCTAGGGCGCCGCGCCCGACTCCGCCACGGGTGGGTGATCCGTTCCGGTGTGCACCGTCGGCGGGGCCCGGAGGGGAGCTGTCCTTCGCCGGCGGGACGTGCCCGGGCTTCGCGACCGCGCCCGCCCCGGGGGCGCCGGAGCCGTAAGCGGCCGAAGGGCCCATGGCGGAGGCGGCCGACGGCGCCCACAATGGCGCCACGCGGCCGGGGCGGTCGCGCGCCGCGGGAAGACGGGCGGAAACGGATGCGGTACGAGACCGGTACGGAGATCGGTGCGCGGCCCGAGGAGGTCTGGCCGGTGATGACCGGCGTCGAGCGCTGGCCCGACTGGCTGCCGACGGTGGCCTCCGTGCAGGCCCTCGACTCCGGTGCGCCGCGGCCCGGCGCGCGTTTCCGGCTGGTCCAGCGGCGCACACCCCCGGCGGTGTGGACGGTCACCGCCTTCACGCCCGATCGGGAGTTCACCTGGGAGACCTCCTTCCTCGGGACCCGGATGACGGCCGAGCACCACCTGGAGGCCGCGGGCGGCGGTTCGCGGGTGCGTCTGGTGCTGTCGCTGGAGGGCCGTGCGGCGCCGCTGCTGGCCTCCATCGCCGGGGCGCGCATGCGGCGCTTCGTGGACATCGAGGCCACCGCGCTCAAGTGGTGCTGCGAGCCGTGATCCACCAGGGCCGCCGCCTCAAAGGCTTGACCTCAACTGAACTTCAGGTGTGAGTGTGGTGCCGTTCCCCTCCCGGAGCGGCCGGGCGGGGCGATGCGGAGCAGAGGAGCGGCACCATGCGCGCAGTCCGAGTGGAGCGGTTCGGCGGTCCCGAGGTCCTGGCCCCGGTGGAGGTCCCGGCGCCGGAGGCGGGGCCGGGCGAGGCGGTGATCGGCGTCGAGGCGGCCGATGTGCTCTTCCTCGACACCCAGTTGCGCAGCGGCTGGGGCGCCGACTTCTTCCCCCTGCAGCCGCCCTACATCCCCGGCAGCGGTGTCGTCGGCCGGGTCGCGGCCGTCGGTGAAGGCGTCGACCCGTCCCTGGTCGGCAGCCGGGTGACGGCCGACACCGGAGAGCGGTCCCCCGAGACCGGGCGCACGTCGGCCCCGCAGGGCGGCTATGCCGAGTTCGCCACGGCGCCCGCCGAGAGCCTGGTCGCCGTCCCCGAGGGCGCGGACGCCGACCAGGTGCTGGCGCTGCTGCACGACGGCCTCACCGCCCAGCACATCGCCGACGCCGTGGTGCCCGGACGGGGGGAGACGGTCCTGGTCACCGCCGCGGCGGGAGGCCTGGGATCGATCCTGGTGCAGCTGGCCCGAGCCGAAGGGGCCCACGTCATCGCAGCCGCCCGGGGCGGGCGCAAGCTCGCCTGGGCCAAGGAGCAGGGGGCCGGGCACACCGTCGACTACTCCGAGGACGGCTGGACCGACCGCGTCCTGGAGCTGACCGGCGGAGCCGGGCCCGACGTCGTGCTGGACGGCGCCGGGGCCGCATTGGGAACCGCGGCCTTCGGGCTCACCAAGGACGGCGGCCGGTTCGTGGGCTACGGGGCCTCGGGCGGAGACTTCGCACTGATCGACCCTGAGCGCGCCGAGGAACGGGGGATCCGCGCGCTCTCACTGCTCGACCTGCCCGAACTGGACGACGCCTCTGGGCGCCGCATCGTTCACCGGCTGCTGGACAAGCTGCGGCGCGGAGACGTCGCGCCCAAGATCGGCCAGGCGTTCCCCTTGGAAAAGGCCGAAGAGGCGCACCGCGCCATCGCCGAGCGCGCGACGCTCGGAAAGACGATTCTGCGGTTGAGCAGCAGGTGAACGGGAACTGAGGAACGGGCCTGGGGTGCGGTGATGGCGCGCCTCAGGCCCGAGCCGTTCGCGACCGGTTCCGAGGGGAGACTGTTCTCCGCGGTTGTGACGCCGGGGGTCTGAGACGGGTGGCCGGATACGCACACGGGGACCGGCAGGAAGCCTCCACGCCACGGCCGATCCCGGCGCCTGCGCTGCAATGCCTCCCCCTAGGAACGGTTCCAGGGGTGTGCGGGCCCGGCATTCTTTGTGGTGTCCCCTCTCAGGAAGGCCGGCGGGCGATCGGGAGTGGTGAATTCACCACCCTCAGCGGACAACAGTGGTGACTCCACGACTATTCAGGCACGCATGGGGGACGCCGTTCTGCAGAGTGCTCCCTCACGACCCCCAAGGGCCCAGTCGGCGGCCGAAGAACGGCCGCTCGAATGAAGTGCGTCGGCCATCTGCGGGGCGCTTCGTTCCTCTCGGCGTTCGATGCCACGGCCGTATCCGTGAACGCCCCGACCGGGGTGGACCGGACCGGGGTTGACACCTGCTCGGCGCAGAGCTTGAATGACGGGCGTGCCGCGTGGCACCGCAGCGACGAAGGCGGTGGCCGGGCGGCACCTGACCCTGGAGAGATGTCGTGATGGAAGCACGCGTCTTCGGACTGATCTAGCGCATGGCGCCGCGCGCTCCGCGCCCGTCGGCCGTTTCCGCGCCCGGCGCGTGAGCAGGCGCCCCTTCTCCGCCGCATCGACGGCGATCCGTGATCCACGAGGTCTCCGCCCCGCCATGCGCCCGTGATGCCCGCCATCCGTACCGACGCGTGTGCGGAGACACCCCTGAACACCTCCGCGCGCACGCCCGCAGCAGGGCGGCGCGCTCCTCACCCGTGCATTCAAGGAGATGCCGCCATCATCACCGACTTCAACCGGCAGGTCATCGAAGAGTTCCGCGCCAACCAGGGGCGCGTGGGAGGCCCCTTCGCCGGCGCCCGCCTGCTGCTGTTGACCACCACCGGGGCCCGCACCGGGCTCCCGCGCACCACACCGCTGGGCTACCTCAACGACGAACGCGGCCGCGTCGTCGTCATCGCCTCGGCCGGAGGCGCCCCGGACCACCCGGCCTGGTACCGCAACCTGCGCGCCGACCCCCGCGTCACCGTGGAGAACGGCCCGTTCACCTACACCGCCACGGCGACGGTGCTCCAGGGCGTCGAGCGCGACCGCGTGTTCGCGCGCGCCGTCGAAGCCGACGCGGGGTGGGGCGAGTACCAGGAGCGGGCCGGGCGCACCCTGCCCGTCGTCGCCCTGGAGCCCGTCGCCGGCGGGCCTCCGGACCTGCCCGCCGGGGACGCCCTGGTGGTGGTGCACGACGCCTTCCGCCGGGAGCTGGAGCTGGTCCGCGCCGAGGTCGCCGACGCCGGAGGCGGGACCCTCGGCGCCCAGCTGCGCCTCAACTGCATGGCCCTGTGCCAGGGCCTGCACCACCACCACACCATGGAGGACCGAGGGGTCTTCCCGGCGGTGGCCGCCGCGCGCCCGGACCTGGCGCCGGTGGTCGAGCGCCTGGCCGCCGAGCACGCCCGGGTCGCCGAGCTGCTGGACGCGCTCCGCGAGCGCGTCTCCGGGGGCGACCCCGACACCCGGGCGGTCCTGGCCGACGTCGACCGCCTGATCGCCGACCTGCTCGCCCACCTGGACTACGAGGAGACGATGCTGGTGCCCCTGCTCAACGCCGGGATCGACGGCGGAGCGGAGGCGGCGGAGCCAGCGGAGCCAGAGGCCGGGGCCTCCGCGGAGCCCGGGACGTCCGCAGGGCCCGGGGCCGGTGCACCGGGCGGGGACGGGGCGGCGCGCCGCCCGGTGGGCCTCCTCGTCGAGCGGGTGCGCGCCACCGACGCCGAGCGGGCCGCGGTGCGGGAGCTGTTCACCGGCGGGAGCCTGTTCGGGGCCGCGCTGCCCGACGGGGCCCGGACCGGGCCGCTGCTCCCCGGGACCGGCGGCGTCCCGGGCGACTGGGTGGACGCCGACGGGACGGGGCTGTCCGCGGGCGTGCTGGTCTACGTGCACGGCGGCGGCTTCGAGTTCGAGAGCCCGCAGATCGAGCGCGTCATGGCCCACCGGCTCTCCCGCGCCGCGGGCCGCCCCGCGCTGCGCGTGGGCTACCGGCTGGCCCCGGCGCATCCCTTCCCCGCCGCCGTGGACGACGTGGTCGCGGTCCACCGCTCCCTGGTCGCCCAGGGGGTGCCGCCCGGGCGGATCATCCTGGCGGGGGAGTCCGCAGGGGCGACGCTGCTGCTGTCGGCGCTGCTCGTGCTCAAGGAGGCGGGCGAGGTGCTGCCGGCCGGGGCGGTGGCGGTCTCACCGCTCACCGACTTCGCGGCCGAAGGCGGATCCCGCACCGAGAACGAGGGCAGGGACCTGGTGGCCGGGTCGATGATGGGCCACATCGGGCCCAACTACCTCGGCGGCGCACCGGCCGACGCGGCGCCGCAGTCGCCGCTGTACGGAGACCTGGCCGGCCTCCCGCCCCTGCTGCTGGTCGCCGGGGAGGACGAGCTGCTGCTGGACGACGCCCGGCGGTTCGCCGAGGCCGCGGCCGAGCAGGGCACCCCGGTCGCGCTCGACCTGTACGAGGGCATGCCGCACGTACCCCACTTCGCGGTGCTCGCCGAGGAGCCGAGGCTCACGACGGCGGAGACCTTCCTCGACCGCCTCGCCGCCTGGGCGAGGGGGCCGGCGGGCTGACGCGCCCGCCGCCGGAAGGCTGGGTCCGCGCGCCGGGCCCGGTTTACGGTGGGGCGGTGAGCAACGTCGAGAGCCGCCCCGCCGAGCAGACCGTGTGCGCCCCGGACACTGTGCCCGGGGCGCCCGGTCCCGCACCCGCACCGCCGGCCGCCGAACCCGACATCGAACTGCTCGCGCCCCGGGAGGTCCCGCTGGGCGGGCCGCGCGCCATGCCCGTCCAGCGGACCCTGCCCAACCGCGAGCGCCGCATGGTCGGTGCCTGGTGCTTCGCCGACTTCTACGGCCCCTCCGACCTCGCCGACGGACCGGGGATGCAGGTGCCGCCCCACCCCCATACGGGCCTGCAGACGGTGAGCTGGCTGCTCGAAGGCCGGGTCCGCCACCTGGACAGCCTGGGCAGCGACCGCACCGTGCGCCCGGGCGAGCTCAACCTGATGACCGCCGGACGGGGCATCGCCCACTCCGAGCGCTCGCCGGAGGAACGGCCGCCGACACTGCACGGTGTGCAGCTGTGGATCGCCCAGCCTGAGGCCCACCGCGACGGCCCCGCCGGGTTCGAGCGCCACGCCGACCTTCCGGACCTGCAGAGCGCCGCGGGGACCGTGCGCCTCATCGCCGGGTCGATGGCCGGGGAGACCTCGCCCGCACGCGTCTACTCCCCCTTGGTCGGGGCCGAGGCGGCGCTGGAGGGGGAGGGCGCGCTGCGCATGCCGTTGGAGCCGGAGTTCGAGCACGCCGTGCTCGCCCTGGCCGGCCCCGTGAGCGCGGAGGGGTGCGAGGTGCCCGTGGGCTCCATGCTGTACCTGGGGCGAGGGCGCAAGGAACTGGCCCTGCACGGACGGTCGGGCTCGCGCGCGCTCCTCATCGGCGGTGTCCCCTTCGAGGAGGACCTCGTCATGTTCTGGAACTTCGTGGGGCGGAGCCATGAGGAGATCGTGGCCGCGCGCGAGGCCTGGGAGGCCGAACGGGCCGCAGCGCGCGCGAACGGCACGCAGGAACGCACCCGGCAAGGCGCAGAGGAGCAGGGCGGGGCCGCCCCCACGGGCGGCGCCGGGCCCGCACGCTTCGGGACCGTTCCCGAAGACGAAGGGGCGCCCCTTCCCGCCCCCGCCCTGCCCAACGCCCACCTGCGGCCGCGGCCCAGGTACAGGCGCAAATGAGGGCGCGCCCCTGACGGTCGGCGCCTCCGCCCGGCCCGGGGGTGCACTAGCCGGGGCCCGCCCCCTACTCGACCGCGGCGCGGTGGAGTGGCCCGCGCCGGGCGCTCAGCTCGGTGCGCAGCTCCTCGATGCGCGCGTCGTCGAACACGACGTCGGGGTCGGGCTCCAGGAACGCCGAGGCGATCGAGGCGAGCGCGAGCGCGGGGAGCGACCAGTCGGTCGCCTCGGGCAGGCCGAGCGTCTCGGACCGCACGGTCAGCTCGGACAGCACAGGGGTGGTGGGCGCCATGACCACCATGCCGCGCACCGTCGCTCCCGCGAGCGCGGCGAGCGACTCGTAACCCGCCCCCAGGCCGGCGCGCAGGCGCAGCCCCAGGAGCGAGGCGCAGCGCTCGTAGAAGGCCGCCAGGCCGTCGGTGACCCTGCGCTCGGACTCGGTCAGGGCCAGGCGCACCTCTTCGCGGTAGTCGGTCTCCGGCAGGCCCAGGAAGGTCGCGTGCAGGGCCAGGTAGGTGCGCCACTCGGGCGATTCCAGGAACGTCTTGAGCTCGCGGGGCGCTCCGTGGCGCAGGACCTCGGCGGCCACCTCCATGCGCCGGGCGGGGGAGCGGAGCCGGTCGAGGTTGTCCAGGATGGTCTGCTCGACGCCGCGCACCGCCTCGGGGTTGGTCGTGCCGATGGCCGGGCTCGTTCCGCGGGCCAGTTCCAGGAGCAGGTCGCTGAAGAAGAGGTCCTTGTAGGGCCAGCGGCGGTAGACCGCGCTGCGCGAGACGCCGGCCTGGTGGATCACGTCCTCGAAGCTGATGTGGTCCAGGCTGACCGTCAGTCCGGCGCTGTTGACCTGGTCCATGGCCGCCTGGAGCATGCGCCGCTCGGTCTCGCTGTCGGAGATCCGGCGCCGCCGCCGTGTCAGTCCCGTTCCTTCCCGGGGGTCGCCGCCCATGATGCCGTCCTCGAGATACGATGTTTCAAATTTCGAATATCAGGGTCAGTCTATAGCGTGACGCGCACGCGCGCCCGGGCCGCCCCGCCGCGGCCCTCCCACCAGCGAGGGGAGCAGGATGCCTGATCACGACGGAACGCACCTGGAGACCGCCGAATCCGACCTGGCCACCCGCCGCGGCCGGTTCCGGGCCGTGGCCTTCCGCGACCCCGGGGCCCACGGCGAGCACATGGCGCTGGTGCGCGGGAACGTCGCGGACGGCGGGCCGGTCCTGGTCCGCGTCCACTCCGAGTGCCTGACCGGGGACGTCTTCGGCGCCACCCGCTGCGAGTGCGGCGAGCAGCTCGACTCGGCCCTGGAGGCGATCGCGGCCGAGGGCCGCGGGGTGCTGGTCTACATGCGCGGGCACGAGGGGCGCGGGATCGGCCTGCTGGCCAAGGTGCGCACCCACATTCTCCAGGACGAGCAGGGGCTGGACACCGTGGACTCGGCCACGTCCCTGGGGTTCCCGGTCGACGTGCGCGACTACGGCCCGGCCGCCCGGATCCTGCGCCACCTCGGGGTGGCCTCCGTCCGCCTGATGTCGAACAACCCCGACAAGGTGGAGGCGCTGGAGGCGCACGGCCTGGCGGTGGCCGCGCGCGTTCCGCTGCTGGCGCCCGCGCACGGCGGCAACCTCGCCTACCTGACCGCCAAGCGCGACCGGCTCGGCCACGACCTCCCGCAGCTCGACGGCGTCGAGGCCGTGGGCGGCGCGGAGGGCGTGAACGGGCGTCCCGGGAGCGACACCTCCGGCGGGGCGGCGCAGACGGGCGGGGGCCGCCGTGGCTGAGCACGGGACCCGGCCGGGCGCGACGGCCGACGGGGCCGACCTGCTCCCGGTCGCGCGCGAGGCGGCGGCCCTGGCCCGGCGCATCATCGCCGACCGGGCCCCGCGCTCGGTCGCCGCCAAGGGCGACCGCGACATGGTGACCGACGTTGACCTGGCGGTGGAGGACGCGCTGCGGGACTTCCTGGGCCGCGAGACGCCCGGGCTGGGCGTGCTCGGTGAGGAGCACGGCCGCACCGGCGCCGGAGGGGACGCGCCCTACTGGGTGGTCGACCCCGTGGACGGCACCGCCAACCTGGCCCGCGGAATCCCGCTGTGCGGGGCGACCGTCGCCCTGGTGCACGGGCGGACCGCGGTGGCCGCCGCCATCGACTTCCCCTTCCTGGACGCCGCGTACTCGGCGGCGGCCGGGGTAGGGGCCTACTGCGGCGCCGAACGGCTGCACGCGGCCGCCACGGCCGACCCGGGGGCGGCCATGGTCGCGGTCGGCGACTTCGCCGTGGGGCCGGGTGCCGAGGCCAAGAACCGGGTGCGCCTGGAGCTGCTGGGGCGGCTCGGGGCGCGGGTGCAGCGGATCAGGATGCTCGGTACCGCTGCGGCCGACCTGGCCTGGACCGCGCACGGCCGGCTGGACGCCGCGCTGATCCTGGCCAACCGCCCCTGGGACACCGCCGCCGGCGTGCTGCTGGTGCGCGAGGCCGGCGGGGCCGTCCTGGACCGCGACGGCTCCGAGCACACCGTGGACTCCGAGGCGACCCTCGCCCTCGCCCCCGGCGTCCGCGAGGCCTTGATGGCGGAGGTGAAGCGTGCTTATGGGCGTCTGTGAGATCCCCGCCCGCACGATCGCCGGGCCCGGACCGCACCCGCGGCCGGGGCCGTGGTGGGGCACGGCCCTGGGGGCCGCGGCCCAGCCCGTGCTGCTGGCCCTGATCGCGTCCACCGTCGGGCTCGGAGCGGCGGGATGGGCCGTCGGGTGCGCCTATGCGCTCGCGCTGTGGGCGCTGCTGGCGCGCGCGCTGCGGCGCGACGGTGCGGTGTCCATGCGCCCGGCCGACCGCGTCACCCTGGCCCGCGCTGTGCTGGTGGGCGGGGTCGCCGCCCTGGTCGCCGACGCCGCCTCCGGCCGCCCCGCCGACCCCTGGCCGGCGGCGGTCCTGGCCTCGGTGGCGCTGGCCATGGACGGGATCGACGGGCCGGTCGCCCGGCGCACGGGTACCGCATCGCGGCTCGGGGCCCGCTTCGACATGGAGGTCGACGCCTTCCTGATCCTGGTGCTCAGCGTGCACGCCGCGTTCCTGCTCGGCCCGTGGACACTGGCGATCGGCGGCGCACGCTACGCCTTCGGCGCGGCCGCGCGCCTCGCCCCCTGGCTCGGCGCCGGACTCCCGCCGAGCACCGCGCGCAAGGCCGTGGCGGTGGTGCAGGCGGTGGCGCTCATCGCGGTCGTCAGCGGTCTGCTGCCCCCGTTCGCGGCGGCCGCGGCGGCTGCGGGCGCACTCGCGCTGCTGGCCTGGTCCTTCGGCCGGGACGTGCTGTGGCTGTGGCGTGCGCGCCGTACAGGCGCGGACGGGTGCCGAGGCGACGGGCGCGGAACGAGCGCCGCACCATGGGCGGCCACACAGGCGGGCCCCGGGGCGAACGGAGGGTGAGCAGGTGGAACGCGCAGCGCGCGCTTTCTGGGTGAACGCTCCGGGCGAAGGGGAGATCCGTCCCGTCGGGCTTGCCGAACCGGGCCCCGGTGACGTCGTGGTGCGCACCCTGTACACCGGGGTCAGCCGCGGCACCGAGGCTCTGGTGTTCAACGGGCGCGTCCCGCAGGCCCTCAGCGCGGACATGAGGGCGCCCCACCAGGAGGGCGAGTTCCCGGGCCCGGTCAAGTACGGCTACCTCAGCAGCGGGCGGGTGGAGCAGGGCCCGCCGGACCTGGTCGGGCGCGAGGTGTTCTGCCTGTACCCGCACCAGACCCGCTACGTCGTCCCGGCTGACGCGGTCGTGCCGCTCCCGCCCGGGGTGCCCGCCCGCCGGGCGGTGCTCGCCGGAGCCGTGGAGACCGCGGTCAACGCCCTGTGGGACGCCGCGCCCCGGGTGGGCGACCGCGTCTGCGTCGTCGGCGCCGGCATGGTCGGCGGCTGTACGGCGCGCCTGCTGGCGGCCCTGCCGGGGGTGCGCCTGCAGCTGGTCGACACCGACCCCGCACGGGCCGCCGTCGCCGAACGGCTGGGCGTCCCCTTCGCCGCGCCCGGCGGCGCCGAGGGCGGATGCGACCTGGTGTTCCACACCAGCGCCTCGGAGGAGGGGCTGTCCCTGGCCCTGGAACTCCTGGGGACCGAGGGCGAGGTGATCGAGCTGAGCTGGTACGGCGACCGGCAGGTGCGGGTTCCGCTGGGAGAGGCCTTCCACCCCCGCAGGCTGGCGGTGCGCTGCAGCCAGGTGGGGAGGGTGTCCCCGGCCCGCAGCGCGCGCCGGACGCTGCGCGACCGCCTGGCGCTGGCGTTGGACCTGCTCTGCGACCCCGCCTACGACGCCCTCATCAGCGGTGAGAGCCCCTTCGACGAACTGCCCGAGACGATGCGGGGCCTGGCGGACGGAACCGTCCCGGCCCTCTGCCACCGGATCGCCTACCCCTGACCCCCGCCTCTGAGGAGGAACCCTTGTTCAGCGTCACCGTCCGCGACCACTTCATGGCCGCGCACAGCTTCCGCGGCGACGTCTTCGGACCGGCACAGGCCCTGCACGGCGCCACCTTCGTCGTCGACGCGGCCTTCCGCCGCGCCGAGCTGGACGGCGACGGGGTGGTCGTCGACATCGGACTGGCGAGCACCCGGCTCGGCGAGGTCCTGGCCGAACTGAACTACCGCAACCTCGACGACGATCCGGCCTTCAAAGGCGTCAACACCACCACGGAGTACCTCGCCAAGGTGGTCGCCGACCGGCTCGCCGCCCGGATCGAGGCCGGCGAGCTGGGGGAGGGGGCGCGCGGGCTGGACGGCCTGGCGGTGACCCTCCACGAGTCCCACGTCGCGTGGGCGAGCTATGAGCGGTCGCTGTGAGCACGACGGTCTTCATCGTTCCCGGGAGCATCGGCGACCCGGCCGCGCCCAGCGGAGGGAACCGGTACGACCGGCGCATCGCCGAGGAGTCGGCGCGCGCGGGGATGCCGGTGCGTGAACTCCCGCTGGACGGTGCCTGGCCGGATCCCTCGGGCGCCGAGCGCGCGCGGCTGTCCCGGGCCCTCGACGGGCTTCCGGACGGCACCCCCGTCCTGGTGGACGGGCTGGTGGCCTGCGGCGTCCCCGACGTGCTGGCCCCGGCGGCGGCCCGGCTGCGCCTGGCGGTCCTCGTCCACCTTCCCCTTGCGGACGAGGGAGGGCTGCGCGCTGAGAGAGCGGAGGCGTACGAGCGAGCGGAGGGGGCGGTCCTGCGCGCGGCGGTCCGGGTGGTGGCCACCAGTGGCCACGCGGCGCGGGACATCGCACGGCGCCACCGGCTCGACCCGGCGCGGGTCCACACGGTGGAGCCCGGCACCGACCGTGCGCCCCTGGCGCCCGGGACCGACGGCGCCTCCAGGCTGCTGTGCGTGGCGGCGGTGACCCCGCGCAAAGGACAGGACCTGCTCGCCGAAGCGCTCGGCCGAAACCGCGACCGGCGATGGACGTGCGTCATGGCCGGCCCCCTGCCCTCGGAGGCGGCCTCCCCCGGGGGCCCCTCGCGCCCCACATTCGCCGAACGGGTCGAGGAGCGGCTCGGACGGCACGGCATCCGGGACCGGGTCCGCTTCACCGGCGCGCTGGGCCCCTCTGCGCTGGACGGGGAGTTCGCCTGCGCCGACCTGATGGTGCTGCCCTCCCGCGCGGAGACCTACGGCATGGTGGTGTCCGAAGCGCTGGCACGCGGCGTCCCGGTCCTGGCGAGCGGGGCGGGGGCGCTGCCCGAGACGGTCGGCCGCGTCTCCGGCGGCCGGGTGCCCGGCCTCCTCGTCCCCTCGGGGGACGCCTCGGCGCTCGCGGGGGCTCTCGGACGCTGGTGGGGCGACGGGGCCCTGCGCGTGGGCCTGCGGGCCGCCGCACGCGAGCGGAGGGCCCTGCTGCGCTCCTGGAGGAGCGCGGCCGCGGACATGGCCCGGGTCCTGGAACTGCTCCACGGCGACCGGGCGGCGGCAGAGGGGACGCGATGAACGCACCGGGGACGCGGCGGTTCGCTCCGGACTGGCTGGCGCTGCGGGAGCCGGCCGACGCGGCCGCGCGCCACCGCGGCCTGGCCGCCGAGGCCGGCCGGTTCCTGCGCCGACCGGAGCACGGTGCGCCGCTGCGGGTGTGCGACCTGGGAGGCGGTACCGGCTCCATGGCCCGCTGGACGGCGCGGATCCTTCCCGGTCCGCAGCACTGGGTGGTCTACGACCGCGACGAGGACCTGCTCCGGCGCGCGCGGGCCGACCCGCCCTCCGCGGCGGCGGACGGGCGACCGGTGACCGTGGAGACCCGCACGGCCGAGCTCACCGCCCTTACCGGGTCCGACCTGCGTGGGGCCGACCTGGTCACCGCTTCGGCGCTTTTGGACGTGCTGACGACTGACGAGGCCCACGCGCTGGTCGCCGCCTGCAGCGGTGCGCGCTGCCCGGCCCTGCTCACCCTCTCGGTCGCGGGCAGGGTGGTCCTGGCCCCTGAGGAGCCGCTGGACCGGGAGATCGAGGCGGCGTTCAACGCGCACCAGAGACGGGAGTCGGGAGGTCGGACGCTGCTGGGGCCGGACGCTCCCGGGGTCGTGGCACAGGCGTTCGCGGGAGCCGGCGCGCACGTCCTGGTCCGCGACAGCCCCTGGCGGCTGGGTCCGGACCTGCGCGCCCTCGCCGCCGCGTGGCTGGAGGGATGGGTGGCGGCGGCCGTCGAGCAGCGCCCGGCCCTGAGCGTAAGAGCGTGCGACTACCTCGATCGCCGCCGGTCCCAGTGCGCCGACGGAGACCTGCACGTAGAGGTGCACCACCGTGACCTCCTCGCCCTGCCGGACGACGGAGGGGGCGGACGAACGTGAAGCGGAGGTGCCGAGGCGATGGGGCCTCGACAGCCGGGAGCGCGATAGCCGGGAGTCGGGGCCCGGTCGCCACCGGAGACCGGACCGGTGTGCATACCGTCCTTGGGTGGCTGAGGGCCGTGTACCGGGGACGCCCACGGCCGTCGGAAGTTCCGCCGATGCATGCGGCAGGGTTTTCGGACGCGGCGGCCTCCCCGCCGGGCGCGGTCCGCCGCCCCGGTCGGTGCTTCGGGCTCGGCAGCGGCCCCGGAGGCGGTGTTCCTCTGAACGAGGTGATCGCCACCCCTTCAGGCCTCGCGGGTTGTCGTTCCTGCAGACGGAGGCTGGACCCGGATCCGAACCGATCGCGGGTCGGACGGAACTCAGGGGGTGGGACCGGCGCCGACGGTGCGGGTACGACCGCGGTACGGGCCCGGGAGTGAACCGCCGGAGAGGAAGCGACGGGGAATGAGCGGGGCACGCACGGGGACCATGGAAATTCGCGAAACGGGGCGATCGGTGCACCGGGCGGTGGCATCATGGTGGCCTTCCGCCTCCGCTCGCGGGGCGGAGGGCCGGACGGGGGCACGGACGTGACCGGACCTGAACGGCGGCGGCGCGCCGGGATACCGGTCGGCCTGTGGCCGTGGGCGCGGATCGTCGCGGCGGCAGCGCTGCTGGGGATCGTCGCCTGGCGCCTGGACCTGGGCGCGGTGGCCGCGGCCCTGGGCGGCGTCGGAGCCGGCCCCGCCGCCCTGGCGGTGGCCGCGGCCCTGGCCGTCGGAGCGGCGACCACCCTGCTCAGCGCGCGCCGGTGGGTCCTGGTCGCCCGCGCTCTGGGACTGCGCCTGCGCACCGGCCCGGCGGTCGCCGCCTACTACCGCTCGCTGTTCCTGAACGCGGTCCTTCCCACGGGGGTGCTCGGCGACGTCCACCGCGCCCTGGACCACGGCCGCCGCAGCGGGGCGCTCGGCGCCGGCGTGCGCGCGGTGGTGCTGGAGCGCACCGCCGGCCAGGCGGTGCTCATCGCCGTCGGAGCCGTGCTCCTGGCCGCCGCCCCCGCGTGGTGGTCGGTGGTCGACCCGGTGGCGCCGGCCCTGGCGGCCGCGTCGGCGGCGGCCGCCGCCGCGGGGCTGGTGCTCTGGGCGCGCCGGGGCAGGGGCCTGCCCCGCGTCCGGTCCGCGGTGCTGGCGGTGCTCGCCGACGCCCGCGCCACCCTGCTCTCCCGCGGCTTGGGCCCGCGGGTCGCCGCCCTCTCGGCCGCGGTCCTGGCCGGGCACCTCGTCCTGTTCGTCGTGGCCGCCCGCACGGTCGGGGTCGCCGCCTCCGGCACCGAGCTGGTGCTCCCGGCCGTGGCGGCGCTGCTGGCCATGGCGGTGCCGGCCAACGCCGCCGGCTGGGGGCCGCGCGAGGCGGCCACCGCGGCCGCCTTCGGCGCCGCCGGGCTCGGCGCCGAACTGGGGCTGGCCACCGCCGTCGGGTACGGGGCCCTGGCCCTGGTCGCGAGCCTGCCCGGAGCCGTGGTGCTGCTCGTGTGCCGGGCGGCCGATCAGCGGCGGGCCGACAGCGGCGGCAGCGCCCCGAAGGACCGCGCCAGGGAGGACAGCACGGCGGCCCCTTTGGACGCCGATGCCAGGGAGGGACGGCCCACCACGCCCGAGGCGGTGTAGGCGCCCAGCCCCAGCGTCAGCAGGTGCGGCCGCTCCTCGGCGTCGTGGTCGGCCTCGGCGTACCCGGGGCCGACCAGCTCGGGGTGCGCGTGCAGCAGGATCGAGGTCTCCAGCTCCCCGGCGTGCATGTCGGCGTCGGCGGAGGTGGCCAGCCCGGCGGCGCGGCGCGCCTCGGCCCACTCGGCGGGGCCGGGGAACAGCGCCATCGCTCCCCGGGCCTCCTGCACCGCGTTGCCCAGTGCGTAGTTGCCGCCGTGCCCGTTGACCAGGACCAGCCCGGCCGCGCCGGCCCGGAGCGCCGAGTCCGCGACGTCGCGGACCACCGCGAGCAGGGTGGAGGCCGAGATGCTCACCGTGCCCGGCCAGTCCTCGTGCTCATGGGAGCAGGAGATGGTCAGCGGGGGCAGCACCTGCACCGGGTGGGCCGCCGCGATCTCCCGGGCGACGGTGCAGGCGATCACGGTGTCGGTGGCCGAGGGCAGGTGGGGCCCGTGCTGCTCGAAGCTCCCGACCGGGAGCAGCGCGGTGCGTCCGCGGCGGCGTTCGGCGTCGGCCGAGGTGTCCATGGGCAGCAGGTGTCGGTGAGCGTCCATGGCCTCCGCTTATCAAGAAGCGCCGCGGACGGCAACGCGGGGTGCGGGGCGTCACCGGCGCCGCAGGGGCGTTGTAGTCTTCCGGACGCGTTCGGTGTCCGATGTGCGGCGGATTCCGCCACCGGTCCGGCCCCCGCCGCGCCGACCGCGGAACCGGCCGACAGAGACCGGCGGAAACATAGGCCGGCAGAAACAGCGACCGGCAGAAGACGTCAGCGATCGCCTGAGAGCCAGAAAGGTCCGCCTTGCCGTCCCCCACCACCCGCCGCGGCCTCCGGCGCGCTCCTGCCGCCGTGGCGGCCCTGTCCCTCCTCGCCGGGGGCTGCGCCTCCGTGCTGCCCCCTTCGGCCCGGGAGGCCGTCGGAGGCGAGCGTTTCGCCGCGTACACCCTGGAGGAGCTGGGTGAGCTGTGCCTCGATCCGGACCGCAGGTACGTGAAGGCGGTCGAGACGGCCCCCGAGCCGCCGCACACCGCAGCGGTCTTCCTCCGGGCGCCCGGGGACGACACGGAGCCCGACCGCTTCGAGCTCATGGACCTGGAGGGGGAGACGACCCTCAGCGGCCGCAGGACCGTGAGCGGTTGGACCCCGGGGACGGCCGAGGAGGTGGAGCTCCTGGCCTGCGTGGAGGGCCAGGGCGCCGACGAGGAGATCGGCGAGTGCACCTACCAGGACACCGGCTACAGCTCGACGAACCCGACGATGCGCACGGTGCCGGTCTACTCCCAGCGCTTCACCGTCACGGTGCGCGAACTGGCGACGGGTGCGCCCGTGTACGAGCGGACCTTCGAGCTCAGGAACGAACCGCAGGAGTTCCTCGGAACCTTCGGAAGCGGGATATGCCCTGGGTCCCTGACGAACTGGGAGACCACCGAAGGGGGCGGGGAGGAGTCGGTAGAGCTGCCGACCGAGATCTACTCCGTCCCCGGAGGCAGGCGGGTGGCGTCCGAGCTCTGGGAGACGGTCGAGGGCGGCGCCTGAGACCCGCCGCGGCTCCGTGAGCACCGGACCCCGCACGCGCCCGGTCCCGCCCGTGAACGGCCGCTTCCGGCCACCCCGGGCCGGATTCGGCAGGTGAGCCCCGGGGAGTCCCGCGTGCGTCCGCGGCCGCGTCCGCCGGCGCGGTTAGAGTCCCCTCTATGGCCGCTCAAGACACCCACCTGAAGCCCTTCGACGAGGACTGGACGCGCGCGCTGGCCGTGGTCGCGCACCCGGACGATCTGGAGTTCGGCGCCACCTCGGCCATCGCCAAATGGACACGCCAGGGCAAGGAGGTCTCGGAACTCCTGGTGACCAAGGGCGAGGCCGGTATCGAGACCGTGCCGCCGAGCGAGGCCGGCCCGCTGCGCGTGGAGGAGCAGCGCGCCGCCGCCCGGATCGTGGGCGCCAAGCGCGTGCAGTTCCTGGACTTCCCCGACGGCACGCTGGAGTACGGGCTCGGCCTCCGCCGCGCGCTGGCGCGGGCCATCCGCGACCACCGCCCGGAGGTGGTGATCTCCATCAACTACCGCGAGTACTTTCCGGGCGCGGACTTCTACAACCACGCCGACCACCGGGTGCTCGGCCCGGCGCTGCTCGACGCCGTCCGCGACGCCGCCAACACCTGGGTCTTCCCCGAGCTGGGGGAGGAAGGACTCAAGGCATGGAAGGGGGTGCGCTCGGTGGCCTTCTCCTCCTCGCCCGAGCCCACGCACTTCACCTCCTTCGGGCAGGACGAGCTGAACACGGGCATCGCCTCCCTGGACGCCCACGAGGTCTACATGGGCGCGCTCGAAGGGTTCGACCACAAGAGCATGCTCCGCACGGCGGCCGAGGAGGCCGGCGCCCGCAACGGCGTCGAGCTGGCCGTGGAGTTCGAGGTCGTCGGGGTCTAAGGCGGATCCCGGACCGTTCCACGAGCGGTCCCGACCCACCCGCGGCCCGGGCGGCGGGGGCGCCATGGCCGTGCGGCGCTCCCTGCCGCACGGCCCGGGCCGCCTTACCCGTCCAGCGGCCATCCCGTGTACGCCTCGGCCAGGTAGGCGGCCCCCGCCGTGCTGCCGGTGACCATGTCCAGCTCGCCCAGCTGCCGCTGGACGTCGAACGGCGACGCGTCTGGGGGCGTATGGAGCATCGACGTCATCCACCACGAGAAGTGCTGCGCCCGCCATACCCTCCGCAGGGCCGTCGGTCCGTAGGCGTCCAGACCGGCCTCGGAGCCGGTGGCGAAGAACTCGGTCAGCGCGCGCGCCAGGACCGCGACGTCGGCCACTGCGAGATTGAGCCCCTTGGCGCCGGTCGGCGGAACCACGTGCGCGACGTCGCCGGCCAGGAACAGGCGTCCATGGCGCATCGGCTCGCAGACGAAGCTGCGCATGGGGATGACGCCTCGCTGGAAGATCGGTCCCTCCTGGAGCGCGAAGCCGTCCCCGGCCACCCGCGCCTGCAGCTCGTCCCAGATCCGCGCATCGCTCCAGGCGTCGGCCTCCTCGTCCGGCGCGCACTGGAAGTACATGCGCTGGACCCCGGGGCTGCGCGTGCTGATCAGGGCGAAGCCGCGCTCGGAGTGCGTGTAGACCAGCTCGTCCGAGGACGGCGGCGCCTCAGCGAGGATGCCGAACCAGCCGAAGGGGTAGGCCCGGAAGTGCTCGGTGCGCGCGCCCTGGGGGATCGACCTGCGGCTGATGCCGTTGGACCCGTCGCACCCGGCCACCACCGTGCACGTCAGCTCGTGCCGCGCGCCGCCGTCGTCGGTGAAGGCGACGGAGGGGCGGTCCCCTTCGAGGCCCCGCAGCTCCACCTGGGAGCAGCCGAAGCGGATGTCGGCGGAGGCGGCCGTGCGCGCGGCGACCAGGTCCTTGAGCACCTCGTGCTGGGGGTAGAGCCACACCGACCGCCCCACGAGCCCGGCGAAGTCGATGCGGTGCGGCCGGCCGCCGAACCTCAGCTCGATCCCGTCGTGGCGGGCGCCCTCGCGGAGGGCGCGGTCGCCGGCCCCGTGCCGCACCAGCAGGTCGACGGTCCCCTGTTCGAGCACCCCGGCCCTGATGGTCCGCTCGATCTCCTCCCGCGTGCGGGTCTCGACGATCACCGAATCGATGCCCTGTTCGGCCAGGAGGAGGGAGAGCACCAGGCCCGCGGGGCCGGCGCCGAGGATTCCGACTCGTGTGTGCATGGGGCCACCCAACTAGGTGGCACGCGTCACGGGCTAGCCTGGGCTTCCACTCACTGGAAGGGGCTCTGAGAGGGGGCGCGATGACCGGAGGGGACGGCCGGTCGGTGACCGGGCGCGCGCTGCGGCTGCTTGCCTCTTTCGACGTCGCCCATCCGGCGCTCACGCTCTCGGAGCTGGCCCGCCGGGCGGAGCTGCCCCTGGCCACCGTGCACCGCCTGGCCGGGGAACTGGAGTCCTGGCGTGCGCTGGAGCGCGGGAGCGACGGCCGCTACAGGATCGGCAGACGGCTGTGGGAGACCGGTCTGCTCGCCCCGGTGTCCGGCCGGCTCAGGCAGGTCGCCCTGCCGTTCATGCAGGACCTGTACGAGGCGACGCGGGAGAACGTGCACCTGGCCGTGCGGGACGGCTTCGACGCGCTCTATGTGGAGAAGCTCTGCGGACACCGGTCGGTGCCCGTCGTCTCGCGGGTCGGCGGCCGCCTGCCGCTGCATGCGACCGGCGTCGGCAAGGCGCTCCTGGCAGGGGCCGCTCCGTCGGTCCGGGAGGAGTACCTCGCCCGCCCCCTCCCGCGCCCGACGGGCTTCACGGTGGTCGAACGGGGGCGCCTGGAGCGGGAGCTGCGCCAGGTGGCGCGGCGCGGCCACGCCCTGACACGGGAGGAGATGACGCTGGGGTCGGTGTCGGTCGCGGTCCCGGTGGAGCCGGGGCGGCCGGACGGCGGTGGCCGGGAGGCCGCACTCGAGGGCGCCACTGGCGACGCTTCAGAGGCCGCTCCGGGCGCCGAGCCGGCGGCGGCGCTGGGCATCGTGGTGCGGAGCCTGAGGGCCGATCCCGTGCGCCTCGTTCCCGCCCTCAGAGTGGCGGCCCAGGGGATCGCGCGCCGCCTCGCGGAGACGGAGCGGGACCCGGCCCCCGGCCTGGAGCACGAGCTCCCGCCGCTTCCGCCCTGAGCGCCTTCATGAAGAAGGTCCAGCGGGTGGCCGGGTGAATGCTCTTCGCGTGGAGTCGTGTACTCGTCGCCGCCTTCTATGAGCGGTTTCAGCCCGTTGACGAGGGGCTTCGTGCCCTGCTCTTCGGACCTGGGCGCCCGGCGGCCGCTCGGTGGTGGGCCGCGCCGGACTCCGTCGTTCGGCACGGGGAGGCTTGAGCGGGTTGCGGGGACCGATCCCTGGGCAGCACCCCGGCATCCGGCGCCGACGGCCCTGCCGACAGGCGCTTCCGTCCCCCTCCGATGTGCTCAGCCCTGCCGTCCGCCGTTCTCCTCGGAGGCCGGCTTCGGCGCCGCGCCGCCCGCGCCGTCCGTGCCGCCCGTCCCGCTCGCACCGCCCGTCCTGCTCGCACCGCCCGCGCCGTTCTCCCCGGCCGCGCCCTCGCCAGCCGTCCCCGCACCGGACGGGCGCCCGCCGTCCCGCGCTGTGCCCGCCGCGGCGCCCGCGGCCACGGCCTCCTCCGTGCCGCCGGGCGCGTCCTCCACGAGGGCGAAGGGGCGGTCGCGCAGCAGGGTCGCCACCACGGCCGCCACCGGGGTCGCCAGGAACATCCCGAGGATCCCGCCGATGACGCCGCCGCAGGAGATGGCCACCAGCACCACCGCGCTGGGCAGGTCCAGCGCCCGGCCGTAGACGCGCGGGGCGAAGATGTGGCTCTCGGCCTGCTGGACCAGCAGCACCACCGCCACCACGATGAGCGCGGTCACCAGCCCCTCGGTGACGAAGGCGACCAGCGCCGCCAGCAGCCCGGACAGGAACGCGCCCACGATCGGCAGGAAGGCGCCCAGGAAGGTGAGCAGGATGAGCGGGGCCACCAGGGCCGGATCGATGAGGAAGAACAGGGGCACGCCGATGCCCACCGCGTCGATCAGGCCCACGATGGCCACGCCGCGGACGTAGCGCCCCACCACCCCGTAGGCGGCCTCGGCCGAGGCGCGCAGGCCCGGCCGCGACGCCCGCGGCAGCAGCGAGTAGTTCCACTCCATCAGCCGGTCGCCCGAGTGCAGGAAGTACACGGTCAGCACCAGGACCAGCACCGCCCCCACCAGGACCTCCAACGCGGCGGTCCCGGCCGACCACACTCCGGTCACCAGCTGCTGCCGGTTCTGCTCCAGCATCCTGGTGACCTCCTGGGAGGCCGAGTCCACCAGGTCGTTGATCAGCAGCGGGTCCAGGCCCAGGGAGTAGGCGGTCTGCTCGAGGGTGTCCGGGACCCGGCCCAGGCTGTCGATCAGCCCTTCGACGCCGGAGACCGCCGGGCGCACCACGAGCGTGGTGACCCCGGCCAGCACGACGAGGGCGCCCAGGCAGGCGAGGGTGGTCGCCAGGCCGCGCCCCAGCCCCGCCCGGCGCAGGAGCAGCACGGCGGGCATCAGGAGCGAGGTGAGGAAGACGGCCAGCACCACGGGGACGGACACGACCTTGACATAGGCGAGCGCCCACAGCAGCAGTACGATGACCGCTCCGATGAGCAGCATCCGCCAGGCCGCGTCACCGAGCCGGTAGAGCAGGGACGAGTCGTCGTTCACGGGCGGTCCTCGATTTCCAGCGGAACCCGATCGGGGCGGGGGTGCCGGGCACCTCCCGCC
Source organism: Nocardiopsis baichengensis YIM 90130 (assembly GCF_000341205.1). Classification (NCBI taxonomy): domain Bacteria; kingdom Bacillati; phylum Actinomycetota; class Actinomycetes; order Streptosporangiales; family Nocardiopsidaceae; genus Nocardiopsis; species Nocardiopsis halophila. Next base: position 421,325 of record NZ_ANAS01000004.1, on the reverse strand, counting down.
TCCGGTGGTACCCGTACCGGGTCCGGGCGCGCGCGGTGCCGCGCGGCGTTTCGCGATTTCTTTGCACAGGGGACCGCGGTCCCGCCCGGATCGTGTCCTTCGTCCCCTCGCCGCCCCCGCCGACCTCGCCGAGGCGCTTTCGGCGGCCGGGCGGCAGTACGCCCACGAGCTCCCCGGGGCCCAGGACACCGAGGAGCTGCGCGGGCTCGCCCGGCGCCTGTACCGGGTCTTCGCCGCGGTGGAGGAGGGCGACATGGACACCGCCTGCGAGACCGCGAACGCGGTCATGCGTGACACCGGGGCCATGCCCGTGCTCTCCCGGCACGGAGGCGAAGCGTGGCACCTGCACTTCCACGCCGCCGACGCGCGCTGGGCGGTCGGATGGGGCGCGGCCAAGCAGCCGGGTGCTCGTATAGGGAGAACGACCGCCGGTATCGGAGCCTGCGGGTGGCCGCCGGTGCCCGAATCCCTGTCGGGACCCGTGGCTCCGAGCGGACCGGGGCGTTCCGGGGGTCGTCCCGGTGGACGCCCAGGTGGGGGTGGAGAGGCTCGACCGCGGCGCCGCGTGTGAAAAGCGCGTGACCGAGCCGCCCCGTACGCCATGGCGTGCCGGAGGTCCCGAAATTCGGTCAAACCCCTCCTTGTGCCGTCAGTGAAAAACGGAGAACGGGACCTTCGTCGGAATTGACCCATGTGGAGGCGGTCAGGGAGCCCTTGTGGTGGTCACCGGGCGCGCGTAGCGTCGGCGGGGCCGCCTGCGGTAAAAACCGCAAGGGACGTCGAGCGGGCGAAAGGAATGATCGCCATGCTGAAAAGGATCGCCGTATTCGCGGCTGTTGGGATCATCGGCTTCTCGGGAATGGTGGGGGCGGCGGCCGCCGACGACTTCCACGTCTATGAGCACGATGACTTCAAGGGGCGCAACCAGGAGTTCAACGGAACCGACCGCAACCTGTCGAACAACTACTTCGACGGGGGCGGGAACCTGGACGGCCACATCAGCTCGATGAAGAACCACGCTAATCATGGTATTTCCATGTATGACTACGGGGGAGCGAGGTGCGGCGGTATCACCTACTATGCGCGCGCCAAATCCCAGGACAAGGACTTGACCAACAACGACTTCGACAACCGCGCGAGCTGCATCATCTTCCACGGCTGAGGGGCGGGCGAGGAGAACCGTGTCGGAACGGTCCGAGAACGACCGGAGGGGAACCGTGCGGTGGGCCCTGAGCAGGCTCGGCCCGGCCCTCGCCCTCCTGGCCGCCGCGGGCTGCGCCGCGGGTCCTCAGGCAGGGGACCGGGACGGCGCCGTCCCGGTCCCCCCGGAGGTGTACGCGCTGCACGTCCCCTTCGACGCGTACCGGCTCTCCGTCGTGGACCACCAGGAGGTCGAGTACGCGCGGGACCTGCTCATGCGCGCGTGCATGCGCGGCCTCGGCAAGGAGTGGGAGGTCCTCGAGCCGCCGGTGCGCGACCCGGCCCCGACGGACCGCCGCCGCTACGGCCTGATCGAGCCGCAGGTCGCCGAGCGCTACGGGTACCGCATGCCGCCGTCCCCGCCGGAGGTCGAGAAGCGCCTGCAGGTACAGGAGGAGCGCGAGGGGCTGGCCCCCGAGGACGAGCGCGCCGCCTACGGCGACGACGGCGAGGGCGGCTGCTGGGCGCGGGCCCAGGAGCGGCTGCGCGAGGACGTGCCCCCGCCCGCCGAGGCGCGCGTGTTCGAGTACGAATCGCGGGCCTATGAGGCCTCGATGGAGGCCCCCGCGGTCGAGCGCGTGTTCGGTGACTGGAGCGCGTGCATGAAGGACGACGGGTTCGACTACCCGGATCCGATGGAGGCCCTGGGCGACCCTGCCTGGGCGCACTCGGAGCGCCCGAGTGCCCACGAGATCGCCGTCGCCGAGGCCGACGTGCGGTGCAAGCGCGCCACTCGCCTGGTCCAGGTGTGGTCCGGTGCCGAGAGCCGGATCCAGCTCGAGGCCGTCCATGCCGAACCGGAGGAGTTCGAGGGGTTCGCGCGCGCCAAGAGCGCCGAACTCGAGGCCGCCCGCGAGGTGATCGCCGAATACACCTGACCGGGCGCCGGGCCCGGCGGCGGGATGCGGGGGCCGGGGGGCGGTGACGCGGCGATGTGGTGACGCGGCGATGGGGCGGCACGGCGGCGCGGCGGCGTGGCAGGGGCGCACCGCCGCCGGTCGGCCCGCGGCTGCGCCGGGCCGCCGCCGCGGAGAACCCGGCTGGTCGTCCCCCACATAACTTTCGCAAATGAGAAACCGAGGTTTCTTGTGCTTTACCTATGGGTGTGACCGGTGCCACCTTGGGTCTCGGGCGTGATCCGCGCCTCACCGCCGCGACCCCCGCGGCCGCGCAGAACGCGGCCCTGGACAGGAGGACCCGCAATGGCCAAGCCGTTCGCGTCATCGGCCGACCTTGAGGAGAAGGAGCAGACCCTCGAAGTCCTGGCGGACGGCGTCTACGCGCTCACCGCCCAGGGCGACCCCAACATCGGCGCGATCGAGGGCGAGGACTTCCTCGTCTGCTTCGAGGCGATGGCCACCCCCACCGCCGCGAAGGAGTGGCTGGCCCGGCTGCGCGAGCACACCGACAAGCCCATCCGCTACCTGGTGCTCTCCCACTACCACGCGGTGCGGGTCCTGGGCGCCAGCGCCTTCGGCGCCGACGCGATCGTCGCCCATGAGAAGACGCGCGGGCTCATCGCCGAGCGCGGCAAGGAGGACTGGGCCAGCGAGTTCGGCCGCATGCCGCGCCTGGCCAAGGACCCCGAGTCGGTCCCCGGCCTCACCTGGCCCACCGTCACCTTCGCCGACCGCATGACGATCGACCTGGGCGGCGACCGCGGGGAGCTGGTCCTGGAGCACCTGGGGCGCGGCCACACCGAGGGCGACATCGTCGCCTGGCTGCCCCGCCACCGCATCCTGTACGCGGGCGACCTGGTGGAGGCCGAGGCCGCCCTGTACACCGGGGACGCCTTCCACCGCGAGTGGGCCTCCACCACCCTCGACCGTGTCGCCTCCTTCGGCGCCGAGATGCTCATCGGCGGGCGCGGACCGGTCACCCGCGGGCGCGCCGCCGTCGACGCCGCCGTCGAGCAGACCCGCGCCTTCCTCACGGTCATGCTGGAGCGGGTCGGCGAGGTGCACGCGCGCGGCGGCACCCTCAAGGAGGCCTTCGAGGCCGCCCACGCCGCGCTGGCCCCCGACTACGGCCACTGGCCCATCTTCGAGCACTGCCTGCCCTTCGACGTCTCCCGGCTGTGGGACGAGCTCTCCGGCATCGAGCGGCCCGTCATCTGGACCGCCGAGCGCGACCGCGAAGTCTGGGCCCGGCTGCAGGACTGACGGAGGCCACCCCCCATGCCGAACCGACACCACCCCCCGTGCCCCGGCGCCCCGGTCCTCGTCCTGGGCGCCGGGCCCGTCGGGCAGACCGCCGCACTCCTGCTGGCCCACTGGGGCCTGGAGGCGGTCCTGCTCGACCGGAGCCCCGAACGCGACCCGGTCGGGTCCAAGGCCATCGTCCAGCAGCGCGACGTGCTGGACATCTGGGAGGGCGTCGGTGCCGGGGCCGTCGCCGAGGAGGGCCTGACCTGGGACACCGCCCGCACCTTCTACCGAGGCGACGAACTGTTCGCGGTGCGCCTGCGCGACCGCGGCGCCAGCCCCCTGCCGCCCTTCGTCAACATCTCCCAGGCCCGCACCGAGGAGATCCTCGACGGCGCCCTGGAGCGCGCGGGCATCCCCGTGCGCTGGGGACACGAGGTCACCGCGGTGGAGCAGGACGCCGAGGGGGTCACCGCGGTCTGCGCGACCGACGAGGGCACCGTCCGCCTGCGCGGCGCCTACGCGGTGGCCTGCACCGGCGCCCACGGCACCGGGGTGCGCCGGGCCCTCGGCGCCGACCTGCGCGGCAGCAGCTTCGAGGACCGGTTCCTCATCTGCGACATCCGCGCCGACCTGCCCGGCTGGGAGCGCGAGCGCCGCTTCTACTTCGACCCCGCCTGGAACCCCGGCCGCCAGGTGCTCATCCACCCCTGCCCCGGGTCGGTGTTCCGCATCGACTGGCAAGTGCCGCCCGACTTCGACCTGGAGCGCGAGGAGGCCGACGGCGGGCTCGACCGGAGGGTGCGCCAGATCATCGGCGACCGCCCCTACGAGGTCGTGTGGCGCTCGGTCTACCGCTTCCACACCCGGGTGGCCGACCGGATGCGCGCCGGACGGGTGCTGCTGGCCGGCGACAGCGCGCACCTGGTGGCCCCCTTCGGCGCGCGCGGCCTCAACTCCGGGGTGCAGGACGCCGAGAACGCCGCCTGGAAGATCGCCTTCGCCCTGCGGGGCTGGGGCGGCGAAGAGGCCCTCCTGGACAGCTACGCCGCGGAACGCGGCGCCGCGGCGCAGGAGAACGCCGACGTCACCTCCGCCACCATGCGCTTCCTGGTCCCGCCCGGACCGGCGGAGAAGGCGCACCGGGAGAGCGTCCTGCGGCGCGCCCTCACCGACCCGCAGGCGCGCGACCAGGTCGACTCCGGCCGGCTCGCGGAACCCTTCTGGTACACCGACTCCCCGCTCACCACCCCCCACCCCGAACGCGTCTTCGGCGGGCGGCCGCCCCGGGGCACCGACCCCGACCCCGGCCCGGGGGTGCTCGTGCCCGACGCCCCGGTCACCGTCCCCGACCGCCCCGACGCCGAACGCCTGCGCCCCTTGGCGCGCGAAGGCCTCATCTTCCTGGTGTCCGCACCCGGGCACCCCGCAGCGGTCCTCGCCGCCGCCGAATCCGCCACCCGTGCCCCCGTGGCGGCCTACGGCCTGACCGACATCGACACCGACGGCGCCCTCACCCGTGCCCTGGAACCGGGCCCGGGTGAGGCCTGGCTCCTGCGGCCCGACGCCCACATCGCCGCCGTGGTCGACGCCTCCGACCCCGCGGCGATCGCCGCGGCCGTGCGCACCGCCCTGGGCGCCCCTGCGGCGGCGGACGCCCACGCACCCAGAGAGGAGATCTCCGATGGCGTACTACCGGCGAGTGGGTGAGGTGCCGCGCACGCGGCACACTCGGCACCACAACCCCGACGGGGGCCTGTACTACGAGGAACTGATGGGGGAGGAGGGCTTCTCCTCGGACTCCTCACTGCTCTATCACCGGCACATCCCCTCGGCGATCGTGGACGCCCGCGAATGGGAGGTGCCCGACCAGACCCGCACCGCCAACGCGCCGTTGGTCCCGCGCCACCTCAAGCTGCACACCCTCTTCGGCGACGAGTGGAAGAACACCGACGCCGTCACCGGGCGCAGGCTCGCCCTGGGCAACGACGACGTGCGCATCTCCTACGTGGCCGCGGGGACCGCATCGGAGCTGTACCGCAACTCCATCGGGGACGAATGCGTGTACGTGGAATCCGGGCGGGCCGCGGTCCAGACGGTCTTCGGGGAACTGCACGCCGGGCCGGGGGACTACATCGTCATCCCCCGGGGGACCACCCACCGGTGGGTCCCCGAGGGAGAGGAGCCGCTGCGCGCCTACGCCATCGAGGCCAACAGCCACATCGCCCCGCCCAAGCGCTACCTGTCCCGCTACGGCCAGTTCCTCGAGCACGCCCCCTACTGCGAGCGCGACCTGCGCGGGCCGGGCGAGCCACTGCTCCTCGAGGGCACCGACGTGGACGTGCTCATCAAGCACCGGGGCAACGGCCCGGGCGGCATCACCGGCACCCGCTACACCTATCCCCACCATCCCTTCGACGTCGTGGGCTGGGACGGCTGCCTGTACCCGTACGCCTTCAACGTCGCCGACTTCCAGCCGATCACCGGCCGCGTCCACCAGCCGCCGCCGGTCCACCAGGTCTTCGAGGGCCACAACTTCGTGGTGTGCAACTTCGTGCCGCGCAAGGTGGACTACCACCCCGAGTCGATCCCGGTGCCCTACTACCACTCCAACGTCGACTCCGACGAGGTCATGTTCTACTGCGGGGGCGACTACGAGGCGCGCAAGGGCTCGGGCATCGGCCAGGGGTCGGTGTCGCTGCACCCGGGCGGGCACTCGCACGGCCCCCAGCCCGGCGCCTACGAGCGCAGCGTCGGCGTCCAGGCCTTCGACGAGCTGGCGGTGATGGTCGACACCTTCCGCCCGCTGGACCTCGGCGAGGGCGGGAACGCGGCCGAGGACCCCTCCTACGCCTGGACCTGGGCGGGGCGGGGGCCGAGGGGATGAGCGCGCCCCCGCTGTTCGCCCGCATGCTCGACGACGCCGCGCTCTTCCCTCCGGGCGACGCCCCGATGGCCGAGGCGCTGCCGCGCCACCGCGCCCTGCGGCGGGGGAGCCGGGCGGACTACGTCGGTCCGTTCATCGTGGCCGACGCCTGGCTCGGCGACCTGGAGGCCGCCCTCGCCCGGGAGGCCGAGCGCGCCGGCACGCCCGCGCGCACGGAGGCGCCGCTGGAGGTGACCGTGACCGTCCCCGGCGGGCCGGCGGGCGTCGGCCCGGCGCTCCAGCGCGCCGGGCGCATGCCCGGGGTGCGGGTCGTCGGCGCCGAGGTCGCAGCGGCCCCCGGGGAGCCCTCCGCGGGAGTGCTCGCCGCCGCCGCGGCCCTGACCGACCACCTGCCTCACGGGGCGCACGGCCACGTCGAGGTGCCCCGCGCCGGTGACCGGTCCCCGGCGGTGGCCGCCCTTGCCGAGGCCGGACACCGCGCCAAGTTCCGCACCGGCGGGGTCCGCGCCGACGCCTTCCCCTCGGAGGCCGAACTCGCCGCCGCCCTCGCCGCGGCCGTGGCGGCCGGGGTCCCCGCGAAATGCACGGCCGGGCTGCACAACGCCGTCCGGCACACCTCCGCCGAGACCGGATTCGAGCACCACGGCTTCCTCAACGTGCTCATGGCGGTCGACGCACTCCTGGGCGGCGCGCGCGCCGCCCAGGCCGAAAGCGTGCTCGCCGAACGCGACGGCAAGAGCCTCGCCCGGGAGGCCCAGGGCGTCCTCGGCGACGAACGGCGCTCCCGCGCACTGCGCGCCGCCTTCACCGGATTCGGCACCTGCAGCGTGGACGAGCCCCTGGAAGACCTGGACGCGCTGGGACTACTGCCCGACGACGCCTGAACACGCGACGCCCGAACACCGCTGCCCGTCCTTGGAGGACTCCGGGGACGGGCCGCCCCGACGACACCAGGAGGACCGCAAGGTGCCCGACAGCTGGCTCGACATCGCTCCGGACTCGCCGTTCGGCCTGCACAACCTGCCCTACGGGGTGTTCAGCGACCCCGGCGGCCCCGGCCCGCGCACGGGAGTGGCGGTCGGAGACCATGTGCTCGACCTGGGTGCGGCGGCGCGCGCGGCCGGGTCCCCCTTCGCCGCCGCGGTCTCGGGTCCCTCCCTCGACGGGCTGCTGGCGGCGGGGCGGCCCGTGTGGGAACAGGTGCGCTCGACCGTGCTGCGCTGGCTCACCGACCCCGCACGCGCCGAGGAGATCCGCCCCCACCTCTTCAGGCGCGACCGTGTTCGGCTGCACATGCCCTTCACCGTCGGCGACTACGTCGACTTCTACTCGTCGGAGCACCACGCCACCAACGTGGGGCGCATCTTCCGGCCCGATTCCGCGCCCCTGACCCCGAACTGGAAACACCTGCCCATCGGCTACCACGGGCGGGCCGGGACCGTCGTGCCCTCGGGGACCCCCGTGTCGCGCCCCTGCGGGCAGCGCAAGTCCCCGAACGACCCCGCCCCCGTCTTCGGGCCCTCGCGGCGCCTGGACATCGAGGCGGAGGTGGGCTTCGTCGTCGGCACACCGAGCGCCCGCGGCGGGCGCGTGCCCGTCGCGGACTTCGCCGACCACGTCTTCGGGGTGTTCCTGGTCAACGACTGGTCGGCGCGCGACCTCCAGGCCTGGGAGTACGTGCCGCTGGGGCCGTTCCTGGGCAAGTCCTTCGCCACGTCGGTCTCGCCGTGGGTCGTTCCGCTCCAGGCGCTCGAGGCGGCGCGGGTCGAGCCCCCCGCCCGCGACCCGGAGCCCCTGGAGTACCTGCGCGACGCCAAGGGCGAGCCCTGGGGGCTCGACCTCGCCCTGGAGGTGCGGATCAACGGGCACGTGGTCGCCCGGCCGCCTTTCGCCCAGATGTACTGGACGCCGGCCCAGCAGCTGGCGCACATGACGGTCAACGGCGCCTCGCTGCGCACCGGCGACATCTACGCCTCGGGGACGGTCAGCGGGCCCGAAGCGGGACAGCGGGGGTGCCTGCTGGAGATGACGTGGGGAGGGAGAGAGCCCCTCAAGCTGCCCGACGGGACCGAGCGCGCGTTCCTGGAGGACGGTGACTCGGTCTCCATCAGCGCCACGGCTCCCGGCCCCGGCGGGACGGTGATCGGCTTCGGCGAGGTCACCGGCGCCGTCCGGGCGGCCGAAGAGTGAACACGGCCTGAGGCGGGCGGTGCCCGGCACCGCCCGCCCCGCCGCCGGAGGCCCCCTCTCCGCCACCGATGAGTTCCGGGGAGCACCCCGGTCTGTACAGGTGAGTGCGCGCACGAGGCGAGCGCGGTCCACCGAGGAGGCCGGCATGAGCGGCGACGGATTCACCACCTGCCTGTGGTTCCACGGCCAGGCGGAGGAGGCGGCCCACTACTACACCTCGATCTTCCCGGACTCCGCCCTCGGGTCGATCGTCCGCCACCCTGAGGCCGGTCCCGGGCCCACCGGCGAGGTCATGGTCGTCGACTTCACCATCAAGGGCGAGAAGTTCGTCGCCCTCAACGGCGGCCCGCAGTTCACCTTCAGCGAGGCCGTCTCCTTCCAGATCCACTGCGATGATCAGGACGAGGTCGACTACTACTGGGACCGCCTGACCGCCGACGGCGGTGAGGAGGGGCCGTGCGGCTGGCTCAAGGACAGGTACGGCCTGTCCTGGCAGGTCGTACCCAAGGTGCTGCTGGAGATGATGGGGGACCCGGACGGCGCGCGCGTGGAGCGCGTGAGCCAGGCCCTGTTCACGATGAAGAGGCTCCACATCGCCGAGCTGGAGAAGGCCTTCAACGGGTAATCCCGGCGGCCTCGCCACCGCTTGCCCGCCCGCTCGAGAGTGGGATACGCCAGGCGAGGGCAGGACCGCCACCACGGCCGACGGGAGGGCGTTCCTCGACGTCGCCGGTTCCCCGCCCTTCGGGCCCCGGGTTGCGGACCGTTCTGCGGGGGAACGGGGGAGAGGGGCGCGTGACGCCTGGGCGCCCCGCCGGCCCGAAACCTCCCCGACTCGCCGCACTCCGTCGGTCCCCACCACGAGGAGCACGTGCCATGCCCGCAGACGTCCCCGCCCGTGCCGCCCGTGAGATGGCCGCCCTGCTCGGCGGCCGTGCGGAGGCCCTCGACGCGTTGGAGCGCGTCGCACCCCGCACCGCCGACGCGCTGGCGGCGGGCTTCGCCGACGTCCTGGGCGAGAGCGGCCTCGGCCGCCCCGAACGGGAGATCGCCACCCTCGCCGCGCTCATCGCGCTCGGCGACACGGGGCCGCAGCTCGCGGTGCACACCGCGGCCGCCCGCAACGTCGGCATCGACGATTCGGAGCTGGCCCTGCTCGTGCACCACCTGCAGGCCTACGTCGGTTTCCCCCGCGCCCTGCAGGCCGTCGGTGCGATGGGGCTGCGGCAGGTCCCGCCCGAACACGACGTCGCCGTCGGCGCCCACACCACCCGGGTGGTGGACCGGCCGGCCGAGGGGGCGGAGGAGCGCGAGCCCCTGGTCCTGCTGCACGCCCTCGGGGTGGACCGCCGGGTGTGGAGCCCCGTCATCGACCGGCTGCCGGCCGACCGCCGCGTCATCGCGCTCGACCTGCGCGGACACGGCCGGGCCGCGGACGCACCGGCCGCGCGGACGCTGCACGACCACGCCGACGACACGGCCGCGCTGCTCGACCGGCTGGAGGTCCCTGCGGCGCACGTCGTCGGGCTCTCGCTGGGCGGTGCGATCGCCCAGACCTTCGCCCTCGACCACCCGGACCGGGTGAGCCGCCTGGACCTGGTCGCCACCGTCGCCGACCCCCAGGACGCCTTCGAACGGCGCGCCCGGAACGGCGAGGCGGACGGCATGTCGGCGCAGGTCGTGCCGACGCTGACCCGGTGGTTCACGCCCGAGGCCCTGGCCGCCAACGGCTGGCCGGTCCGGTACGCCCGGGACCAGATCGCCCGGGCGGCCCCCGCCGACTGGGCCGCCAACCTGCGCGCACTGGCCAAGGTCGACACCCGGGCCCGCCTGTCGGAGATCACGGTCCCCACCCGCGTCATCGCCGGTGAACTGGACACGTCGACCCCGCTGGAGCAGGTGCGCACCATCGCCGAGGACATCCCCGGGGCCGAGTTCATCGTCATCCCGGGGGCGACGCACATGGTCAGCCTGCAGACCCCGGACGAGCTGGCCGACCTGCTGTGCAGATGACACGGTGCATGACGGCCGTCGACGTGGTTCAGAGCAAGGGGCGGCAGGTGTAAGGCCCAGCCCGACGAGCCTGCTTCCCGCACGTTCGGGGAGGACCCCCGCCAGTACCAAGGGGAGTTCGCTTCCCAAGACCGCTCCCTACGCGCATGCGGGGATGATCCGCCCTCGTCATGTGACCGCGGAGGCGCCCAGAGCAGCGAGAGCCCCGCATCCGGCGCCCCAGACGATGATCGAGACCGTCTGCCAGAGGATCACGGCATTGCGGGAGGCCCCGAAGGAGACCGTCGCCGCCGAGGTGATCTGGCTCGGAAGGGCCAGCGGACCCAGGAGGGCCACGCCCGCGACGCCGAAGCGTTCGAAGCGCTGCTTGAGCTTGGCCCGACGGGGCGAGAGTTCGGCCTCTGAGCGGTCGCCGCGCACGACCCCTCGCAGGCGGTGGGCGGCGAACACCGCGAACAGCATCGAGGCCACGTTCCCGAGAATGGCGGCGGGGACGGCGACGAAAAAAGGAAGGCCGGCGAGGACACCGATCACCGATCCGGAGTAGGACTCCACGAAAGGGATGACTCCGAGCCCGATGACCACGATCCATTGCACGGCGGGCGGTAGCGAATCGGTGAAGGCCTGGAGCTGCTCGATCATCGGTGGCGCCTTTCCAGTGGTCTTTCCAGTGGCCGTTTCCGGTCCGTTGGCCCGCGCCGAACCAGGCGGGGAGACCGGCGGTACGGCAACCGCGGACATGACGACACCTTCGCCCATCGGGACGGTGTTCGTGCAGGTAGATTTCGTCATCGATCGCCCATGACATTTCAGAGGGGGGCCTCATGACGTGGTGTCACTAGTGGACCTGGGGGCCGGTGGGCCACACTGGGGGCGCGTCCCTGGTCCGCCGGGTGAACGGGCCGCCGAGCCGTGCTGATCCGTCGGCGCGCTGATGGCGCGATGCGGCGATGCGGCGCTCTCAGGGGAGGGGCCGAGGGAAGCGACGGCCGGCGGCCGCCACGGACACGGAACTGGGGGAGCCATGACAGCCGAACGGCGGGACCGGTCGGGGCGGGCTGAAGGACCCGAGCGGTTCGACGAGGCGCAGGGGCAGCTGCACAAGGTCAATTCCGGCATCGTGTTCGGGTCGATCTCCGCCGTGGGGGCCTTGCTGGTGGCCATCGAGGCCGATTCGTTGCAGCACGGGCTCCTGCTCGGGGCAGGCGTCGGTACGGCCCTCGTGGTCATGGGGCGGTGGACCGCGGGGCGTTTCTCCTTCCCCCGGGTCGCGCTGCCGGGGCTGCTCGTCACCGCGGTCGTCTGGATCATCGGTGTGCTGGCGGTGGACTCGCCCACGTCGGCCTACGGGTTCGCGATCGTCGCCACCATCACCGTCCTGGAGCTGCCGCACCACCGTCGGGCGGCGATCGCGGGCACCGCGGCCGTCGCGGCGACTGCGATCGGGGCCAAACTGGTCATGGGGCATGAGGGGGCGGGGGAGGTCCTGCTCCGGTACGTCCTCGTGTCCGTGTGCATCGCCTTGGGCGGGGTCGTTCTCGCCGTGCTGGTGCATTCGGTCCACGGCCTCATGGGGGAGCTGGAGAAGGCGCGTGAGCGCGAGGCGGATCTGGCCGTCATGCGGGAGCGCGTGCGGTTCGCGGGCGACCTGCACGACATCCAGGGGCACACGCTGCACGTGGTCAAGCTCAAGGTCACTCTGGCGAAGAGGCTGCTGCACAGCGACGTCGAGCGTGCGGAGGAGGAGCTGGACGAGGTGCACGCACTGGTCGGCGAGACCATCACCGAGACCAAGGAACTGGCCTATGCCCAGCGACGGCTCAACCTCGCCGCGGAATTGGAGAACGCGAAGAACCTCTTCGAGGCCGCGGGGATCCGTGTGCAGGCGGACCGGGTGGGAGATGCCGATGCCCGGGCAGGGGAGCTGCTCGGGCAGGTGCTCAGGGAGGCGACGACTAACATCCTGCGCCACGCGGAGGCGGAGCGCGTGTGGATCACCGTAACGGAGTCGGGCATCACGGTGGCCAATGACGGTGTGCGTGAGGCAGGCTCCCCGTCCCCGGAGCTGAGCGGACTGGCCGTCCTCCGCGAGCGGCTCGCCTCGGAAGGGGGCGTGTTGACGGTGGAGGTGGACGAGGGCGTGTTCCGCACGTCCGCCTCGTTCCCGCGCGCCCTGGGAGCCGCTGGGGGAGGCGGTCCGGAGCGGCCCGAGGCGGTCCGGCGATAGGGCGATGGCGATAGGGAAGGACGACCGGTAGATGACCACCGTGGTGCTCGCCGACGACGAGGCGCTCCTCCGCAAGGCGATGGCCGCCTTGCTCCCGCTTGAAGGAGGGATCACCGTTCTGGCCGAGGCGGAGAACGGCGAGGGGGCCGTGGAGGCGGTGCTTGAGCACCGGCCCGATGTACTGGTGATCGACCTGGAGATGCCGGGCATGGACGGGCTGGGCGCCGTCGCGGAGATCCGTCGTGTCCGACCGGACCAGGTGATCCTGATGCTGACCCGCCATGCCCGGCCGGGGGTGCTCCGTAAGGCGCTGAAGCTCGGCGTCCAGGGGTTCGTGAGCAAGTCCGCGGAGCCGGCGCACATCGCGACGGTCATCGGCACGCTGCACCAGGGCAAGCGGTGGGTCGACCCTGATGTATCGGCGCTCGCCGTGATCGACGACTGTCCGCTCACCGACCGGGAAGTCGACGTGCTGCGGGCGACACGCGACGGATACTCGGCGGCGGACATCGCCGGCAGGCTCCACCTGGCCGAGGGAACGGTGCGCAATTACCTGTCGAACGCGATGCAGAAGACCCAGACCCGTACCCGCCACGAGGCGGCCCGCTATGCGTACGAGCACGATTGGCTGTAGGAAGGGCGCCACACGTCCGGAGACGGGCCCCGAAGCGGTCGAAAACCAGTGGTCACTAGGCACATCCTCCCCGGTCAATTCAGTGATGTACAGATCGACCGCGCCCGCAGCCTGGTCCCCGGGGCGCACTTCATCCGTGCGGACGCCGCCCGCGTCGACTTTCCCGACGAGGGCTTCGACGCGGTCGTGTGCCTGTACTCCCTCATCCACATGCCGCTTCCGGACCAGAAACCCCTCCTCGGACGGATCGCGCGCTGGCTGAGGCCGGGCGGACGCCTGCTCGCCACCGTCGGCGAAACGGCCTGGACCGGTACGCAAGAGCGCTGGCTCGGCGGGTCCGCGGCGATGTGGTGGAGCCATGCGGACTCGGACACCTACGCCGAGCAGATCACCGGGGCCGGGTTGACGGTGACGAGCCGCCTCGTTGTGCCTGAGCCGGAAGGCGACGGCGAACACGCCTTGTTCTGGGCGCGCAGGCCGTCGCCGCCCGGGAAGCGCGAGTCGGTCTCTTAGAGCCCTTTCCGCTATGGGCCGGGGTGATGGTGAGGAGGCGAGCGGCCGTGCGGTGCGCGCGGTGGCCGTGCCCTGCGCATTTTCATCAGGGTCGAAGCGGGTTGAGGCGTTCCCCGCAGGCGGTGACAATGCGCGGATCAGGCTGTACTGATTGCCTGACCTCCCCCATCACAGTGAAAGAAGGCCACGTGCACCCGACCGGCCCACAGCAACCGCACGGTCCGCGGTCCGGCCCTAACGAGCAGCCGCCGCCCGGACCTCCACCGCCTACCGGACCGCCTCCTGGGCCTCCTCCCGGACAGGCGCCGCCGCCGGGGGCACCGCCCGGCCCCGGTGGTCCTCCGACGGGTGGAGGACCACCCCACGGACCGCCAGGTCCGCCGGGACCGCCGGGACCGCCGCCCGGAGGGCCGCCCGCCGGGCCCCACGGCGGGCCTCCGGGCGGACCGCCAGGTGGGCCTCACGGCGGGCCGCAGCAGGCGGGGGCGAAGAAGAAGTCCGGGTGCCTGGTTCTGACACTCATCGCCGTTCCCCTGGTGCTCGTGCTGGCCGGCGGCGCCGCCGGCGTGTGGTTCTTCACCGACATCCCCTTCCGGATGGGCATCCCCGGCGCCGTGCCGCGCAGCGGAGGAACCTCCGAGGGGCCCCGAACCGTGCCCGACTGGGCCGTTCCCTCCACGTGGAACAGCGGCGACTACACCTTCGAGAGCCTGGAGGCGAGCACGGCGGCGGGCCTGCGCACCCCCGGCGAGGTGCGCGAGTCCCCCGAGGGGGACTTCACGCTCGACGTCCTCGCGGTGGAGCCCCTCCCGATCGGATCCTCGGCGATCGGGCCCGACATGTACTCCTCCCACCCGGAACTGGACGCCGGCTTCCAGGCCTACGCGGTGACCCTGAAGGTCATCAACACCACCGACCAGGACCTCGATCTCATCTACATGGGCGACAAGGCCGGCGCCGGTGCGCTGATGTCCGACATCCCGCTGCTGACGGCCGCCTCGGACTCCTGGCCGACGCGTCTGGGACCCAACGAAGGGATCGAGGTCCGCCGCACGTACGCGGTTCCGACCGAGTACGACTACGACTTCGCCGTTCTGGAGGTCCGCGATCCCGGCACCGGTCCCGACGTGGACGACTACCGCAACGACGAGCAGTACCCCGACTTCTTCAGCTACTGGCGCCTCGACCTCGACCCCGGGGCCGTCACGGGGCCGCTGGCCGACGAGGCCCCCGGGGCCACGGCGGACGGGGCCGGCACGCTGGAGGATCTGACGGAGGACACGTCCGTATGGCGCGCCGGCTCGCCGGGCGGCCGGATGCTCCCGCTGCACGGGACCCCGCTGTCGATGGGCGTGGGCGACAATCTGTTCTTGGACAACGACGCCACTACGGACGACGTCGATGGGCAGTGGTTCGAGTACAAGGTGGAGAACCCGTTCCAGGGCGCCGGCTCCTGGGACTTCGCCGAGCCCGACATCCGTGTCCTGTACGGCGACGACATGAAGGAGGCCGAGCTCTACACCCCGGAGGAGGCGACGTCCGCCCCCGACCGGTTGCCGGAGGAAGGGGACTGGGACGGCGCGGTCGGGTTCGAGGTGCCCGAGGGCTTCGAGGGGCCCGTACTGGTCGAGGTCGCCGGCCCCGGAACGGTGGGCGGAAGCGAGACCCTCAGGTACTGGTTCCTGGAGATCTGACGGCGGTGGCGGGGCGCGGTCTTCCGCGCGTCCCCGCACCTCCGCATGTCCTCGGCGGCGCGGCCGCGCGGTGGCTCCCGCGCGGCCGCGCCGGTGTGCCGGGGCCCCGCCCGCGCAGGCCGACCCGCTCATGCCCTCGGCGGGCCGCCCTGCGCGCCGGTCGCCCGCAGCACGGCGGTACGGGGCGGGGTCACCACCAGTAGGTGCCGTTTCCTCCGCTGACGCACCCGTCGCCGGGGTTGACGACGATGCAGGCGCGGAACGCCCGCGCGGCCGAGGACGAGGTCGGGTAGCCGCGGGTGTAGATCCGCGCGCCGACCCGCCACGCGTTGTACATGTCCCAGCTGCGGTCGCCGTTCAGGTCGACCTCGAACCGGATCCAGTGGTCGGCGTTGGCGTTGAGCGCGCGGCCCCAGCCGTACTGGGTGCCCTGGTAGGTCCCGAAGCGGATCTGGGCCGTGCCGCGGCTGAAGGAGTGGGCCAGGGACGTCCGGGGGTTGGGGACGACCGCCGGGTCGTACAGCCAGGACTGCTGGGCGGAGGCCTCCGCGCCGGAGCGCGTTCCCGTCCGCTCGTCGGCCTCCTCCGCCGCGGCCGGGGAGGAGAGCAGGGCGAGCGCGGCGGTGGCGGCCGTGGCGACGGCCGCGGCGCGGCGCAGGATGCGGGTCCGGGGGTTCCTCGTGGACATGGGGTATCCGCTCCTTCGTACGGCCGGGCACGCCCGGCCGCGATGGGGGATGGCGGCCGCTGTGAGCGGGACGCGGTCACCGAGGACACCGTGATCCTACGTAGGGCGATCAGGTAATCACAATAAGTTGTCGAAAAGGGGATTGCGGCACCGGGCGTCCCCGGCTGACCTCTGCGCCACGGTCGCTGCACACCACCTTGACCAGGGATGTCGTCCGCCCCGGCTGATGAGGGGGCCGCTCGGGCGGCCAGGGGGCCGTGCACGCCCGGCGCCGGTGGGCGGCCTCCCGATGGCGGAACGGGGAAACGCGGCGTCCGACGGTCTCGGCGTGCGCGATGGGACCGTCGCGCGCGTCGGCGCGCCGGCTCACACCGCCCGCGCTCCCGACAGCCTGGCGATGTGGCGGCGGATGTGCGGAGGCATCGGCTCGGGAAGCGGGCCCGAAGGGAAGACCAGCCGCAGCTCTTGTCCCTCCCCGAGCACCAGATCGCTCTCATCGCCGTCGAATGCGCCACGGAACAGTGGTGTCCCGTCGCCGTCACCGTCGCCGGCCCGGACCCGCTCGACCCGGTCCAGGAGGATCCCGGTCTCCTCGGCGACCTCGCGGATCGCCGCCTGCTCCCAGGACTCCCCGGGCTCCCGGCGTCCACCCGGAAGCGCCCAGTGGGCGGGCCAGCAGATCCCGGGGATGTCGTCGCGGAGCTGGAGGAGGACGCGGCCGAGCGGATCGGTGACAAGGACGAGGCAGCCGGTGGGTCGGGCCACGGCGGACTCCTAACGCGAGGGGGGAGACGGCACGTCCATGGACCACGGGGGCCAGGACGTCGGGGCGGAGATCGGCGTCGGGCAGGGGGTACGTCAGGCGGGAGTGGCGTCGGGTCAGGCGTGCTCGGCCGGTGGCTGGTAGCGGCGCCAGTGGAAGCCTGGTTCGCTCGGGCGTTCTGGACCCTCCCAGAACGCGGGGATCCATTCGTGCACGGAGTCGTGTTCGGCCTCGGCCCCGCCTTCGGGGGCGACACGGAGGGGACGGCGCTCGGCCGGCCTGTAGCGGTTGACGATGTCCCATGCGGCGACGGGATCGAACTGCTCGATGGGGCCTCCTCGGGGCGACGGGAGCCGTGACTCCGGGAGCACGTGCCGGGAAGCCCGGTAGCGCTCCCCGGAGACGTTGGCTCCGAGCCCTCCGAAGACGGCGACACGGCGCAGGGCCAGAGCGCGCGAGACGGTCATGTCTCCGTCGGGGGTGGGGTGGCGGTACCGCTCCCGTGCGGTGTCGAGGACTTCCTGGCCCGCCGCGGTGCGGGGCGAGACCTCGGCCGTCCACCGGTTCACCGCGAACGCGAGTGCGCCGGTCGCTCCCAAGCCCACCGGATAGGCGATCACGGCGAGCGCGGGGGCGAGCACCAGGATCCCGCCGGCCGCCATCAGGACCTCGGTGAACACCACGATGATCAGGAGGCGCTGCACCAGAGCCAGGGCACGTTGTACTGCCCACGCCCGGTACAGGCCCTCGGTGTCCGAGCACAGGCCCCGGGCGGCAAGGTCCTGAAGCATGTCCCGGACCACGCCCGGCGCGCCGACCCTGCCCACGAGCCGGTTCGGCTCCACGGCTTCCGTCTTCGCGGCGTACTCCACCATCGATCGCCGTAGCGGAGGAAGGTCGTCGGTCGTCTCCTTGAACGCTCTGTGGCCGAGGAACACCTGGGGTGCCCCGTCGCCCAGCCACCCGGTCAGGAAGAGGTCGAACGCGCAGACGCTGAGGAGGCGTCCCGGCCCGCCGGCCAGGAGGGCGAGTTCTTCTGGGGACAGGTCGTCAGGGTCGGGGACGGAGCGGCCCTCAATCGCAGAATGGGTCCGGCGCAGAGCGGCACCGGAGAAGTGAAGGCCGTAGGCCCAGAGCGCCAGCACGACGGCCGCCGTGGCCGCGGTCACGGCACAGAGCCACACCAGCACCCGCAACTCGTAGGAGTCGGCGCTCCCGGCGGCGACGCCCAGCGCAAGGGCTCCGGCTCCCAGAAGGCCGGCGCCCACCCCGATCACCCTCACCCACGAACGCCGCACATCCCCTCCCCGGCAGCGGGTCGGCACCGCCTCGCGAAGGCCACTCTACGGAGTCGCGTGCGTCGGTTATGGAGCCGCCTCCGCACAGCGCCCACGCCCCTCGGGATCGGGTCTAAGGCATGGTGAAGATGAGCGCTACGGCCAAGGCCGCCCCGCCGATCTCGCCGAGAAGGAAGGCCAGACGCACCGGCCTCGCCCAGCGCCGACGCGGCCAGGTCCATGACAGGACGCTGCACAGCAGGGCCGCGATCACTGAAGAAACGGCGGCGTACCAGGAGAAGTCGCTGTCCGAACAGGAACCGTCGGTGCCCAAGGAGCAGCCGCCTGAGGCGAGCGCGCCCAGGGCCATGACCATCCCCATGGGCGCGAAGCCCACGATGATCAGTGCCAGGCCCACGCTCGGGATCCAGTCCCAGTGCGGGTCGTAGTCGTCGGTGTTCTTCTGCTCCCGCGCTTCTGCCATGCCTCGATCGTGCTGTCCGCCCCGGCCCCCGGGCATGAGTGCGGCTACTCAGGACGCGTCGTCGGGTGCCGGCGTTCCTCGGCGGCCTCGGTCTCGTCGGCGTCCGGCCGCATGCGGCCGGGGACCGTCCGGCCCGGCGACCGACGGGAGCCGCACCATCGTGGTCGCGCCAGTGAGCGCGGCAACGAACATGGGCGGCCCCGAACAACGACGTGAGGGCCAGAAGGCGCTCCGGTGGGTGACGGGGAGGCCCTCGGCAGCGACGTGCGACGACACCCCGGCGCGGAAGCACCCCGGCGCCGACCGTCACGCGGACGGTCGGCGCCGGGGCGTTCCTGCGCCGCTTGGCCGTCCGCGGCCTCACGGCGCCTTTCCGACGCCTCCCTGCTCATAGGCGGCGGCCTGGATGGAGTACAGCTCGGCGTACAGGCCGCCCGTCTCGACCAGCCGGTCGTGGGTGCCTTCCTCGACCACCCGGCCGCGGTCCATGACCACGATCCGGTCGGCCATGCGCACCGAGGCGAGGCGGTGGGTGATCAACAGGACCGCGGCTCCGCGTGCGGCGTGCTGAAGGGTCTCGAACAGGCGCTGCTCGGCGAAGGCGTCCAACGCCGCGGTGGGCTCGTCGGCGATGACCAGGTCAGCCGACCGGTACAGGCCGCGGGCGGCGGCGATGCGCTGGCGCTGTCCGCCCGACAGGTCCGCTCCGTCCTTGAAACGCCGGTCCAGGACGGTGTCCAGGCCGTGGGGGAGCCCGTCCACGACCTCATCGGCACCGGAGAGCGCCAGGGCCCGCTCCAGCCGGCCCGGGTCGGCGTCCTCGCCGCTCATGGTGATGTTGCTCCGCGCGGACGACGGCCACAGGGAGTGGTTCTGCCGGATGGCGCCGATCCGCTCGCGCAGGCGCTCGGGGTCGATGGCGGCCAGGTCGCGCCCGTTCCAGGTGATGCTTCCGCTGTCCGGGGTGAACAGGCCGGAGATCAGCGTGGACACGGTGGTCTTGCCCGACCCGTTCGGCCCCACCACGGCGACGACCTCGCCCTTCCGCAGAGCCATGGAGACCCCGTCGAGCGCCGGGGTGTCCGCGCCGGGGTAGGAGAAGGACACCTCCTCCAGGCGGATCTCCTCCAGGGGCCCCGGCTCCGGCCCGGTGACCCGGGCGGGGGCGCGCTCCCGGGCCTGCCCCAGAACCTCCAGGAAGTCGTAGAAGTAGAGGGCGGCCTCGTAGAAGCTCGCGACGGCGTTGACGAGCCGGTCCAGGGCGCCCCTGCCCTGGCCCAGTGCCACGTAGGCGGTCCCGGCCACCGCCAACGGCATCCACCCGCCCAGCAGCATCGCCACCAGGGCGGCATAGGCGGCCAGGGTGACCGCGCCCCCTGCGGCCTCGCCCGAGGCGCGCACGGCGGTCTGGCGGCCGACGATGGCCAGCAGTGAGTCGCGCACGTAGGACGCCAGGGCCGTGTACTCACGGAGCATCGGGCCGCGCATGTTGTAGGCGCGCAGCTCGGCGGCGGTCTCGCGCTGGGTCATGGTGTAGGTGTGGATGTAGAGCAGCCGGTTGGTGGTGGAGAGTTCGCGCATCCGCTGGTACTGCATCCGCGCCGAGCGGGCGGCGGCCCACCCGACCGGAAGCACAGCCGCCACCAGTAGCGGCAACAGCAGCGGGTGCAGAACCGTCACGACCGAGGCCACCGCGAGGATCCCGACGGCCTCGGCGAGGATGTCGACGGTGTGACCGATCATCTGCCCGGCCTGGTAGAGGCCCCGGTCGCGTCCCCGGTAGACCGCGTCGCAGAATTCGGACTCGTCGAAGGCCTCAAGGCGGGCGGCGGTGACCGTCCCCAGCAGCTCGGTCTCGGCGACCAGTTCCACCTGGTGGCGCAGCCGCCCCTGGGCCCAGATCGCGGCCGTGCGCAGGCAGGCGCGGGCGGTGACGGCCGCCCCGGCCAGGACCAGGGAGGGCAGGGCCGCCTGGATGCGCTCAGGGGTGGGGCCCTCCGCGAACAGCTCGTTCAGGATGCCGGCCAGGGCCACCAGGACCGAGGCCGCCAAGACGGCTGCGGCGATGTTGAGGCCGACCACGGCGGCGGTGTCGCGCGGGCTCGCGCGCCAGGCCCAGCGCAGCGCCGTGGCGACCTGCCCGGGAAGGCGGGCGGCGACCTGCCGCACCGGAATGGAGCCCATCTCCTCCAGCCACGGGTAGTACCTGCTCTTGGCGAATTCGGGCAGCTCCCAAGGCGGTCGGGGACGGCGTCCCCGTGATCGCCTCCGCTTCGGCCCGTCGTCGGTTCGGCGCATACTCCACCCCCGGATAGTACAGACGTTCGAGGAAGTCCCGCGGTGGGAATCCTGCCGAGGGGCGAGCGGACATGGAAGGTGATCGGACCGGGGCGGCGGGGTTGGTGCCGGTCCGGATCCCGGTCCGACCGAGGGGCGAGGCGGTGGCGGCGGCGATCCGAACCCGCCCGCCGCCGGACGTCCGCGCTGGAGGCGGCCGAGCGGGGTCATCGGAATATGTCTGAGGCCGTATCCGCCGCGGATCCGGACGGGCTCGGAACCCGCCTCCTGTCGGTGCGCGGTGTCAGGATGCGGCCCATGGCGTCTTCGACACGACCGGATGCACCGGTTGAGGAGTCCTGGGATCGCATCGAGGCCTGGCTGTCCGCGCACGCCCCGGCCACCTTCGAGGCACTGGCGCCCCCGGCGGACCCGGCCCGCCTCGCCTCGACGGAACGGGAGATCGGAAGGGCCCTGCCGGTGCCGCTGCAGGAGTCGCTGCTCCGCCACGACGGCACGGGCGACCTCGACCTCCTCCCTCCGTTCTGGACCCTGCTGAGCACGACCGGCGTCGCCCACGGATGGAGGATCAGAACCAGGATCGAGGACCGCTGGGAGGCGCCGTCGGAAGGCGGGGACGACGAGGGGGAGGGGCTGTGGTGGCACCGGCAGTGGGTTCCGTTCGCCGCCGACGGGGCCGGGGACTACCTGGTCATCGACACGCGCCCGGGCGACCGCTTCGGGCGCATCGGGAACGCCGACCACGAAGTGGGCTGCTCCTTCGGGAAGGAGGCGATGTACAGGTCCCTGTCGGCGCTGCTGGAGACGGCGGCCACGGCCCTGGAGGCCGGCGGGGTGGAGGGCGTCTACGAACGGCTCGTGACCCCGGAGGGCGAATTGGACTGGGAGATCATCTGAAGTTCGGGAGCTTCAACGAGGCCGAGAGGGGTGCGAGGCATTTCCCGGATCTCTGCCGGGGCGGGCGTCATGAGGGTCCGCCCTGAATCCTTCGGAGGGCGTTGCTTAGGGTGCCTTAGGACGCGAAAAGGAACGGACCGGTGGTTGCCGGCGACGAAAGGCCATCCCATGGACCACCGCCCGAAATCGTCTGGCGCCCGGAGTGCGCCCGCCCGGCTGCTCTGCGCCGTGCTCCTCGCCCTTGCATTGCCGTTGTCGGCCACCGCAGCGGCGCACGCTTCGACACCCGAACAGGGGGAGGCGGCGGTGGCGTACGCACGCCAGCAGATCGGAGAGCCGTACGTCTGGGGAGCGACAGGCCCCGATTCTTGGGACGCTCCCGGTCTGACGCAGGGCGCTTGGCGCGAGGCCGGCACCGAGATCCCTCGGACGTCCTACGAACAGGCCGCTCTTCCGCACAAGGTTCAGCGCGACGATCTTCGTCCCGGTGACATCCTCGTCTTCTACAACGGAGGGCACGTGAGTCTGTACACCGGTGAAGGCCGCATGGTGCATGCCTATCGTACGGGGTGGCCGGTCGAGGAAATGCAGCTGAACGAGTACTGGTGGGCCAACCTGACCTCGGCGGTACGCCCCGGTTAGATGTGCTCCGGCGGCGCCCCCTGGAGGTTCTCGGATGCCGGATGGGCGCGCCGGTTCCGGCGCGGGGCGGGCCCCTTGGGAGCCACCGTCGACCACGGTCGTGCCGGTTCATGCGGTCGTCGGAGTCGCGCTGGTCGTCCTGGGCCCTTTTGGGGCACCGTCCCCGCTGCCCCTGTTCCGAGCATGGCCGGAACCACCTCTTCGGGGGCCTTGTGCAGCCAGGGGCCGGGCGGTGAAAAGAGCGGACCGAGAACAAGAGGCGCCCCCTTGGCAAGGGGGCGCCTCTCGGTAGGCCTCAGCGGCCGGTGGCGGCCTCGTACTCGGCGACGATGCCGGCCGGAATACGACCCCGCTCGTTCACCTCCTTGCCCTGTGCCTTGGCCCACGCACGGATCTCGGCACTGCGCTCACGGTCCGGCCCCTTGCGCTTCGCCTGGCGGGAGGAGCCCCGTGCGGGCTTGCTCTGAGCCTTTCGCGCGGCGCTGACGAACTCCTTCATCCCCTCGCGAAGTTTGTCGGCGTTCTCGGCGTTCAGGTCGATCTCGAAGTTCTTGCCGTCGATGCCGAACTGGATGGTCTCGTCCGCCTCGGTCCCATCGAGGTCGTCGACCAGCTCTACTTTGACCTTCTGGGCCATGGAGTCCCCCTGTCGATCACGTCTCTTACCGGGAAAGTAGCACGTGTTCGGTCCTTAGACGTAATGTCGCGGACCAGCAACAGGCCGACCGGCGTGTCGTAGTACCGCCCGGGGGCGCTCGGTTATCAAGTGAACCGGCAGAGTTACATATCCCTCATTTCGGAGGAGAGGAGGGAAGGCGGCCCATCGCGGATGGGTGCAGTGCCGGGATGTTCGAAGCCCGGTGCTCGAGTCACGTTATCTGCGGAGCTCTTGACCGGCATGTTCTCGGTATTGAGGTTTTCCTGGCGGCCATGTGCGAAGAGACCGCCCCGGATCTCTCGGCCCGGGGGCGAGACCGGTCGCCCTCATGCCTGTGCGCGGCCTCACCGGGCGGCACCGTCCGCTAGACAAGGCCCATGGCGATCACCACCGATTGGGAGACCTGTGCGGCGGAGGAGGACTGCCGCGGTATCCAGGCCGCCGGGACGGAGACGCGCCTGGCCCATCTGGACCCCGAAACCTTGGACGGCTTCCTCGCGAGTCTGGGCCCGGGGAGCGATCTGGACGTCTCGGGGACCACGATCGGCTCCGGCCTCCTGGACCGACTGCTCGATCCACTGAGGGACGAGGACGGAAGGAAGGTCCTCGGGCATGCCCGATTCACCAATGCGCGCTTTGAGGGCGTCGCCGGGTTCGGAGACGCGCACTTCAGGGGCCATGCCTGGTTCACAGGTGCGCACTTCGAGCGCAAGGCAGGGTTCCTGGGCGCGCACTTCGAGGGCATTGCCCAGTTCGCGGGCGTCCGCGTCGAGGGCGACGCATGGTTCGTCGGCGCGTACTTCGAGTACGGCGCCGAATTCACCGAGGCGCATATCGGGGGCGACGCCTGGTTCGGGAGCGCGGATATCGAGGGCGGTGCCCGGTTCGTGGGCGCGCGCTTCGACGGCGGCGCCGAGTTCGGGGAGGCGCATTTCCAGCGCAACGCTCTGTTCACGGGGGCGCGCTTCGAGGGCAGCACAGGGTTCGTGAACACGCGCTTCGAGGGCGACGCCGAGTTCCGCAGAACACAGTTCAACGGTCCCAGCACCCTCGCCATCGCCGCCTCCGGGCAGGTGGACCTGTCCGACGCAGAGTTCCCCTTCCCAGTCGACCTGGAGATCGATGCCGCAGGGGTCGACCTGAGACGGGCAGGCTTCCCGTCAGGTGCACGGCTGGTGCTCCAGCGAGCCGCAGTCGACCTGGAGGGAGCACGGATCGAGGGGCCCTCTACCCTCTCTGGCGCGCCACGGCGGATCCCCACTGGGCAGAACTCCCCTCCCAGCGGGGGACAGGCCCCGCCCGGAGGCAGTCCGCGGCTCCTGTCCCCCCCTCAGCGACTCCGAGGCATCGACGGTGGGGCGGCCCTGGATGCCGGTGGTGGTGTCCCTGCGGGGCGTGGACTGCACGCACCTGGCGCTCAACGACGTGGACCTCTCCTCGTGCCGCTTCGCCGGGGCGATGAACCTGGCATCCCTCGGCCTGCAGGGCCAGTGCGTCTTCGCCCGGCCACCCAGGTCGCGCGGCGGCTGGTTCGGCCGGCTGGTCCGGTGGTCGCGGCGCCGCGTTCTGGCCGAGGAACGCGAGTGGCGCACCACCAGGGGGTGCGACGGCTGGGTACAGGACCCCCGAGGAGCACATCTCCTGTCCCGGCTGAAGCGTCCCGAGGTGTCGGCCGAGCAGCTGGCCGACCTGTACCGCAGCCTGCGCCGCGCCCATGAGGAGAACGCCGACCGGCCCGGGGCCGCCGACTTCTACTACGGCGAGATGCTGTTCCGCGCCGGCGCGCCGTCCACGCCGCCGGCCGAGCGGGCGATCCTGTGGGCCTACTGGGCGCTGTCGGGGTTCGGTCTGCGCGCCCTGCGTGCGCTTGCGGGACTGGCGGTGCTGGTGGCCGTGGCCACGGTGGTGCTGGCCGGGTGGGGATTGCCGGACCAGGGGCCGGAACGGCGGGTGGAGTTCTCGCTGCCGTCTGGCGGCGGGGAGGTGACGGCCGAGATCGGCAAGCCGCCGGCCGAGCTCCCCGACGCGGAGGAGCGCTGGACGGGTGACCGGGTGGAGAAAGCCGCGCGGATCGCCTTGGGGGCGGTCGCCTTCCGCGACGGCGGCAAGGAACTCACGGACGTCGGCACGTGGACGGTGGTGGTGTCCCGGTTCGCGGGACCGGTACTGCTGGCCCTGGCGGTGTTCGCGGTCCGTAACCGCGTGAAGCGGTAGCGGGCCCCGGGGGTGCTCTCCGTCCCGTTCAGGGACGGTGGGGCGGCCCGTCCTGGAGCCCACCGCCACTGGTTGCCGGGAAGGACCCGGAAGAAGTCGGTCTCCGACGGGCCCCCTCCCAGGGGGACCAGGAGCACGGGTTCACCGACACCGCCCCGGCCTCGTCAATGCCGGAAGGGGGCGGCATGTACACCGTCACCGTCGACGGACCCGTACCTGGCCGCGGACATCGACCAGGGGTCTGGTTGTGCCGACTGAAGCGCTCCGGTCTGCAGCAATGAGCGCACTGGGGGTAGTTGCGTCAAGGGAAGTCCGGCCCTCCTTGACGGCTGAGTTCGGCCATCTGGCTCTCGAACTGAGGGGGCAGTGAAGAGGGGTGGGAGTTCCCTGGTCAGCCACACCTTCGCCCGGCAATGGAGACCTATGATGGGATGTTTGCCTGAAATAGGAAGGGTTGTTAACTTTTGGTGCGTTCCGGGGTGCCCCCGGACAAGGCCAGAGAAGGGC
This sequence comes from Nocardiopsis baichengensis YIM 90130, assembly GCF_000341205.1. Taxonomy (NCBI): domain Bacteria; kingdom Bacillati; phylum Actinomycetota; class Actinomycetes; order Streptosporangiales; family Nocardiopsidaceae; genus Nocardiopsis; species Nocardiopsis halophila. Next base: position 395,395 of record NZ_ANAS01000004.1, on the reverse strand, counting down.
GGACGTTAGGGCAACTCGCCAAAGCGCTTTACGTCCGCCCTCCCCTTCACAAGAGGAGTATAGGTGAACAAGGCGACAATCCGGGTCTTCGGTGTGACGGCACTGTCGGCGGTCGCCCTGGGCTTCGCGGCGCCCGCAGCGACGGCGGCGGAGGCCCACGAGGCTCCCCGTCCCACCGCGGCCACCGTCGCTTCCGACCACGACCTGCGTGAATCGGCGCGCCAAGCCCTCCAGGCGCCTGAAGCCGAGTACCTGACTCAGAGCGAACGCGAGACCCTCGAGGCCGTGGCGGACGGAACCGCCACCGAGGCCCAGCAGAGGGGCGTCGTCAAGATCATCATCAAGCTCATGGGCAAGATCCCCGGCGTCAAGGGTGCCGTGCGCAAGGGGTGGGGCCACTTCTCCAGCTGGTTCGACGACAACGTTCCTTCCTGGATCCGGACTTCCCAGAAGGAGTTCACCAAGTACGAGATCTACAGCACCCTCGACGGCTGGCTGTCCTAACGGACTGAAGTCGGGCGGGGAGAGGAATGGTGCGCTCTTCCCGCCCGCAATCGTCGGACCTGATCAACGAAGGCGTGCGCGGGCGGCTGCTCGCTGGAAGGTAAGTTGGTTGGACACTGAAATCGAGGAAAAAAAGACAACGGGATGGCTGCTGGTCATCCCGTTTGGATTGGTTTCGCTTCTCCTCGGCAAGGTTGGCGAAAGTGTGCCTGTCTGGTGGGTTCGTTTGATCCTCACAGTTCTGGCCGCCGTGGTCCTCATCGGTGCCTGGAGTGGGGTCAGGAGTGAGGGGCTGCGGGGACTCTCGTCTAACGCCTGGGTGACGATCATCTTGGCCCACGCAGCCGTCGTGGTTCCGGCGCTCGCTCTTGTGTTTCCACCCTGACGGGGTCCCTGCCGCCATGTCCCGTACTGGATGAGCTCCGGCTCCATCTCGCTTCCGGGTCTGCTTCAACTGGTCGACCTTCGCCTCGAGGGGAGATGGTGCAGTAGAAGTACACCGAGGAACACGTCGGCGACACGCCTCGCGTGCCGTGATTGCTCGACCCATTGTGGCGCGTTAAATTGATGATGCGGCGTAGGTATGCCCTCATCCGGGTCCGCTCGGATGGGGGCTTCTTTATTTCCGGGAGTGCTGTGCAGGTCCTCGACATCAACCAGCTCCTCACCTACGAGCAGGCCGCCCGCCAGGCGGGAGTCGATCCCACTGTCGTGCGCATGTCGCCACCGGGGCCGCCTCAAGGTCGCCACCGACGAGCACGGAAGGGAGTTCCGGCGCGGCCGGTCACCGCTCTTCAGGCTCCTTGATGTGGCCAAGGCCGAGTACGCCACCCGCAATTCAGCACGAAGAAATCATCAATAAAATAGCGACTCCCAGTGTCACCCATTCCCCTTTCAATCTGTTAGGGCGAATGGTGGCGCACGAGGAAAACACCTCGGCGCGGGACGCTCGCCGGAGAGCAACCGGAAAACACCGGAACAGCAGGTTCAAACCCTGCCCCGCGCCAAGGGAAACCGAACCACCCACCCCCAGCGGCGGGAGCCCACAAAGGCGCCCGACCGCAGCCTGGGGGGATCTGCGGTCGGGCTTCATCCTCCCCAGGACCCTGTAGCCCTCACCTCCTGGGAACCCCTTGCAGCAGAACACCCTCGCCCCCAAGCCCCGCATCGACGTCGGCGGCATTCTCCCCTTCAGCATCCTGCGCGCCGACCGCGGCAACTGGCAGGAGCGCAAGCGAGCCTGGCAGGACCTCGGCTTCGACTCTCAAGCCGGACGCGAAGGCGTCAAGACCTGGGACACCAGCTCGCCGTTCGGCAAGCAGCAGCTCATGAAGATCAGCAACGGGCTCTCCACCTTCGCCCCCGTGCTCGCCGAGCTCTGCTACGAGTGGTATGCCCCGCCCGAGGCCCGCATCCTCGACCCCTTCGCCGGCGGATCCGTCCGCGGACTCGTCGCCGGGAACGGCGGCTACCACTACACCGGCATCGACCTCTCCGAACGCCAGGTGGAGGCCAATCGCGAGCAGGCCGCCGACTGGGCCGAGCGCGACCTCATCAACGGCACCACCCGGTGGATCACCGGCGATGCCGTCCAGGTTCTGCCGACCCTGGGCGAGGAGAGCTTCGACTACGTCCTGACTTGCCCGCCGTACCACGACCTGGAGGTCTACTCCGACCACCCCGACGACCTGTCGGCCATGGACTGGGACGAGTTCGTCGACGCCTACATCGAGGCGATCATCTACACCGTCCGCAACATGAAGCCCGACACGTTCGCCACCTGGGTCGTCGGCGAAACGCGCGACCGCAAGGGCGCCATCCGCGGCATCGTCCCCCTCACCATCGAGGCCCACGCCCGCGCCGGAGCCAAGCTCTACAACGACGCCATCCTGCAGAACGTGCTCGGCACCGTCCCCCTGCGGGTCGGCAACCAGTGGCGCGCCTCGCGGAAGATGGGCCGCCACCACCAGTACGTCCTCACGTTCGTCAAGGGCGACGCCAAGCGCGCAACGCGGAATCTGGCCGGGGCCGCCGCATGAGCCCCCTGACCGACGGAGCCCGTCTGCTCGCCGCTGCCACCGGCGTCCCCGACTACACCCCGACCGTTACCCCGATCGAGGAGCACGCCGGGGTCCTGGTCAAGCGCGAAGACGCCTGGACCCGATCCGGAGCATCCGGAGCGAAAGCGAGGGCCCTGTTCACCGCCGCCGAGAACGCCCAGGGGGTCGTCTCGGCGGGGGCGCGCATCAGCCCCCAACTGGAACGCGCCGCGCTCGTCGCCCACGCCCTCGGCATCCCGGCGCGCCTCCACACGGGTTACGGAAAGCCCACCAACGAGACGCAGCTCGCCGAGGCCGCAGGCGCGACCGTGTTCCGCCACCACCCCGGCCGGCTCACCGTCATCCGCGCCCGCTACCGCGCCGACGCCCACACCTACAAGGAAGCGGGTTGGGCCTGCGTGCCATTCGGCATGGAGCACCCGGTCTACCTGGCCCAGGTCTCCGAACAGGCCACCCGCCTACCCCGCGAAGTCGGCCGCGTCGTGGTCCCGGTCGGCTCCGGAATGACCCTCGCCGCCATCATCCGCGGCCTGGAGGCCAGCGGGCACACCGCCACGGTCCTCGGGGTGCGCGTCGGCGCCGACCCCACGCGCCTCCTCGACTGGTACGCGCCCGGCTGGACTGAGCGCACCACTCTGGTCGACGCGATCGACTTCTACGACGAGGCGGCCGACAACCACCTCGGCGACCTCGCCCTCGATCCGCACTACGAGGCCAAGTGTCTCCCCTTCGTGGGGGACGGCGACCTGCTCTGGGCAGTTGGCGCCCGCACCTCCACCCTCATCTAAGACCAGGCCCGGCAGGCACCAGGAACACCCAACACGAGGTGGGGCGCAGAATCCTCGCCACCACCCACATGCCTGCGATCCCTGCCGGGCCTCTAAACCGCCCTCCGGCGCGCGGCTCCACCCTGCACATGGGGGTCGGGGTGTCGAGCCCGCCGGAGGGCATCACCTCAGAACCTTCATAGCCAGCTTGATGAGAAGAGGGAGAAGCGTCAGCAGCTGCCCCGGACTGTCGGCATGGCCGGGGGCACGGCGAAGATGACGTTGCCGGTGAAGCTCCCCGTCGCCTGCGGCCCAGGTCCCCCCTGGGCGGCGATTCGGTGTCGGGAGGGCTGCTACAACCCAGCAGCGCCCGCACCTGCTCCTCGGTTTGTCCCGTGGGTCAGAACACTTGGAATCGCCCCCGAGCGATTGTGGCGCAGGGGCACACCTTCCACTGCGGGATGGAAATCCGCAACAATGGCGGGCGTGACGAACAGACGCAGAGCGTGGTGGCGCGCCGGCGCGGCCGCAGGGCTTGTGGTCCTGGCGGGGTCGACCGTGGCACTGGCGATGGTAATGCGGGCACAAGGGCTGGACAGTGCCGCGGATGCCGCGCAGCTGGTGGCTGTGGGATTGGCTCTCGCCCCGGCGGCGGCGACGCTCCTAGCGTGGTGGCGGCGCCCGCCCGACCCAGAGGAAGCGCCGACCCGATCCGACATCCAGGAGTCCGCCGAGGCCTTGGCCGAACGGGTCGCCGACCAGTGGGAAAAGGAAGCCGAACTGCGCTCGCCGCGCGACTCAACGCCCATGCCAGTGCGATGGCGCCTGACCGAGCGTCCGACCCTAATGGACCTCCCCGAAGCGGCCCTGGTCGAGGGGTCGCTGCCTCTGGAAGGCTCCAGCCACAAAATTACCGAGCTGGCCGAGGATTTCCGCGCCTTGCCGCGAAGGCGGCTCGTCCTCCTCGGCGGGGCGGGTACGGGTAAGACAACGCTGGCCGTGCAACTGCTGCGCCAGCTTGTGGCCACCCGTGACTCTGCTGAACCGGTGCCGGTGCTGTTGCCCGTGGCGCACTGGAACGCCGAGTCTGACCCTGACTGGCGTGACTGGATGGCCGATCGGCTGCGCCAGGACTATCCTGCTCTGCGCGTCACTGCGCTGGGGGAGCGCGCCCCTGAGCAGCTGGTCCGCAGTGGATATGTTCTGCCGGTGCTGGACGGTCTGGACGAGCTCTCCGATGTGGGGCGCGCCGCTGTGCTCACCGCGCTGAACCGCTCATTGGGCGACAGTCCTCTGATCCTGACCAGCCGCAGTGCGGAGTTCGCCCAGGCGGTTGATGAGGCGGATGAGGTGCTGTCCTCGGCGGCCGTGGTCGTCCCGCAGCGGCTGCGAATTGCCGATGTCGCCGACTACCTCGACCAGTGTCTGCGCACGCGCCGCCGACTCCAGCATCTGTGGGCACCGATCCTGACCGAACTCCGCACCGGCCCCTGTTCCCCAGCTTTGGAATCGCTGCGCGAAATCGTGCGAACCCCCTTGGGGCTGTGGCTGTTGCGCACCGTCTACCTCGAGTCCCGCGCCGATCCTTCCCCATTACTGGAATCCGGCCGTTTCCCGAGCTCCGAACAGCTCCAGGACCACCTGCTGGAACAGCTCGTCCCCGCCACTATCCAGACCCGCTTACCGAGCAGGGACCCTGCCGAGACCTTCCGGCCCCGTAAACACCACAGCCCCGAACAGCTCCGCGGCTGGCTGGGCTACCTCGCCCACCACCTGGACACCGTCCCTACCGGGGAGGGCCGCCATGGCACCCGAGACTTTGCATGGTGGGAGCTTGCCCGCCATGTGCTTGCCCGGCGCGTCGGATTTGTGGTGGGGATGCTGATGGGGCTCACATCCGGGTTCCTGGGCGGGATCGGGGTCGGGGTCGTGCTGGGGCCGCTGCCCGGCTTTGTATTCGGAGTCATTCTTGGACTCTGTACCGGGCTGCCAACCATGATGAGGTTTCCGCGTCTACGGGCGGCACTTCCAGCCTTCGCCGATCTCCATCTCACGGGCCGCAAGCGCCTGCTGATCCGTCTCGTTGCAAAACATACACTTACATACGCTCTACCTAGCGCGCTCCTTTTTGGAATCGCGGTCTGGCTGATGTTCGGGGCCATGATCGGACTCACGAACTGGCTTCCACCCTTGCTCCTGGCCCTGGCTGTGTATGTTTTCTTGGAGGGGTTCGTGATCGGGATAACAAAGTGGGCCGAGAGCCCTGTGCGAATCGAATCGATGGGAACTCCACTGGCCAGTTGGCGAGGGGATCGCCGCTTGAACATCCTGCGGGCCGTCGGGCACGGGCTCCCTGTGGGGGTTGCCATGGGAGTCATTAGCGGGTTCGATTTCGGATTTCCTGTCGGATTTATCGGCGGACTTATAGTTGGGCTCGTGGTTGGATCCGTATTCGGACTCTTGGAGGGCCACCACCTCGCGTGGCCGGTCTACCTGGTGGCCGCCTTCTACCTGGCGTGGAAGAGGCGTCTTCCGTGGCGGCTGATGGCTGTCCTCGACGATGCCCATCGGCTGGGGCTCCTGCGTGCTGTCGGACCGATCTACCAGTTCCGCCATGCCGAACTGCACGACCACCTCGCTGGCGCCTACCGGGAGGATTTTGCGGACACTTACCGGGAGGTGTCCGCGCCTCCTCGTCGATGAGCAGGCGGGGTACGGCTCGTCATCAGCTCGCCTTGACCTGGTCGAAGAGATCCTTACCTATCCAGCCAGTGCGACTCTCACCCCGCGACGGCGGCGTTGACCAAGAACCTTGCGCGGCCAGATCCAGTGTGGTTGTCCTGGTCGGCGATGCGAGCACATCTCTTCGGATTCGCGAGCGGTGTGGCCCAGGGCCTCCGTGTGGCGGAGATCGTGATCACGAATATGAGCAGTGAGCCCCCGCCATGGCGACGTCACGCCATGGTTCTGAGACAGCGGCGTCGCCCGATTCCATAGAACCCCTTTCGTTCATCGATGTGAGAGAAGTGATGCGCGGCAGCTCTTATACGCAGTGTAGCCATGAGGGCTCTGGCATTCCCCTTCCCGCTCAATGAGCTGTTTTCATCCTGAGGGTGCAGGTCACAGCCTCGTACCGGCCCCGCGAAACCACCCCTGACAGCAAAAAACCCCTCGTAAACGGGCCAACAACCACGAAAGCCTGCACCACCAGGGGTTCCGATGCTGTTCTACCGCGCCTGCCTGCCCTTGTCACGCCGCACTCTCAACCTGGCCGCCCGCACCGTCGCCGCCCACCGCGAGGCGACCGGAACACGGTGGAGGCGCCTCGACTCGGCCGGGCAGGCCCTGCTCGTGCTGGTCCACCTGCGCAAAGGCGAGCCCTTCGCGACCCTGGCCGCCGGCTTCGGGGTCTCGACGACCACCGCTTGGCGCTACGTCCGCGAGACCACGGGCCTGCTGGCCGGCCTGGCCCCCTCGCTCGAGGTGGCGCTGCGCAGGGCCCGGCGCAAAGGGTGGGCCTTCGTGATCGTGGACGGAACCGTGATCGCCTGCGACCGCCTGGCGGCCGACCGGCCGTTCTACTCGGGGAAGCACAAGCACCACGGGATGAGCATCCAGGTGGTCGCCGCTCCCGACGGCGAACTGCTGTGGGTCTCGGGGGTGTGCTCGGGTCGGTGCACGACGTCAGGGCCGCCAGGATCTTCAGCATCGCCGGGCGGATCGCGGCCGCGGGTCTGTTCTGCCTGGGCGACAAGGGCTGTGTCGGCCTGTCGCCGGTGGTCGTCTGCCCCTTCAAGGGCCGCGGCAGGCCGGAGTGGAAGAAGGAGGCCAACCGAGAGCACGCGAGGCTGCGGGGGCCGGGCGAGCGGGCGAACTCCCAGCTCAAGAACTGGGCCGTTCTGCGTAGGCTGCGCTGCTGCCCCTACCGGGCCGGAGAGATCGCCCGAGCTGTGCTGGTCCTGCAGGCCCGAGAATCACGATGAAAAAGGCTCAGTACCGGAGCATCCTCCGGCGAACAAAGATCCGGTTCGGGTCCTACGAGCTAGAAGAGATCGACAAGGAGATGATCCAGGGGTACATCTACGACCTCACGAAACGGGAGAGGCTCTCTCCCTACTACGTCCTTGGGATCTATATCTTCCTGGCGATCGTCTTCAAGGAGGCGGTCCTCAACGAGAAGATCAACCGCACGCCCTGCGTCGATATCGCCCTTCCCAAGACGGAGAAGCAGCGGTTCTTCATCAAACCCACGCTCGCGGAGCTGGAGGTCATCTGCGAGGAGATCAACCCGCGCTACCGCGTCGCCGTATGGCTCATGCACGGGCTCGGACTGCGGATCGGGGAAGCTCTCGGTGCTTCCCAGCTCGACATCCTCGGCGGCGGCGACACCTTCCGAGCCCACCGGCAGATCACCCAGCGCGGGGAGACCTCCCCGCTCAAGCACCGCGAGTGGGGCCAGTTCCGGGACATCCCCATGACCCGGTTCACCCACCAGAAGATCCAGGAGCACATCGAGGAGTTCGGCGTCGAAGAGGACGGGCGCCTGATCCGTGGGGCCAAGAAGCCTCTGCCGAGCCACGACGGGCTCCGGGACGGGTTCGTCCGGGGCCTGCTCCAGACGGAGCTGCCGCCGACGATGCGGCCGCACGACCTGCGCCATGCGTGGGTGAGCGACCTTCTCGCCGGCGGCGTGCCCATCACCGAGGTGTCGCGGTGGACGGGCCACGTCCACGTGACGACTACGCAGCGTATCTACGGGCACGAGGTGCCCAGCTCCCTCCACCAGGGCCGGATGTTCCTGGAACACCGCTACGAGTCCCTGGTGGCCGGGAAGGACCCGGCAAATGTTGGTTTTAGCTGGGTTGCCCCTCCCGGCGGGGACCCGGAGCACGGGGTTCCGGGCCTCGCGGCCTAGAGTCCGGAATCCGCTTCGAAGCGGACCACAATGGACTTGGAGGTGGGGGTGTTGGACACGTCCGCGGTGGAGTCCAGCGGCACCAGCACGTTGGTCTCCGGGTAGTAGGCGGCCGCGGAACCCCTGGCCGTGGGGTATTCGACGATGAGGAAGTGGGGCGCGCGGCGCTCGGTGCCGTCCTTCCACTCGCTGACCAGGTCCACGTAGCCTCCGGCCTCCAGGCCGAGTTCCTTGAGGTCCTCAGGGTTGACCAGGACCACCCTGCGCCCGTTGTGGATGCCGCGGTAGCGGTCGTCCAACCCGTAGATCGTGGTGTTGAACTGGTCGTGCGAGCGCAGCGTCTGCAGCAGCAGGCGTCCCCGGGGGACCTGCGGGGCCGACAGGCCGTTGCTGGTGAAGTTGGCCTTGCCCGTGGCCGTGGGGAAGGTGCGGCTGTCCCTGGGGGCGTGCGGCAGCAGGAACCCGCCCGGCCTGCGCACGCGCTCGTTGTAGTCCTTGAAGCCGGGGACCACGCGCTCGATGCGCTCCCGGACGCGATCGTAGTCGGCGAACTCCTCCCAGGGGACGACGTCGTCCTCGCCCAGCAGCCGCACCGCCAGTCCACGCACGATGTCGACCTCCGACCGCATCTCCTGCGACAGCGGCTCCACGCGGCCCCGGGAGGCGTGTACCTCGCCCATGGAGTCCTCGACGCTGACGAAGCGCTCCTCCCCCTCGTGCAGATCGAGGTCGGTGCGCCCGAGCGCCGGAAGGATCAGCGCGCGCTCGCCGGTCACCGCGTGCGACCGGTTGAGCTTCGTGGACACCTGCACCGTCAGGCGGCAGCGGCGCATCGCCTCCTCGGTCGCGGCCGTGTCCGGGCTCGCCGACACGAAGTTGCCGCCCATGGCGAAGAACACCTTGGCGCTTCCGTCGCGCATGGCGCGGATGGCGTCGACGGTGTCGACCCCGTGCTCGCGCGGAGGGGCGAACCCGAACTCCGCCTCGAGGGCGTCGAGGAAGGACGCCGGCGGCCGCTCCCAGATGCCCATGGTGCGGTCGCCCTGGACGTTGCTGTGCCCGCGCACCGGGCACACGCCCGCCCCGGGGCGCCCCACGTTGCCCCGCAGCAGCAGGAAGTTGACGACCTCGCGGATGGTGGCGACGGAGTTGCGGTGCTGGGTCAGCCCCATCGCCCAGCAGACCACGACCTTCTCCGAGGCGAGCACCATCGCCGCCGCCTCCTCGACCTGCTCGCGGCTGAGCCCGGTGCAGGCGCCGACGCGCTCCCAGAACTCCTCCTCCCCGTGGTCGAGGAGGGCCTTGGCGTAGGCGTCGAAGCCGTGGGTGTGCTCGGAGATGAAGCCGTGGTCGAGGACGCCGCCGCGCTGCTCGTCGATCTGCAGCAGCAGCCGGTTGAGGGCGCTGAACAGCGCCAGGTCCCCGCCGACCTTGACCTGGAGGAACAGGTCGGTCAGGACGGTCCCGGGCCCGACGATCCCGCGTGCGGACTGCGGGTTGCGGAAGCGCTGCAGCCCCGCCTCGGGCAGCGGGTTGACCGTCATGATGCGCGCCCCCGACCGCTTGGCCTTCTCCAGGGCGGTGAGCATGCGCGGGTGGTTGGTCCCCGGGTTCTGCCCGGCGACGATGATCAGGTCGGCCTGGTAGAGGTCGTCCAGCTTCACGCTGCCCTTGCCCACGCCCAGCGTCTCGGTGAGCGCCGACCCCGACGACTCGTGGCACATGTTCGAGCAGTCGGGCAGGTTGTTGGTGCCGAAGCGGCGCGCGAGCAGCTGGTAGAGGAAGGCGGCCTCGTTGCTGGTGCGGCCCGAGGTGTAGAAGACGGCCTCGTCCGGCGAGTCCAGGCCGGTGAGCTCGTCGGCGATGACGGCGAGGGCCTCGTCCCACCCGATGGGCGTGTAGCGGTCGGCGCCCGGGCCGGCGTACATCGGATGGGTCAGGCGCCCCTGCTGGCCGAGCCAGTAGCCGCTGCGCTCGGCCAGGTCGGACACGGGGTGCTCGGCGAAGAACTCCGGCCCCACCGCGCGGCGGGTCGACTCCTCGGCCACGGCCTTGGCCCCGTTCTCGCAGAACTCGGCCGGGTGCCGGTGGTCGGGCTCGGGCCAGGCGCAGCCGGGGCAGTCGAACCCCTGCTTCTGGTTGACCGCGGTCAGCGTCAGCAGCCCCCGCTTGGCCCCCGACTGCCGGCCGACGACCTTCATACTGTTGGCGATCGCGGGGATGCCCACGGCCGAGCGCTTGGGCTCGGAGACGCCGGGGGCGTCCTGGCGCGGGTCGTCGGTGGGAGGATTGGACATGGCGGCCCCCTGAACGTACAGCCGGCGGTGCTGTTGGACTTCCATTCTTCCAGGCTCGGCGCCGTGTCGGTCAGTGCCGATCGGCGCCTGTGGACAAGGGGGAGCGGTTCCGCCCGCCCTCCCGGGCCCCGCGCTCGATGCGCTCGGCGGCCCGGGCGAACGCGGCCGTGCACACACGCGACACTAGGCGGCCGGGGGAGCGGTGCCACCTGGCCGGAAGGGCGGCGCCGGCCCTCCGAACGGAGGGGCGGAACCGCGGGCAGGGCCGCCTCGGGCCCCTCGGGCGGCGCCCGGTCCGGCCGCGCGGCATGCCGGGTGTCGGGCTGTTCCCGACGACTGATGTTTCACGTTGCCCTATCATGGCAGGCATGCAGAATACCGAAGGCGGAGCCGCGCAGAATTCCCCGAGGAAGAATACGTCACTTTCGGCGGCCGCCTATTTCGCGATTCGCGACATGCTGGTCACCACGAGCATCCAGCCCGGAGCGCCGGTGCACGAGGAAGAGCTCACCCGCCAGCTCGGAGTGGGGCGGACCCCGGTCCGCGAGGCGATCAAGCGCCTGGAATCCGAGAGGCTGGTCAAGGTCTACCCGCGGCGCGGCGTGTTCGCGACCGAAGTGCAGCTCTCCGACCTTTCGCTGCTCACCGAGGTCCGCGCGCCCCTCGAAGGCGAGGCCGCCTATCAGACGGCCCGGCGCGCGACCGGGCAGCAGCGCTGCCGACTGGCCGGACTCCGGGACGAGGCCTTCGAGCACGGGCGTGACGCGGAATCGCAGATGGTGTTCGACAGCAAGGTGCACCGGGCGATCTACGAATGCTCCCACAACACCTACCTGGAGGCGACGCTCACCCAGTACTACAACCTGATGCTGAGGATCTGGTACCTCTATATCGACCGCCTCCCCGCCGTGACCGACCATGTCGGCGAACTCGTCCCGCTCCTGGAGACGATGATCGACTGCGAGGCCGACCGCGCCCGCGAACTCGCCGTCGAGCACATCCGCGGGTTCGAGAAGGCCGTTCTGTCCATTCTCTGAAGGCCTCTCAACGCGTTCTCCCGGCTCCCGGCTGGGGCGGCATCCGCATTCCGGGTGAATGAATCGTGGTCGTGGTGACGGCCGGGGGGAGGGACGTCACCACGACCACGAATCTGATCGGGGCCGCCGATCAGCGGACGCCGGCGCGCGGCCGGCCGGGCTCCGGGACGGGTTCCGCGCGCAGCTCGCGCACGAGGCCGACGCACGCCGCCACCAGGAGCGCCATGAACGGCAGGGCGACGACGAGCGAGACCGTCTGGATCGCCGAGAGCCCACCCGCCAGCAGCAGGACGGCCGCGGTCAGGGCGATCGCGACGCCCCACAGGACGACGAGCCAGCGGCGGGGGTGCAGCGCGCCGCGCTGGCACATCGTGGCCAGGACGACCGACGCGGAATCGGCGCTGCTCACGAAGAACAGCGCGATCAGCACCATCACCGCGACGGAGGAGAGCGCCGTCAGCGGAAGGTGGCCGAAGAGGGAGAACAGGGCCCCCTCCTCGCCGGAGGCCTCCAGCACGTCGGCGATCGGGGCCTGGCCGGTGAGCTGCAGATGGATGCCGGTGCCGCCCATGACCGCGAACCAGGCCAGGCTCAGCGCCGTGGGGACCACGAGCACGCCGACCACGAACGCGCGGACGGTGCGCCCGCGCGAGATGCGGGCGATGAAGGCGCCCACGAAGGGGGCCCAGGACATCCACCACGCCCAGTAGAAGACCGTCCACGCGGCGAGCCACGCCTCGCCGCCGTAGGCCCCGGTCTGCGAGGACATCGGGACGATGTGCGCCGTGTACCCGCCGAGGGTCTCGATGAGCGTCTGCAGGATGCGCACGCTCGGGCCGGCCACGAACACGAACGCGACCAGCACCCCGGCCAGGGCCGCGTTGACCGTGGAGATGTGCTTGATCCCGCGGTGTACGCCCGTCACCGCCGACAGCACGAACAGCAGCATGAGCGCGGCGATGACCGCGATGGCCACCGCGGTGTTCTCGGGGACGCCGAACATGGAGGCCAGGCCGCTGTTGATCTGCAGTGCGCCCAGGCCGAGCGAGGTCGCCGCGCCGAACGTGGTGAGGAAGACGACGAAGGCGTCGATGGCGCGGGAGGGCCCGAAGGAGGGCGGCCTGCCGGGCAGCACGATCGCGCTCAGCAGGTTGGGCCGCCCCTTGCGGAACATGCCGTAGGCCAGGGCGAGGCCCACCAGCGCGTACAGCGACCAGGGGTGCAGGCCCCAGTGGAAGACGGAGTACTCCATCGCGAGCCGCGAGGCCTCGGGGGAGTTCGGCGCTGCGGCCCCCATCGGCGGCCGGGCCAGGTGCGACAGGGGTTCGGCGACGCCCCAGAAGACCAGGCCGATCCCCATGCCGGAGGCGAACAGCATCGCGGTCCACGCCGGCGTACTGAACTCGGGCCGTTCGCCGTCGCGGCCGAGGCGGATGTCCCCGAACCGTGAGAAGGCCAGGAACAGGGCGAATACGACGAGCCCGGAGGTCACCAGCCCGTAGAGCCAGCCGGTCGAGTGGAGGATCCGGTCGAGCACGGCCTGAGCGCTCGACGCGAGGGAGTCGGCGTCGACCACGCCCCAGGCGACGAATCCCAGGCACAGGGTCAGGGCCGAGCCGAGGACGACCCGGTCCACAGGTTGGTCCGGTGCGAGTTTCGTGCGGTCGCGCCCGGAGGTGGCGGGGCGGGTGGGGTGATCGAGCGTCGAGTCCTGCTCTTTGCGCAGCATGGGGGGTGGATTCCTTTCGATTCCGAGGCGTTTTCAGGTCCGTTTCCCGGCCGACGCGGCCAGGAGGCGGGCCCCGCAGTCCGCAGTGCGCGGGGGCACTGGGTCCGCTTCGCTCGTCAGGGAAAGCGGGCGTGCGAGGCGGGCGGTGCGTCCGCTCGCGCCGGACGCGCGGCGCCTGCCGTCTCCAGGGCGCGTCCGTCGGCGCGTGGCCCCCGATTCCGAGGGCCGGGTCGCGAGGGCCGGGGTGTCTCCCCTGGCGCACTCGGACCGTGGCCGCTTCCGGGCACCTTTTTCACGCGGGCGGCGCCGGGGGCTCCTCGATCGGTGATGGGATGTGCGTTGAAGCCGGTGCAGGTCGGCCGGCCGTACCGGGCCCCGGCATCGGAGGGGGCGGCACGGCCGCCTCGGCGCGGGCACCCGGCGCGCGGGGGAGCGTTCTGCCCTCCGGACGGACACGGTGCGCGGACGGGCGCCCGGCCCTGCAGCGGCGGACCGGCCGTGGACACCCGTCGCCGCGTCCAACGGCTCCGGGAACCTCCGTCAACGGCCGAGGGGAGGATGTGCCGTCCGCCTACGCGGGCAGCCGACCCGGACGGATCGGCACCGGTGGCCCCGGGCTGCCGGGGTGTGCTGCCGGTGGCGGTGGAGGACAGACGGGGCGGCCGGTGTCGGTCCGGCGGAACGTGTCCGCTGCGGACCGCTCGCGCCGGACGGGCGGTCGGCAGCGGGGCCCCGGCCCCCCGGACCCCGCTGCGGTTCAGCCGTCGAATTCGGTGGCGTCGATCAGCCAGTCGGCCAGGTAGCGCGCGTACGAGGAGCGCACGAAGATCCAGAAGTCCGCAGGATCGGTCTCGCGGCACAGCAGGATCACCGCGGCGCGCGCGAGGAGGGTCTGCGCGCACCGGTCGGCGCCGAAGACGCGCGGGTGCAGGTCGAGCGCGCACCCCGTGTTCAACAGGTCGCGCGTCTTCGGCCCCGTCACCCTGACGATCGTGCGGTGGGCCGACACGTCCACCACCGCGCCGTGCGCGCCGTCCAGGGCCGCGGTCAGCGTGTCCTGGAGCTCCTGCGCCGTTCCTTCGGAGCCCACCACCAGCCACTCGTCGGGCCCCAGGCCCAGGACGAGGACGCGGTCGGTGCGGGCGACCTGCCCGGGCCGGCCGGGAAGCGCGGCCCCGAGCGCCGTGCCGATGCGCTCGGCCGCCCCGCCCCTGGGGTCCACGCGCAGCGCGACCTGGGCGGTGAAGGGGACCTCGGCGATCCGCACGCCCTGCACGCCCTCCGGCGCTGAGTGCCGGGCCAGGGCGTCCGCGCGGGCCGCCAGCGGAGAGGCGCCGTACAGGTCAGCCGTCACGGCGGGCTCCTTCCTTGTCGTAGAACACGGGATCGGTGATCTCGACGGGCACGAGCCGGTCGCCGACATGGCCGTAGACCGTCTGCCCGATGCGGTCGCGTCCCCCTCGGACCAGGGCCAGGGCGAACGGTGTGCCGAGCACGGCGCTGCGGTAGCTGGAGGTCACGTGGCCGAGCATCGGCACCGGCGGTTCGGGGAGCACCCGCGTCTCCACGAGCTGGGTCCCCTCAGGGAGGACGCCCTCCCCCGCGGCCGGGATCAGGCCCACGAGCTGCTTGCGGTCGGTGCGGGCGGTGTCGGGGCGGCTGAAGGAGCGGCGGCCGATGAAGTCGGCCTTCTTCCTCGACACCGCCCACCCCATGCCCAGGTCCTGCGGGGTGACCGTGCCGTCGGTGTCCTGGCCGACGATGGGGAAGCCCTTCTCCGCGCGCAGCACGTGCATGGTCTCGGTCCCGTAGGGCGTGATGCCGAACGGCCCGCCCGCCTCGTAGAGGGCCTCCCAGACGTGCCGGCCGTGCCACCAGGGCACGTTGACCTCGAAGGCCAGCTCACCGGAGAAGCTGATCCGGCACACCCGCGCCCTCCGCCCGGCGACCGCGCCGTTGCGCCAGCTCATGAAGGGGAACTCGGCGTTGTCCAGGTCGATGCCGGCGGCCACCCGCGCCAGGACCTCCCGCGAGCGCGGGCCGGCGAGCGCGATGGTGGCCCACTGCTCGGTCACCGAGGTCAGATGCACCCGCAGGTGCGTCCACTCGGTCTGCAGCCAGTCCTCCAGGTGCTCCAGCACGTGGGCGGCGTTGCCGGAGGTCGTGGTGAGCAGGTACCGGTTCTCGCCGGTGCGCATGACGGTCCCGTCGTCGAAGACCATCCCGTCGGCGGTGCACATGAGTCCGTACCGGATACGGCCGACCTTGAGCGTGCTCATCATGTTCGTGTAGACGAGGTCGAGGAACGCGGCCGCGTCCGGGCCCTGCACGTCGATCTTGCCGAGCGTGGACACGTCCTGCATCCCCACGCCGGTGCGCACCGCGCGGCACTCGCGCAGCACGGCGGCCTCCATGTTCTCGCCCCGCCGGGGGTAGTACCACGGGCGCTTCCACTGGCCGACGTTCTCGAAGGGCGCGCCGTGCCCGACGTGCCAGTCGTGCATCGCCGTCACCCGGACCGGGTCGTAGAGGTCGCCCCGCTCCCGGCCGGCCAGCGCGGCGAAGGCCACGGGCGTGTAGGGCGCGCGGAAGGTGGTGGTGCCCACCTCGGACGGGTCCGTCCCCAGCAGCTCGGCGATGATGCCCGTCGACAGCGTCCCCGACGTCTTGCCCTGGTCGTGCCCGGTGCCGACGGTGGTGAAGCGCTTGATGTGCTCCACCGAGGTCAGCCCCGCTCCGACGGCCCTGCCGATGTCGGCGACCGTGGCGTCGCGCGCCAGGTCCACGAACTGCCGGGCGCCCGGCGCCTCGGTGTCGGGGTCGGGCACCCGCCACAGCGGGCGGCCCTTGGGCACCGGGTGCGCGTCCGTCTCGGGGCGGGGCGCCGCCGCGGCCTCGAGCCCGAGGCGGGAGGCGGCCTGCACCCCGGCCACCGCGCCGCTGGACAGGCACTGGGCGGTGGTCCGCAGGCCGGACGCCGCGCCCGCCGGGTGCACCCCGGGCACGGAGCCGGCGGGCAGGAACGCGCCGGCGGCCCCGTCGAAGGCGACCGGGCCGCCGGCCTGGGAGTACAGGTGGACCGCGGGGTTCCAGCCGCCGGAGACGAGCAGCAGGTCGCACGCCTGCGGGTCGGCGGCGCCGATCGTTCCGGAGTCCGGGTCGAACGCGGCGATGTGCGCCGCGGTGACGTGCTCCTCGCCGGAGGTGCCCACCACGGCGTGCCCGGCGAGCACCGGGATCCGGGCCTCCGCGCAGCGCCTGGCCCAGAAGGGGGGCGCCTCCGGCCGCGCGTCGACGACGGCGGCGATCTCGACCCCGGCGCCCCACAGGTCCAGCGCGGCCGGGTAGGCGCCGTCGTCGGTGGTGAACACGACGGCGCGGCGCCCCGCCACCACGCCGTACCGGTGCAGGTAGGTGCGGGCGGCCCCGGCCGGCATCGTGCCGGGGCGGTCGTTGTCGGCGAAGACCAGGGGGCGCTCGTGCGCCCCGGTCGCCAGGACCGCTTCGCGGGCCCGGATGTGCCAGGTGCGCTGGCGGGTGAGGGCGTCTGGGCCCCGGTCCTCCAGCGCCACCAGGTAGTTGCCGTCGTAGTGGCCGAAGACCGTGGTGCGCGGGAGCAGGCGCACGTCGGGGCCCCGGGCGAGCTCGGCGGTCACCCGCCGCACCCAGTCCGCCGCCGGCGCATGGTCGAGCAGCTCCCCGCTGCCCAGCAGGCCGCCGCCGAACTCGGTGTCGGCGTCGGCCACGACGACCCGGGCGCCGGCGCGGGCGGCGGCCAGCGCCGCGGAGAGCCCGGCCGGTCCGGCGCCGACGACGAGCACGTCGCAGTGGGCGTGCATCGCGTCGTAGCGGGCGGGGTCGGGGCCGGCCGCCAGGCGCCCCTGCCCGGGCAGGCCGTGGGCCTCCAGCCCGTCCCGCAGCTCCACCGTGGTGGCGGTGAGCATGGGCTCGGGGAAGGGCTTGACGATCTGCACCAGCGCGTTGGGCTCCTCGGCGCCGGCGGACGCGATGCCCCGGGGGCGCCCGTGGCGGATGCCGGTGCCCACCTGGTGCACCCCGTTGGCCAGCAGCGCCGAGGCCAGCGTGTCGCCGGCGCAGCCCTGGTAGTCGCGGCCCTCGAAGCGGAAGGCCACGGGGCGGTCCCGGTCGATCCGGCCGCCCTCTGCGAGCCTGAAGGAGCCGTTCACACCGCCACCGCCCTCTCCTGCTCCGCGCCCACCGGGCGGATCTCGTGGGTCACGGTGTCCCGGCGGACGGTGAACCAGCGGCGGCAGCCCGCACGGTGCATCCACCGCTCGGTGAAGGCGCCCATGGGGTTGGCGCGGAAGAACAGGAACCGGGCCCATTCGGCGTCGGAGACCGTGTCGGGGTCGCGGGGGCAGGCCACGTCGGCCTGGCCGCCGTAGTGGAACTCGACTTCGTTGCGCGGGCCGCACCACGGGCACGGGATCAGCATCATGCGGGGCCTCCTTCGGAGGGTCGTGGGATGCCGCGACGCCGGGGTCGCGGAGAGGGGGAGGCGGCAGGCGGCGCGGCCGGCCCGTCCCGCCCGGGTCAGTGCGCCACCCCTGCGGCGCCGTGTTCGTCGATCAGGGCGCCGGTGGTGAAGCGCTCCAGGCCGAAGGGCTCGGTGAGCGGGTGCGGCTCGTCCTTGGCGATGGTGTGCGCGTAGCACCAGCCCACGCCGGGGGTGGCCTTGAAACCGCCGGTTCCCCAGCCGCAGTTGATGTACAGGCCCTCGAAGGGGGTCCGCCCCATGATCGCGGAGGCGTCGGGGGTGACGTCCACGACGCCGGCCCAGGTGCGCACCGCGTGGGCGCGGGCGAACACCGGGAACAGCTCCACGGCCGCGGCCAGCTCCCGCTCGATGGTGGGGAACGCCCCCCGCCGGCCGTAGGAGTTGTAGGAGTCGATGCCCGCCCCGAGCACGAGCTCGCCCTTGTGCGCCTGGCTGACGTAGACGTGCACCGCGTTGGACATGACCACCGTCGGGTGCACGGGTTCCAGTAGCTCCGAGACCAGGGCCTGCAGCGGGTGGCTCTGCAGCGGCAGGCGCAGTCCGAGCGTGTCGGCCAGCACCGAGGTGTGGCCAGCCGCGGCCAGCGCGACCCTGCCCGCCCGGATCGGCCCCCGGGTGGTCTGCACGCCGACCACCCGGTCGCCGACCCGCTCGAAGCCGGTGACCTCGCACCCCTGCACCAGGTCCACGCCCAGAAGGTCCAGGGCGCGGGCGAGGCCCCAGGCGACGTGGTCGTGCTTGGCGATGCCCGCCCGGGGCTGCCAGGTCCCTCCCAGCACGGGGTAGCGCAGGTCCGGCGAGGTGTTGAGGATCGGGCAGGCCTCGGCGGCCTGCTCGGCGTCGAGCCACTCGGCGTCGATGCCGTTGAGCCGGTTCGCCCCCACCCGCCGGACGCCGTCGCGCACCTCCTGCAGCGAGTGCGCCAGGTTCAGCACGCCGCGCTGGGAGAACAGCAGCGGGTAGTCGAGCTCCTCCTCCAGCCCCTCCCACAGCTTCAGCGCGTGCTCGTAGAGCCCGGCGCTCTCGTCCCAGAGGTAGTTGGAGCGGATGATGGTGGTGTTGCGGGCCATGTTCCCGCCGGCCAGCCATCCGCGCTCCAGGACGGCGATGTCGGTGATGCCGTGGTTGACCGCCAGGTAGTAGGCGGTCGCCAGGCCGTGTCCGCCGCCGCCCACGATGACCACGTCGTAGGACCGTTCGGGGTCGGCGGCGCGCCAGAGCCGGTCGGGGTGGTCCGGCAGGTCGGCGCCGGGGGTGCGCGGTGCCATCAGAGCCCTCCGTTCGAGCCCGGGTAGAGCGGTGCGGCGGGGGCCGGGGCCTCCGCCCGTGCGGGCGGCCGCGCGGCGGCCGCGCCGTCGAAGCCGGGCTGCAGTGACGCGGCGGTGACGTCGGCGTGTTCACAGCCGCCGAGGGACCGCCGGCCGGGGGAGCCCTCGGCGTACTCGTCGGTCGGCACCGCCCCCTGGGCCTCCAGGACCGGGCGGGGGGCGACGTTCTCCGAGGCGATCATCTGCAGGGTGGTCCGCTGTCGGTGGAGCTCGGCGCCGAGGGCCGCGGCGACCTGCGGGTCGGCGGCGCTCAGCGGCAGGTCGAGAGCGCGGGCGGCGCTGGTGGGGCGGGAGGGGGACACGGGACTCCTTCCGTGCCGGAGGGCGGCGGGCGGGGAGTGGACGGCCGCGCGACACTGCCACGCAATTACCATACAACTGAAATATCAGAAGGCCCTCAGGCTAACAGCGAGGGCACTGGGGTCAAGGGGGTCGCGCCACCGGTTCGGAGCGGTGTCGGCCCGGAAGGGCGTCGGCGGCCTCGCCCCGTTCGGGCGGCGGGGCGGGGACGGGTGTCCCGGTTCCGGTTGAGGGGTTGACCGCTGGCTCGGCCGCGGCATACCTTCCATCCAATTGATATATCAGTATGCGTTCAGCGTGCCGCCGACCCCGGCCCCGGGCCCGTCCCATGGCGGGTCCTCCGCGTCGACGCGCCCCTCGCCCCTTCGCCCCACCCGCGGTGTGCGCCCGTCTTCGGCGTGCCCTGTCCCTGCCTCCTGCCCCCGCCCCCGAGCCGCCTGCCGCGGCTCCACGGAGCAGGCGCCGCTCCCGCCTGCGCAAGCGCCGCCCCTCAGAGGCCTTCACAGTCCGCCCGTTAGGAGACCAGCATGAGTACGACCCCCCGTGTCGTGATCATCGGAGCCGGGATCGTCGGCGCCAACCTGGCCGATGAGCTGACCGAGCGCGGATGGGACCGGGTCACCGTCCTCGACCAGGGGCCGCTCCCGCTCACCGGGGGGTCCACCTCCCACGCGCCCGGGCTGGTCTACCAGACCGGCCCCTCGAAGACGATGACCGCGTTCGCCCAGTACACCGTCGAGAAGTTCACCGGCCTCGACGCCGACGGCGCCTGGTGCTTCAACCGGGTGGGCGGCCTGGAGATCGCGACCACCCCCGAGCGGCTGGCCGACCTGCACCGCAAGCAGGGCTGGGCCGCCTCCTGGGGCGTCCCCGGCGAGGTCGTCGGCCCCCAGGAGTGCGCCAAACTCCACCCGCTGCTCGACCCCGACCGGATCCTGGGCGGCCTGCACACCCCCACCGACGGCCTGGCCAAGGCCTCCCGCGCGGTCGATGCGCTCGCCCGCCGCGCCCAGGCGCGCGGCGCCCGGTTCCAGGGCGGCACCCGCGTCGTGGGCGTCAAACAGAGCGGGGGGCGCGTCACCGGGGTGGAGACCACCCGGGGCGAGGTCCCCGCCGACATCGTCGTGTGCTGCGCCGGCTTCTGGGGCCGCGCGGTCGGCGCGATGGCCGGGATGAACCTGCCCCTGCTGCCCATGGCCCACCAGTACGTGCGCACCGGGCCGCTGCCCGAACTGGCGGGGCGCAACGACGAGCACGGCGAGGCGCGGATGCCGATCCTGCGCCACCAGGACCGCGACCTGTACTTCCGCGAGCACGTCGACCGGCTCGGCGTCGGCTCCTACGCCCACCGCCCGATGCCGGTGGGCCTGGAGGACCTGCCCCGCGTGGACGGCCCCACCGAGGCGTCCATGCCCTCGATGCTGCCCTTCACCGGCGAGGACTTCGCCGAGTCCTGGGGGTACGCCCGGCGGCTGCTGCCCGCACTGGAGACGGCCCGGATCGAGGACGGCTTCAACGGCGTCTTCTCCTTCACCCCCGACGGCGGGCCGCTGATCGGCGAGTCGCCCGAGACGGCCGGCTTCTGGATCGCCGAGGCGGTGTGGGTGACCCACTCGGCGGGCGTGGCCAGGTCCGTCGCCCAGCTGCTGGTGGACGGCCGCAGCGAGGTCGAGCTGCACGGCTGCGACGTCCACCGGTTCGACGAGATCGAGACCGCCGAGGCCTACGTGGAGGAGACGGCCCGGCAGAACTTCATCGAGATCTATGACGTCAAACACCCGCTGCAGCCCCGGCTCTCGCCCCGCGACCTGCGCGTCAGCCCCTTCCACGCGCGGCAGAAGGAGCTGGGCGCCGTCTTCCTGGAGGCCCACGGCTGGGAGCGCCCGCACTGGTACGGGGCCAACGCGGCGCTGGCCAAGGAGCTGCCCATGGACTGGCGGCCGCCCTCCCGCGACGCCTGGTCCGGCATGTTCCACGACCCCTCCGTCGTGGCGGTGGAGGCCTGGAGGACCCGCACCGCCGTGGCCCTGTACGACATGACCCCGCTCAAGCGGCTGGAGATCGGCGGTCCGGGCGCCCTGGCCTACCTGGACGGCCTGACCACCGGGAGAATGGACAAGTCCGTCGGCGCCGTGACCTATACCCTGCTGCTCGACGCCGCCGGCGGGGTCCGCAGCGACATCACCGTCGCGCGCCTCGGCGAGCAGGAGTTCCAGGTCGGTGTCAACGGCAACATCGACCTGGAGTACTTCCGGCGGCGGCTCCCCGGAGACGGCAGCGTGCAGCTGCGCGACGTCACCGGGGGCACTTGCTGCATCGGGGTGTGGGGGCCGCTGGCCCGCGACCTGGTGCAGCCGCTGAGCCGCGACGACTTCTCCCATGAGGGCCTGAAGTTCTTCCGCTGCAAGCGGGCCCACATCGCGGGGATCCCGGTCACCGCCATGCGCCTGTCCTACGTCGGAGAGCTGGGCTGGGAGATCTACACCAGCGCCGAGTACGGCCGACGGCTCTGGGACGTGCTGTACGAGGCCGGACGCGGCCTCGGCGTCGTGGCCGCCGGCCGGGCCGCCTTCAACAGCCTCCGGCTGGAGAAGGGGTACCGCGCCTGGGGGACCGACATGACCACCGAGCACGACCCCTACGAGGCGGGTGTGGGCTTCGCCGTCCGCCCCGACAAGGGCCCCTTCGTCGGGCGCGACGCCCTCGCCGGACGCGACGAGAGCACGGTGACGCGCCGCCTGACGTGCCTGACCGTCGACGACGGGCGCAGCGTGGTGCTCGGGTCCGAGCCGGTGTTCCTCGACGGGGACCCCGCCGGATACGTCACCTCCGCGGCCTTCTCCCACACCCTGGGCACGCCCATCGCCTACGCGTGGCTGCCCGCCTCGGCCACGCCCGGCACCCCGGTCGAGATCAAGTACTTCGACCGCATGGTCCGCGCCACCGTCGCCGCAGAACCCCTGGTCGACCCCGAGATGAAGCGCATCCGCCGCTGAACCGGACCCCGCACCGCCCCGGTTCCGGTCCCCCCTCACCGCCGGGGCGGTGCGGTCCACGCGGGCGCGCCGAGGCGCCCGCCCGGCCATCCCGCCCGGCCCACACCGCCTGATCACCCTGCCCGACCGCCCCGCCCGCACCGCCGTCGGCGGCCCCGCCGCCGCACCCGCCCCGAACCGCCAGGGGAGCGCGCATGAGCCTGTCCGTATTCGATCTGTTCAAAGTGGGCATCGGACCGTCCAGTTCGCACACGGTCGGCCCGATGCGCGCGGCGTACCTGTTCACGATCCGGCTGCGCGCCTCCGGGGTCCTGCCGCGCGTCGCGGGCGTCCGCTGCGGGCTGTTCGGGTCGCTCGGCGCGACCGGGCACGGCCACGGCAGCGTCACGGCCGTGGTCCTCGGCCTCCAGGGGGAGCAGCCCCACATCGTGGACCCCGTCTCCGCCGGACCGGGGGTCCGGGCGGTCCAAGAGGAAGGGGTCCTCGCGCTCCTCGGGGAGCACAAGATCGCCTTCTCCCTGGACGACGTCGTCCTGCACCGCAACGAGCGGTTGCCGTTCCACAGCAACGGAATGGTCTTCGAGGCCTTCGACGACCGGGGCCGCACGGTCGACCGCCGGGAGTACTACTCGGTGGGGGGAGGGTTCGTCCTCGACGAGGACGAGGCGGGCCGCCCCGTCCTCGTCGAGGACGGGACCGCCACCCCCTACCCCTTCCGCACGGGTGAGGAGCTGCTCGCCCACACGCGCCGCACGGGCCTGCCGGTCAGCGGGGTCATGCTGGCCAACGAGCGCGTCCGGCGCACCGGGGACGAGGTCCGCGAGGGCCTGCTGCACATCTGGTCGGTGATGGGGGAGTGCGTCGACCGCGGGATGAGCACCTCCGGGGTCCTGCCCGGAGGGCTGCGGGTCCGCCGCCGGGCCGGCGGGCTCCGGGCGCGCCTGGAGGCCGGCGGAGGGGACGACGACGCCCTGGCCGCGCTGGAATGGGTCACCCTCTTCGCCCTCGCCGTGAACGAGGAGAACGCCGCGGGCGGACGGGTGGTGACCGCGCCGACGAACGGCGCCGCCGGGATCGTCCCGGCCGTCCTCCACTACGCCAGGGACTTCCTCCCCTCGTTCGGCTCAGAGGCGGTGGTGCGGTTCCTGCTCACCGCAGGGGCGATCGGGATCCTGTTCAAGGAGAACGCTTCGATCTCGGGGGCCGAGGTCGGCTGCCAGGGCGAGGTCGGGTCGGCCTGCTCGATGGCGGCGGCGGGGCTCGCCGAGGTCATCGGGGGCACCCCCGAACAGGTGGAGAACGCGGCCGAGATCGGTCTGGAGCACAACCTCGGGCTGACCTGCGACCCCGTGGGAGGGCTCGTGCAGATCCCCTGCATCGAGCGCAACGCGGTGGCCGCGGTCAAGGCGATCACCGCCGCCCGGATGGCCGTCCGGGGCGACGGCCGGCACCACGTCTCCCTCGACAATGCGATCACGACCATGCGCCAGACGGGGGCCGACATGAAGGACAAGTACAAGGAGACCGCCCGCGGCGGACTCGCCCTCAACGTCGTGGAATGCTGAGGAGTAATCCGGTGGCCCGTTCGTTCGTCCTCACCCTGAGCTGTCCCGACCGGACCGGAATCGTCCAGGCGGTCAGCTCCTATCTGCTCCGGCGCGGCTGCGATATCCGCGAATACCGGCAGTTCGACGATTCCGTCCGCGGACGCGTCTTCCTGCGCACGCAGGTCGCGGCCGGCCGCGAGGTCGACCTCGATGAGGTCTCCGCAGGCTTCGAGCCGGTCGCCGCGGACTTCGGGATGGACTTCGCCTTCTTCGACGACCGCGATGCGCGCGTGCTGGTGATGGCCTCCAAGGCCGGCCACTGCCTCAACGACCTGATCTACCGCTGGCGCGCCGGGAGCCTGGGGGCCGACATCGTGGCCGTGGTGTCCAACCACCGGGACCTGCGGCCGATGGCCGAGGCGGCCGGACTGCCCTTCGTGCACATCCCCGTCACCCCCGACGACAAGGCGGAGGCCGAGGCCCGGCTGCTGAAACTGGTCGACGAATACCGGGCCGACCTGGTCGTCCTCGCCCGTTACATGCAGATCCTCTCCGACGAGACCTGCAAGGCCCTTTACGGGCGGGCCATCAACATCCACCACTCCTTCCTCCCGGGGTTCAAGGGAGCCAAGCCCTACCACCAGGCCTACCGGCGCGGGGTCAAGCTGGTCGGCGCCACCGCGCACTACGTCACCCCCGACCTGGACGAGGGGCCGATCATCGAGCAGGAGGTCATCCGCATCGACCACACCTACGACCCGCAGGCGCTGCAGACGGTGGGGCGGGACGCCGAGGCCCTGGCCCTGTCGCGGGCGGTGCGCTGGCACTGCGAGCGGCGGGTGCTGCTCAACGGGGACAGCACCGTCGTCTTCCGCTGAACGAGGAACGCCCGCAGAACGCCCGTAGAACGCGTCCGGATCCCGCGCCGCAGGCCGGCGCCCCCTCTGAACCCTCGACTCATATATCTGTCCGCGATAAGGTGCGAAGGCCTCATTCCCGCGTTGCCGTCTCCGGCGCACGGCCTTTCGAGCAGCCGATTCGAGCAGCCCCTCGGGGACCGCGCGCGGGGTCGCCGTGCCCCGCGAACGGCCGCGGCCCCGGGTGCTCCCATCGACATCTCCGCCACCGGCCTTCGGGGAACGCGGCCGCGCATGCCCCGGCGCCGGCGGCGAGGTCGCCCACCTTCCGTCCCCTTCCCCTCCCCGCGTGAGGAGCGCGTCCATGACGACCGGTGAAATCGCCGCATCCACCGAAGGCGAGAACCTCCCTGAGAGCCTGCGCGAGACCCTTCCCGGCCACTACTACACCGACCCCGGGATCTTCCGCGCCGAACAGGCCGCGATCTTCGAGGCCCAGTGGTTCTGCGCGGCCTACGGCGACGACCTGGCCCGCCCCGGCCGGTTCGAGACCGTGCAGATCGGCCGCGAGAGCGTCCTGGTGACCCGGGGCCGGGACGGCGCCGTCCACGCCTACCTCAACGTGTGCCGGCACCGGGGGGCCCGGCTGTGCACACAGGAGCGCGGCGAGGTGCGGCGCGCCTTCCAGTGCCCGTACCACGCCTGGACCTACTCCCTCGACGGCAAGCTGGTCTCGGCCCCGAACCTGACGGCGATGCCGGACGTGGACCGCGCCCGCTTCGGCCTGCACCGGGTGCACGTGCGCGAGTGGCTCGGCTACGTGTGGCTGTGCCTGGCCGAGGAGCCGCCCTCGTTCGAGGACACCGTCATCGGCGATGTCACCGCCCGCCTGGGCACCCCGGACGCGATCGTGGGCTACCAGGTCGCCGACCTCAAGCTCGGCCGGCGGATCGAGTACGACGTGAAGGCGAACTGGAAGCAGATCGTCGAGAACTTCATGGAGTGCTACCACTGCGCGACGATCCACCCCGAGCTGACCGAGGTCCTCCCGGAGTTCGCCGACGGCCTGGCGGCCCAGTACTTCGTGGGCCACGGGGCCGAGTTCGGCGAGGACGTGGAGGGCTTCACCGTCGACGGCTCGGCCGGGCTGGAGCCGATCCCGGGGGTGAGCCAGGACCAGGACCGGCGGTACTACGCCATCACCGTCCGCCCGCAGGTCTTCATCAACCTCGTCCCCGACCACGTGATCTTCCACCGCATGTTCCCGCTGTCGGCCGATCGGACCCTCGTCCGCTGCGACTGGCTCTACCTGCCCGAGGTGGTCGACTCGGGCGCGGACCTCGACCGCTCGGTGGAGCTGTTCCACCGGGTCAACCAGCAGGACTTCGACGCCTGCGAGCGGTGCCAGCTCGCCATGGACTCCCGGTCCTACCGGGACGGAGGGGTGCTGGTGCCCAGCGAGCACCACATCGGGGAGTTCCACGACTGGGTCCGGCAGCGCACCGGCTGACGCGGACCCCTCGAGGCCCCGCGCGCGTGCGCGCGGGGCCTACCGCCTCTGCGCCGGGGGCGCCGGCAGGGCCCGCACGGGAAGGCAGGCCTGAAGGGAAGGGGATCCGAAGGGGCGGAGCGGGGGAGGGGAGACGTCCGCCGGGAAGGAGTGGGAAGGAGCGGGGCGGCCCTAGGATTCCTCGTCGTGCGGGTACTCCAGGGGAACGCCCTCCGGGGACAGCGGCGGAGGGGGCAGCTCCGAGCTCGACGTCAGCGGCGCCGCGCCTTCCAGGGGCCGCCCTGCGTGCTCCTTCAGGAAGCAGGTGCTGACGAGGCCGATCACGCCCGCGCCGATGAGGTAGTAGCCCGGCCAGTCCAGATCGCCGGTGGCCACGGTGGCGGCCTCGATGACCGTCGGCGCCGTACCGGCGAACAGCGAGACCGAGGCGTTGAAGATGACCGCGAGGCCGCTGTAGCGGACCATCGTGGGGAACAGGGCGGGCAGGGTCGAGGGGGAGACCGCGGCGAAGCACACCAGGGCGGTCCCCATGATCAGCAGCCCGACGATCTGGCCCGGCAGGCCCTCGCGCAGCAGCCACACCGCCGGCAGGCCCAAGACGGCCAGGGTCGCGCTGCCCATGATGAGGACCGGCCGGCGCCCGATCCGGTCGCTCAACCGCCCCACGGACCCGATCACGCACACCATCAGCACCATGGTGGCGACCTGCAGGGCGGTCACCACCGCCTCGCTGGTGCCGCCCATGCCGTAGCGCGGGAGCGTTCCGGTCAGGTAGGCGGGCACGTAGTTGGTGAGCACGTAGTTGGTCACGTTCCAGGCGATGGTCACCCCGGCCGCCACGAGCGCCGCGGTGCGGTAGTGGGCCGCGATGATCTGGACGGCGCGCCGGACCGACATCGTGGACAGCGCGGGTGAGCGCTCCATGAGCTGCCGGAAGGCGGGCGTGTCCTCCAGGGCGATCCGAAGGTAGAGGCCGGTCAGGCCCAGGGGGAGCGCGAGCATGAACGGCAGCCGCCAGCCCCATGCGACCAGGGCGTCGTCGGGCAGGAGGGCGATCACCGCCCCGGACACCGCCGCGCCCAGGGCGTAGCCGGTCAGCGTGGACAGCTCCAGCCGGCTGCCGAAGAACCCGCGCCGCCGGTCGGGCGCGTACTCGGCGATCAGGGTGAGCGCCCCGGTGTACTCGCCGCCGGCGGCGAAGCCCTGCAGCATCCGCATCAGCAGCACCAGCATCGGTGCGGCGAGGCCGATCGCGCCGTAGCCCGGAACCAGCCCGAGCAGCCCCGTCGCCGCCGCCATGAGCAGCATCGAGGCCGCCAGCACCCGGGTGCGGCCGAACCGGTCGCCGAGCCGGCCGAAGACGAGGCCGCCGAGCGGGCGCATCAGGAAGGCCGAGGCGAACGCGCCGAGGGCCAGCGCGGTCGTCCACTGGCCGACGTCGGGGAAGAACACCCGGTTCAGCACCACGACGGCCAGATAGGAGTAGAGCCCGAAGTCGTACCAGGCAGCGAAGTTGCCCACCGCGGCCGCCGCGACCGCACGGCGGACGGTGCGCTCCTCCTGGACGACGGGCGGCGTGAGGCCCCGCCACGGCCGCTTCGGCTTATCGGTCATGAGTCCCCTCGATGCGGCCTGCCGCCACTGCGGCACGGGGCGCGTCCCGGCAGGCGACTGCCGTTCCGGCGGGGTTCGGACGACGACGGATCGACGAGTGATATATCTCTATTCCGGCAAGCGGCAACCTACGGGACCGCTTCGGTGCGGGTCAAGGGCCGCGGGGTCGGCCCCGCGTGCAGGTCGGGACCGGGGGCGGCGCCGGGAATGCGGCCGGGATCGGGCCTCCGGGAAATCGACCGTTGACGGGCGGCGGGCGGACACGCATCCTGTGTGTTGCACATATCACCGTAGGTCTCGCAGTACGCAACAGAGGCGAGAGGATCCTCGCGGACGGTCCCGGTCCCCCTCACGGGGTCGAACGCGGTCGAAGCGGTCGGCTCCGGGTCCGTCCACCGGACGGCGGATCACCCTGCGGTGTGCGTCGCCGTGTCGGACCCGTGACCCCCACCGGCCGTCGAGAGAAATCCACCGTTGACGAGCGGCGGACCGGACCGCCCAATGTGCGTTGCGTATCACGCATTTATTTTCTTCATATGCAACTGGAGGCGAGATGATCTTCGTGGGCGAGCTGTCCGACCTCCCGCCCGGAGAGTCGGCCCGAGTGCAGGGGGAGGTGGCGATCGCGGTCTTCAACGTGGACGGTGAGCTCTACGCGATCGACG
The DNA here is from genome assembly GCF_000341205.1 of Nocardiopsis baichengensis YIM 90130. NCBI lineage: Bacteria > Bacillati > Actinomycetota > Actinomycetes > Streptosporangiales > Nocardiopsidaceae > Nocardiopsis > Nocardiopsis halophila. The sequence continues at coordinate 366,750 of NZ_ANAS01000004.1, read as the reverse complement.
ACACCTGCACCCACCAGGACGCGTCGCTGTCCGACGGATGGCTGGAGGGGTGCGCGGTCGAGTGCCCCCTGCACGCCGCCTGCTTCGATCTGCGGACCGGCCGCCCCAGCGGTCCGCCCGCCAAGAAGCCCGTCCGGACCCACGAGGTCCTCGTCCAGGACGGGGCGGTCTACGTCCGCGAGTCCGCCCCCGTCGGCGCGGACGCGCCCGTGAACGAGGTGGTCTGATGGAGGCCGTCACCGTCGTCGGGGCCTCGCTGGCCGGCCTGGCGAGCGCCCGCGCGCTGCGCGAGCAGGGCTTCGAAGGCCGGATCACCGTGGTCGGCGACGAGAAGCACGCCCCCTACGACCGGCCCCCGCTGTCCAAGGAGTTCCTGGCCGGCGCGGCGAGCGAGGACGACCTCCGCCTGACCGAGGACGACGAGGACCTGCGGGCCGATTGGGTCCTGGGCCGCACGGCCCGGGCCCTGGACACCCGTCATGGCGCCGTCGAGCTGGACGACGGCACCCGCATCGCCTCCGACGCCGTCGTGCTCGCCACCGGGGCGCGGGCGCGCACCCCGCCGGGCCCCGTGCCCGCCGGGGTGCACACCCTGCGCACCCTCGACGACGCGCAGGCCCTGCGGCGCGAGCTCGTGCCGGGAGCGCGGCTGGTCGTCATCGGGGCCGGGTTCATCGGCGCCGAGGTCGCCTCGACCGCGGTCGGCCTGGGCTGCGAGGTGGACGTCGTCGAAGCGGGGGCGGTCCCCCTGCAGCGCGTCCTGGGGCCCGAGATGGGGGCCGTGTGCGGCCGGATGCACGCCCGCCACGGCGTGCGCCTGCACCCCGGTGCCCGCGTGTCGGCGCTGGTGGGCTCCTCCCGCGTCACGGCGGTGCGCCTGGAGGACGGGCGGGAGCTGGCGGCCGACGCGGTGGTGGTGGGCATCGGCGCCGAGCCCAACACCGAGTGGCTGCACGGCTCGGGCGTGGTCATCGACCGCGGGGTGCGCACCGACGCCCGGGGGGCCACCGGCGTGCCCGGCGTCGTGGCCGTCGGGGACTGCGCGAACTCCTACCGGGCCTACACCGCCGTCCCCATGCGGCTGGAGCACTGGACCAACGCCCTGCAGCAGCCGGCGGCGGCCGCCGCGGCCCTGCTGGGCCGCGAGCACAGCGCACCGGCCCACCACGCGGTCCCCTACTTCTGGTCCGACCAGTACGGCCACAAGATCCAGTTCGCGGGCCACCGCACCGGCGACTGCACGGTGCGGATCGAGGAGGGCGATCCGGCGACGGGCCCGTTCCTGGCCCTGTACTGCGACCCCCGCGACGAGGTGACCGGGGTCCTGGCGGTCGACCTCCCGCGCTCCTTCGGCGGGTGGCGCCGACGGCTGGCCAAGCGGATCTGACCGGGGCGCGGGGGAGGCCCCGCGCCCCTCGGGGCCGACCGTGTCCGGCCGCATCCGGCCGATGCGGGCGATGCGGGCGATGCGGGCGAGGGCCCCGACCCCGGCCGTGCGCACCCCCGGGGCGGGCTATCCCGCGCCGTCCCGGGCCCCGGGCGCGTCCGCGGCGATCCCCGCCCGCACCCCGATGACGGCCGCCTCGCCCCGGGTGGCCACCCCCAGCTTCTTGAGCACCGCGGAGATGTGGAACTTCACGGTGCTCTCGGCCACGCCGAGCTCCTGCGCGATGGCCCTGTTGCGCCTGCCGGCCGCCACCAGGGCGAGCACCTCCCGCTCCCGGCGGTTCAGGTCGGCCGGCAGGCGCTGGTCCGCCTGCGGAGCGGGCGGGGCGAGCGGCAGCCGGACGGCCACCCGGTTGCCCCACCCGGGGACCGACTCCACCTCCAGCCCGGCGCCGAGCGTGTGGGCCCGGCCGTCCAGCGTGCGCCGCAGGCCGGCCGCGTCCAGCACCCCCTCGCTCTGGTCCCGGACATCGACCGCCAGGGCGGCGTCGTCGCAGGTCCAGGCGATGCGCAGCCGCGCCACGTCGGACTGCGCCGTCAGAGCCAGGGCGATGTCGTGCGTGATCGCGCGCGCTCCGTAGGCGACCTCGCCGGGCAGGGGGCCGCCGTCGGCGGAGGGCGGAACGAACTCGGCGGCGACCTCCCGGTGGCGCAGCAAGGGGTCGACCTCCTTGAGCAGGCGCTGGAACGCCGCGTCCGGCGCCTCCTCCGAATGGTTCCGATCGGCCTCCCGGCGTGCACGGAGGGCGATGAGCGCCTTGGAGGCGGCGTCGGCGGCCGCGCCGCGCGCGCTGCGGTCGTCCAGCCGGGACGAGCGCAGAGTGGTGAGGATGCCGGTGAGCGCGGCCTCGTGCGCCGCCGTCAGCTCGGCGGTGGCCCGCGCGCGCTCGCTCGAGGCGGCCCTGGACTCGGCCAGGTAGTCCGGGCTGGCCTGGGCGACCTGCTGCCGGATGGAGGTCGCGACGATCCCGAACGCCGCCGCCAGCGCCGAGGGATCCGCCGGCTCGGCCCGGCGGCGGGGGAGCAGCACCAGGAGCGTGTCCGAGCGGTCCCGCAGCGCCCACACCCACCGCTGCGCGCCGGCCAGCCGGGCGTGGCCGCTCATCCGCTCCCCGAGCGCGATGGACGCCTTCAGCGCCGCGAGCTCCTCGATGGTGACCCGGTCGACGATGTCGCGCTCACCGGCCACCTTGCGGGGGCGCCCGGTGCACTCGAGGGTGAAGATCACCAGCGCCCGGTGGGGCCACCGGGCGGACAGCAGGCGGGAGAACCGGCGGGCGATCTCGGCCAGCGGGCCCGACACCGCCTCGCGCAGCGCGTGCAGGTCGGCGACCGGGTCCGCCGCGTCCCCGGCCGGCGCCTGGGCCGGGGTGTGAGCCTCATCCGTCATGACGGGGAAGTCTAGGCTCCGCCTCCGCGCAGGGGGAACGGAGCGGCCCCGTCGAACGGCGGGATTCTCCCCTTCTTCCGGGGGGCTCCGCGTCCGGTGCGGCCGGCCCTACCGTCGCGGTGAGCGCCGTGTGCTCCAGCGCGCGGCCGACCGCACCATCGGAGGAACACCAGGCATGGCACAGCAGGTACGCGGCGTCGTCGCCATGAAGAAGGGCGCCCCCGTCGAAGTCACCGACATCGTCGTCCCCGACCCCGGTCCCGGCGAGGCCGTGGTCGCCATCGCGGCGTGCGGGGTGTGCCACACGGATCTGACCTACCGCGAGGGCGGGGTCAACGACGAGTTCCCCTTCCTCCTCGGCCACGAGGCGGCCGGCACGGTGGAGAGCGTGGGCGAGGGCGTCGACGGCCTGGCGCCCGGGGACTTCGTCGTGCTGAACTGGCGCGCGGTCTGCGGCCGGTGCCGCGCCTGCAGCCGCGGCCGCGCCGAGTACTGCTTCGACACCTTCAACGCCGAGCGGAAGATGACCCTGGCGGACGGGACGGAGCTGTCCCCGGCGCTGGGGATCGGCGCGTTCGCGGAGAAGACGCTCGTGCACGCCGGGCAGTGCACCAAGGTCGACGCGTCGGCGGACCCGGCCGTGGCCGGTCTGCTCGGCTGCGGGGTCATGGCCGGACTGGGCGCCGCGGTGAACACCGGGGGAGTGGGCCGGGGCGACTCGGTGGCGGTGATCGGCTGCGGCGGCGTCGGCGACGCCGCGGTGGCGGGGGCCCGGCTGGCCGGCGCCGGGACCATCATCGCGGTGGACCGCGACCCCGGGAAGCTGGAATGGGCCCGGGCGCTCGGCGCCACCCACACCGTCGACGCGGCGCGGGGCGACGCGGTCGAGGGGATCCGTGCGGCCACCGGCGGCTTCGGCGCCGACGTGGTCATCGACGCGGTCGGCCGCCCCGAGACCTGGACGCAGGCCTTCTACGCCCGCGACCTGGCCGGGACCGTGGTGCTGGTCGGCGTGCCCACCCCCGACATGCGGCTCGAACTGCCGCTCATCGACGTCTTCGCCCGCGGCGGGGCGCTGAAGTCCTCCTGGTACGGCGACTGCCTGCCCGAGCGCGACTTCCCCGTGCTGATCGACCTGTACCGGCAGGGGCGGCTGCCGCTGGAGCGGTTCGTCACCGAGCGCATCGGGATCGACCAGGTCGAGGAGGCCTTCCACACCATGCACCAGGGCGAGGTGCTGCGTTCGGTGGTGGTCCTGTGAGCGGCGCGCTGCGCATCGACCGCGTGGTCACCTCCGGCCTGTTCGAACTCGACGGCGGGGCGTGGAAGGTCGACAACAACGTCTGGGTGGTCGGCGACGACGACGAGGCGGTGGTGATCGACGCCGCGCACGACGCCGAGCCGATCGTCGAGGCCGTGGGCGGGCGGCACGTGGTGGCGGTCGTGTGCACGCACGGGCACAACGACCACGTGACCTACGCCCCGGAGCTGGGCCGGACGCTGCAGGCCCCGGTGCTGCTGCACTCCGGTGACGACGCGCTGTGGCGGATGAGCCACGACGGCACCGCCTACCGGCACCTGGACGACGACCGGCGCATCCCGGTCGCGGGCACCGAGATGCGCGCGATCCACACGCCGGGGCACTCGCCCGGCTCGGTCTGCCTGCACATGCCCGAGGCGGGGGCGCTGTTCTCCGGGGACACCCTCTTCTCGGGGGGACCGGGTGCGACGGGCCGGTCGTACTCGGACTTCCCGACGATCATCGGCTCCATCCGCGACCGCCTGTTCCGGCTCCCGGAGGAGACCCGCGTCCACACGGGCCACGGCGACGGCACCACCATCGGTACGGAGGCGCCGCACCTGGCGGAGTGGATCGCCCGCGGCCACTGAGCCGAACGGACGGCCGGCGCGGTTCGGGGGCGGCGGAGGAAGGGCGCCCGCCCCCGGCCGTGCCCGGCGGCGGGCCGCACCGGGTACGGCCGGTCCGGGGCCGCGGGGAGGGAGACGTGTGCCCCCGGTTGTGCTAACATCACGGATGGGTTGCAGTCTGGATTTCGCTTGATCGCACGATCGCCCGCGGAGTTTCGGTCAGCGGGCGTTTTTTCGTTCCGGAAGAAGGTTCGCGGCAGCCCCGGGCGCCGCAGCCCGCGGCGTCGGTTTCATTGCAGAAGGAACGAGGAGGCCGCCATGGCCACCGGAACCGTGAAGTGGTTCAACAGCGAAAAGGGCTACGGCTTCATCAGCCAGGACGAGGGCGGCCCGGACGTCTTCGTGCACTACTCCTCCATCGCGGGCAGCGGGTTCCGCAACCTCGAGGAGAACCAGCGCGTCGAGTTCGACATCGCTCAGGGCCCCAAGGGCCCGCAGGCCCAGGACGTCCAGGCGCTCTAAGCAGGACCCACAGGCCTTCCGGGCCCGATGACGGCCCGATGGGACGGCCCCCGCAGCACTGCTGCGGGGGCCGTCCCCTTTCATGCCGACCGGCACCGACCTCGTACGGCCCCGGCTCCGGCCGCAGGGACCGCCGGCAGGTCACGCCCGCGAGGGCCGCTCAGGGAGGACGCCGGCCAGGAACTCCCGCGCCTCGCGGTAGAGCGCGGCCAGGTCCTGCGGGCCGCCTCCCTCCGCCTCCTGCCCCCACTCGGTGAGGGCCGCGTGCAGGACCGCGCCGGTCAGCGCCGCGATCACCCGCGCCTTGAGGCGGCTGCCCGGCCCCAGCGCTTCGGTGAGACGGGCGCACAGGCGGTCGGAGTAGGCCTGAAGGCGCGCCTCGGCCGCCTGCTTGAGGGCGGGCTCGCGCGCGGTGAGGCGCTGGACGGCCGCGTAGCGCCGGGCCTGCGGCTCGGCGGTCAGGCGGGCGATGAGCACGGCGTACATCTCCTCGATCCGCTCGCGCGCTCCGGCCGCGTCGGCGCCGGCGAGGTCGAGGGCCTCGATCGCCTCCTCCATCGCGGAGAAGTCCTGGAGCGCCGCGTCCTCCTTGGTGGGGAAGTAGCGGAAGAACGTGCGCGGGGAGATGCCCGACGCCGCCGCGATGTCGTCGACGGTCGTGGCCGCGACGCCGCGCTCCTCGAACAATCGCAGGGCCGCCTGGCCGACGTGCTCGGCCGTCTGGCGCCGCCTGCGCGCCCGCAGGTCCTCCCCCTCCTCCCGGAGGGGGCCGGTGCTCGGCATGTGTCGATCCTCTCCTCGCCGCACCTCGTGCCCGGTTTCCGCACCAGGATACGCTTCTGGCAGTGACTGCCAACTTGGCGGTCACTGCGAACTCTTCGTCCGTACCCGTCAACGGAAGGGCCACCCGTGTCGCCATCCCCGCCGCCGGCCGCCTCGGAGGGCGCCGCCGCCGCGACCTCCGCGGAGAGCACCGCGCCCCGCACGGGGCCGGTCATCGGCCTATTGGTCGCCTCGGCCTTCGTGGTGATCCTGAACGAGACGATCATGAGCGTGGCGATGCCGCGCCTGATGGTCGACCTGGACATCACGGCGGCGACGGCGCAGTGGCTGACCACCGCGTTCATGCTGACCATGGCCGCGGTCATCCCGATGACGGGCCGCCTGCTCGAGCGCTACACCACGCGCACGCTCTTCATCGCCGCCATGTCGCTGTTCTCGGCGGGGACGCTGCTGGCCGCGGCCGCGCCCGGTTTCGGCGCCCTGCTGGCCGGCCGCGTCGTCCAGGCCTCCGGCACGGCCGTGATGATGCCGCTGCTCATGACCACGGTCCTGACCTTCGTCCCCGCCGAGCGGCGCGGGCGCACGATGGGCCTGATCTCCATCGTCATGGCGGTCGCCCCGGCGATCGGCCCGACCGTCTCCGGGCTCGTGCTGTCCGTGCTCGGCTGGCGGTGGATGTTCATCGTCGTCCTGCCCTTCGCGCTGCTGGCCCTGGGGGCGGGGGCGGTGCTGGTGCGCAACGTCTCCCGGCCGCGCCCGGTCCGCTTCGACCTGCTCTCCGTCGCGCTGTCCGCCGTGGCCTTCGGCGGCCTGATCTACGGCCTCAACAGCATCGGCGAGGCGGCCGAGGGGCACGCCGCGGTGTCCCCGCTCCTGCCGATCGCCGTCGGCGCCGTCGTCCTGGCGGTGTTCGTGGTCCGGCAGGTGGCGCTGCAGCGGCAGGACCGGCCGCTGATGGACCTGCGGGCGTTTCGCACCCGCAACTTCACCGTGGCGCTGGTCCTGGTGCTGATCAGCATGGCCGCGCTGTTCGGCGCCCTGATCACGCTGCCCCTGCTGCTGCAGAACGTCCTCGGCTACGGCACCCTGGAGACCGGCCTGATGCTGCTGCCCGGCGGCCTGGTGATGGGCCTGGTGGGCGCGGTGATCGGCCGCGTCTTCGACCGGGTCGGCCCGCGCCCGCTGGTCACGCCCGGGGCCGTGGCGGTCAGCGCCGCGCTGTGGGGGATGACGGCGCTCGACCAGGACGCGACCCCGGCGCTGATCATCGGCGTCCACCTCGTGCTCAACGTCGGGCTGGGCTTCATGCTCACCCCGCTGCTGACCTCGGCGCTCGGCTCGCTCCCGGCGCATCTGTACACCCACGGCAGCGCCATCCTGAACACACTGCAGCAGGTCGCCGCCGCTGCGGGCACCGCGCTGTTCATCACGGTCATGTCCACGGGGGCGGCCGCCGCCGTCGCGTCCGGCGAGGGCGCCGTGGCCGCACAGGCGCAGGGCCTGCGGACCGCGTTCGTGTGCGGGGCCGTGATCTCCCTGTTCGCCGTGGCCATGGCCTGGCTCGTCAAGCGCCCCGCCGACCACGGCGGCACCGCGGCGGACGGGCCCGCGCCCGAGGCCGGCACGGCGGACGCTGAGGCGCCCGTACGGGCGGGCTGACGGTGCCCGAACGGTCCGGGGTCCCGGCGAGGGGGGCGGGGGCGGCGTTCCGCGCCCGTGCCGGGGCCCGCCTGCGCCTCCCCTCGACGGCGTGTCCGTCCACGGTCCCCGCCCGGGCGCAGGCCCCGCGCCCGTGAGCCGCCGGCCGCCCGTATCCGAGGCCGGCGAGGTCGACGTGCCCTTCGTCGTGCTGCCGATCGGCCGCCACCACGACGCCCTGGGGTGAGGGGCAGGGCTCCGGCCTCCCGGGTACGGCCGACTCCGGTGTACGGCGGTGCCTCCGTGCCCCTGCCCGGGGCGACCCCGAAGGGACGGCACACCTCAGTGTCCGGTGGCGTCCTCAGGGAACAGGAGGCGGGCGATCGCGCGGGCCTGGCCTCGGGGGTCCTCCGGGCGCAGCGAGCCTGAGAGCACGAGTGTCGCGTAGCCGTGGACCAGGGACCACGCGGCCACACCGGTGAGGCCGGCGTCCCCGTCTTCGGCCCGCCGTTCGGCGATCCCGGCCGCGAGCGCGTCGCTCGCCCGCGCCTGGGCGTCCGCCAGCTCCTCGTCGTCCGCCCGGAGCAGGCCGGGCTGGAACATCACCTCGAAGTGCGCCGGGTGCTCCAGGGCGAAGCGCACGTAGGCCGCCCCCATCCCGACGATCCCGCCGCCCGCGAGCCGCGCCTCGGCGACGGTGTCGGCGAGCATGCCGTACCCCTCGGCGGCCAGCGCGGTGAGCAGGCCGGGCTTGTCGCCGAAGTGGTGGGCCGGTGCGGCGTTGGAGACGCCGGCCTGCCGGGCCAGCCCGCGCAGGCTGACCGCGTAGGCCCCGGACTCGGCTATGGCGGCGGCCGCGGCGGCGAGCAGAGCCCGGCGGAGATCGCCGTGGTGGTAGGCCATGGCCCCAGCCTAGCCCCGATCTTTTCATTGACAAGACCGTGGCGGTGCGCAATCTTGGCAGTGAAAAGATCGATCTCGCCGATGGAGGGGAGGCGCCATGGCGCCGCTGGTCTTCCTACTGGCGGGCACCTCGGCGGTGCTCGTGGCGGGCCTGGCGGGGGTGCGGCGGCTGCGCTCCTGGCCGGTGGCCGTGCGCTGCGGGCTGGCCCTGATGTTCACGGTGACCGGGCTCGCGCACTTCGTGGGCATGCGCCGGGAGCTGGTCGCCATGGTGCCGCCCGCGCTGCCCGCACCGGAACTGCTGGTCACCGTCACCGGGGTGCTGGAGCTGGCGGGCGCCGCGGCGCTGCTGTGGTCCGCCACCGCGCCGTGGGCCGCGGGCGGGCTCGCCCTGATGCTGGTGGCGATGTTCCCGGCCAACGTCCACCGCGCGCTCAGCGAGGCCGGTCTGCCGTGGGACGACCGCCTGGTGCCGAGGACCCTGCTCCAGCTCGTCTTCCTGGCCGCCGCCCTCAGCGTGGTGGTGCACCACGTCCGAAAGGCCCGCCGGGCCCCGGCCGAAGGCCGGGCGGGATAGGCTGCGCCGCCGTGAACGAAACCCTCGACGAATCCACCGCCCACCTCCGGGCGACGGCGGACGCCTACGATGCCGTCGCCGACCTCTACGCCGACTTCGCCCGCGACGCGCTCGCCCCCCTGCCCCTGGACCGCGCGGTGATCGCCGCCTTCGCCGACCTGGTCCGCGGCGCGGGGCCCGTCGCCGAGCTCGGATGCGGCCCCGGCGCGGTGACCGCGCACCTCAGGGACCTCGGCCTGGACGCCTTCGGCGTGGACCTGTCGGCGGCCCTGGTCGCGATCGCGCGCAGGGAGTACCCGGACCTCCGCTTCGACATCGGCTCCATGGACGCCCTGGCCGTGGACGACGGGGCCCTGGGCGGCGTCCTCTCCTGGTACTCGGTCATCCACCTGCCGCCGCCGGAGATCCCCTCCTACCTCGCCGAGTTCCGCCGGGTGCTCGCGCCCGGCGGGCACCTCCTGCTCGCCTTCTTCGAGGCCGAGGGCGGGCCGGTCGCCGCGTTCGACCACAAGGTGGCCACGGCCTACCGGTGGCCGGCCGACGACCTGGCCGCGGCGGCGGGCGCGGCCGGGTTCACCGAGGTCGGCCGGATGCTGCGCGAGCCGGGCCCGCAGGAGCGGTTCCGGCGCGGGCACCTGCTGATGCGCGCGGGCGAATGACCGCACCGAGCGCGGTCCGGCCGCCGTGCCGTCAGTGCGCCGCGGCGGCCGCGCTCCTCCTGCCGATCACGAACCAGCACAGCGCCCCCAGGAACGGGGCGCAGATGATGAACAGGGCCCACACGACCTTCATCCCGGCGTCCAGTCGCGAGGCGAGGCTGCCGATGAACGCGGCGACGATGAACGCGGCGTAGGCCACCAGGGCCAGGCCGACCAGGACGAGAAGGGCCGCGCTCCCGACCTGGCCGGCGTCGGCGAGCAGGGAGGCGCTGTGGGTGATCATGGTGCGGGGTCCAATCCTCAGGTTCTTCGATCTGTCGCCATAACGCTAGGATCCCGCCCCCGACCTGCGCGTCCCTCTGGAGGACCAACTCCGGGGGCCGCCAGAAGTCGGGGGTCGGCCGTGCCGCGGTGGCCGATCGTCGGTGGGCCCCGGGCGCCCGCCGCCGGGCCGCGCTCGGGCAGGGGCCCTGAGGCCCCGCCGTTCCGCGGGTTCGGGGCCCTACCGGACCGGGCGGGGGAGCCGGACTCGCGCGGACGAGTCCCAAGAGTCCTTTACCTTCACGTGAAATGGGTTCGTCTAGCATTTCTGCATGACGTCCGAGTTGCGCACCGAACGGCTCCTCATCCGCGGTTGGGCGCCCGAAGACGCGTCCGCCGCACTACGGATCTACGGGGTCGAGAAAGTGGCCGCCCGCCTCACCCCGGAAATGAGCACGGTCGGCGACGAAGAGGCCATGCGCTCGGTCCTTCAGGCCTGGATCGAGGCCCAGCCCGACCTGGTGCCGCCGGCGGGCCGGTGGGCGGTGGTCCGCCGGACCGATGACGAGGTGATCGGCGGCCTCACCCTGCGCCAGCTTCCCCCTTACGAGGAGGACTTCGAGTTGAGCTGGCACCTGCGCCCGGATGCCTGGGGGAGCGGTTACGCCACCGAGGCGGCCAGGGGCCTGGCCGGGTGGGCGTTCGAACAGGGGCTGGAGGAGCTCTTCGCCGTCGCACGCCCGGACAACGAGCGCGCCGCCGCCACCGCCCGCCGCATCGGGATGGAGTGGGTCGGCGAGACCGACAAGTACTACGACACCACTCTGCAGGTCTTCCGCATGCGCCCGTCGGACCTGGAGGGTGCCGTCCCGGCGGGCTTCGGCACCGGCGAGTAGGCGAGGGCACAGGGGCCGCTCCGGGGCCGAGCGCCCCGGGCGCGTAGGATCCGGCCGTACACCGGCGCCGGACCACCGGCCGGGACCCGCCGAGGAGAGGGATGGCAGCGCGCGTCCGACCGGCGCACGAGGGCGACATGGAGGCCGTGGCCTCCGTCTACGCCCACTACGTCGCCGAGACCGTCGCCACGTTCGACGAGCAGGCGCCGGACGCCGCCGCGTGGCGGGCCCGGTTCCTGGACCTGCAGGAGCGCGGGCTGCCGTTCCTGGTCGCCGACGCCGGGGACGGCGCGAACAGCGGAGAGAGCGCGGAGAGCGGGGGCGGGATCGCCGGCTATGCGCTCGCGGCCCCCTGGAAGCCCAAGTCCGCCTACCGGTTCACCGTCGAGGACTCGATCTACCTGGCGCCCGGGCGCACCGGCGGCGGCCTGGGCACCGAACTCCTGCGCGCCCTGATCGCGGCGTGCGGTGCGGCCGGGCTGAAGAGCATGGTCGCCGTCATCGCCGACACCCCCGACCGGGGCCGGGCCGCCGCGTCGGTCGCCCTCCACGAGCGCCTGGGGTTCTCCCGCACCGGCCGCCTCACAGGGGTCGGCTACAAGCACGGCGCCTGGCTCGACACCGTGCTCATGCAGCGCACTCTGGACTGACCGGGGCACCGAAGGGCGGCGCGTGGGGTGATGGGCGTGCGCCGCACGGGACGGGCGGGCATTCTGGGCTCAGAGGGAAGTGAGCGAGCGAAGGAGGCCCGATGAGCGTCGTCACGGGAGAGCGCGACCTGGCCCGGCTCGTCTCCGGGATGCGACCGGAGCTGCGGGAGGGCGAGTACGTCTTCACCCACGCCCCCGAGGTGCCCGCCGGGGTGCGTCCGGTCGCCACGGTCGCCGAGGACGAGGCCATCACCATCGTCTGCCCGCGCGCCGAGGCCGATGCCGCAGGCCTGTCCTACGACTACGTGGCGGGGTGGATCGAGCTCAAGGTGCACTCGGCGCTGGAGGCCGTCGGCCTGACCGCCGCCGTCGCCGGGGCGCTGGGGGAGGAGGGCCTGTCCTGCAACGTCGTCGCGGGCTTCTTCCACGACCACCTGTTCGTGCCCTACGACGAGCGTGAGCGCGCGCTCTCCGTCCTGGAAGAGCTGTCTGCGCGAGGCGGCGAAACACCGTCCGCACACGGCTGAACGGCGGGACGGAAGAGCCCGCGCCGGCCGGTCCCGGCTTCGCCGCCCGCCCTCAGGGGCCGGGTGACCGGCCGTGGGCGACCCCGATCGCCAAGCCTGTCGCCCCGCACCGCCGACCCGCTCCGCAGTCCAGCCGCGCCTGTGTCGTTCGTGTCCCGCGTCGCTGAGAGCGGCCGTGCACGCAGCAGTCGGCGGTGCGGGGCAGGCCTTTCCTTGCTCGGTCCCATCTCGGCCCCGGAGACCGTCGGTTCTCCCCGGGGTGGTGTACCGGGGTGGTGTATCTCCCCTGCGTCGAGGGTGGTTTCTTGGGGCCGTCCCAACACCGGTGGCCGGTTGCTGTCGTTGAAGAGATGTCCCAGCCCAGGGTCTTTCGGGTCGGCCGTTGAGCTGGACGGCCACCGCCCGCAGGTCCTCGGGCGAGTGCGCCGACAGGCGGTGCCCTTGGGCAAGTACTGGCGCAGCAGCCCGTTGGCGTGTTCAAGAGTGCACCGGTAGGAGTCCTCCTTCCAGCGGCCGTCCCCGGCACCGGGGGAAGCGCCGGTTCAGACGTCGTCAGGGGAGGCCTCGGTCATGCGCGTGTAGAGCGGTTCCAGGGCGTCCAGCAGGGCGGTGGCGTCGTCGCCACCGTCGCCGTCCGCGGGGTCGGCCGCGTAGATCGCGGGCTGAGGGCGCGGCGGTGCCGGCTCCGGGGGAACGGTGTCGGCCCAGAAGCGTGCGGGGTCCACAGGAAGGTCCGGAAACGGCTCGGCTCGGGGACGCGGAGTGTCCGGGAAGGGCGACCCGCCGCCCCCTTCCGTGCCGATCCCAGCGTCGTCGGCGTCCGCCGTCCCGCGCGCATGGCGGCGCAGCCCCGCGAGGAAGTCCCCGCGCTCCATGCCCAGCCAGGTCGTCAGCAGGAACGGGTCCCGCCCCACCGCCTCGGACAGGGCCGTCAGCGTCGCCGCCACGTGCTTGCACGTCCCGCCCCAGTCGGGGCAGGAGCAGGTGAGCACCAGGTCGTCCAGGCCCCGGGGGAACAGGTCCAGCCCCAGCACACCGAAGACGCGCTCGACCTCGGGCGGCAGCGCGCCCTCGAACAGGCGCGCGCGGAAGAGCGGCTGCCCCGCCAGGGCGCCCAGTACGCGCTCCCAGTCCTCTTCGGCCAGGCACACGCGGATGAGGCTGACCCGGTACGGAGACCTCCCGGATCCCGCGACCCGCGCGCGCACCTCGCCCGGGACCACCTTCAGATCCTGCACCGCACCGCCGGCCGCGTAGGCCCGCCCGCGCGCCAGACGTCCGGGTTCGGTCCCCGCCTCAAGGGCCTGTGTGAAGCTCTCCGCCCACCAGGACGACTCCTCCGTACCGCGCCGGCTCACCGGGCCACCGCCTCGGGCGCCAGGCGCACCACCTCGCGCAGCTCATCGGTGGACAGCTCGGTCAGCCAGTCCTCGCCGGTGCCCACGACCCGCTCGGCCAGGGCCTTCTTTCGCTCGATCATCTCGTCGACCCGCTCCTCCAGGGTCCCCGTGCACACCAGCTTGCGCACCTGGACGTCGCGCCGCTGCCCGATGCGGAAGGCACGGTCGGTGGCCTGCTCCTCCACCGCCGGGTTCCACCACCGGTCGATGTGCACGACATGGTTGGCCGCGGTCAGCGTCAGCCCGGTGCCCGCCGCCTTGAGCGAGAGCAGGAACACCATGGGCTCGGCCGCCTCCTGGAAGCGCCGCACCATCTCCTCGCGCCGGGGCCGCGGGGTGCCGCCGTGCAGCCACAGCACGGGCGCCCCCAGGCGCGCCGCAAGGTAGGGGGCCAGGCGGTCGCCCAGCGCGGCGTACTGGGTGAAGCACAGGGCGCTGTCGCCCTCGGCGAGAGCCTCCTCCAGCACCGCCTCCAGCCGCTCCAGCTTGCCCGATCGGCCGGCCAGCGCAGAGCCGTCCCCCAGGAACTGGGCGGGATGGTTGCAGATCTGCTTCAGCCGGGCCATGGTCGACAGCACCAGCCCCTTGCGCCGGATGCCGTCGGTCTCGTCGAGGCGGCGGGTCATCTCCTCCACCGCGGCCTTGTACAGCGAGGCCTGCTCGGGTGTGAGCGTGCACCAGGTGCGGAACTCGTTCTTCTCCGGCAGGTCCTCGATGATGGAGCGGTCGGTCTTCAGGCGGCGCAGGATGAATGGGCCCGTGGCGCGTTTGAGGGCGTCGGCGGCGCGCTCGGCCTCCTCGCCCTCGCCGCGCTCGATGCGCGCGGCGCCCCGCAGGAAGGGCGCGCGCGGCCCCAGCAGCCCGGGGTTGGCGAACTCCATGATCGACCAGAGCTCGCCCAGGTCGTTCTCGACCGGTGTGCCGGTCAGCGCGATACGGGTGTCGGCCTCCAGCCCGCGCACCGCCCGCGCCTGGCGGGTGGAGGGGTTCTTGACCGCCTGCGCCTCGTCGCAGACGACCCGGTGCCAGGGCAGGGCCGCCAGCTCCTCGGCGTCCCGCGCCACCACCCCGTAGGTGGTCACCACCAGGTCGCACGCGCCCGCCGTGCGGGCCAGGGCGTTGCCGTGCGGGCGGCCGGGGCCGTGGTGGGCGTGCACCCGCAGGCCCGGGGCGAACCGGGCGGCCTCGCGTACCCAGTTGCCCACCAGCGAGACCGGGCAGACCATCAGGGTGGGCCCGGGCACCGCACCGTCCCGCCGCTCGTCGGCGAGCACCGCCAGCAGCTGCACGGTCTTGCCCAGCCCCATGTCGTCGGCGAGCACCGCGCCCAGGCCCAGGCGCCCCAGGAAGCGCAGCCAGGCGGCGCCGCGGCGCTGGTAGGGGCGGAGCGCCCCGTCGAAGTCGGCGGGGGTGTCCATCGGCTCCAGGCGCGCCTCCGCGCCGCCGAGCAGGTCGCCCAGGGCGCCGTCGGCCTCGACCTCGTCCACCGGCAGCGGGGCGCCGCCTCCGTCGGGGGAGGCGGCCGCGCGCAGCGCCTCGTCCCGGCGCATCCGGCCGGAGCCGCGGCGGCGCAGGAACTCCAGTGCCGAGTGCAGGTGCGCCGGGTCCACCTCGACCCACCGGCCGCGCAGCCGCACCAGCGGCTGCTTGAGGCGGGCCAGCTCCTCCAGCTCGGCCAGGTCGACCGCCGCGCCGCCGAGCACCGCCGCGAAGGAGAAGTCGACCAGGTCGGTCGGGCCGATGCCGCCCCCGGACCCGGACGGCTCGGCCTCGCGCACGGTCAGGCGCAGTCCCAGCCGGGCGCCGTCCATGCCCTCGGGCAGGACCACGGCGAAGCCGGCCGCGTCCAGGCGGGGGGCGGCGTCGCGGATGAAGGCGTAGGCGCCGCCGGTGCCGGTCTCCACCGCGGAGGGGGCCAGCTCCTCCAGGGCGTCGCGGATCGGCGGGAAGTGGCGGGCAGCGCGCCGCAGGTCGCGCAGCAGGGTGCTCTCCACGTCGTCGGGGAGCCAGGCGCCGCCCTCGCCCAGCCACACCTCCGACAGCGGCAGCTGCAGGCTGGGGTCGGCCGAGGAGCGCACCCAGAACTCCACCCGCCACCGCTCGGGCTCACCGGCCTCGCGCTCCTGCGGGTCCGGCTCCACCAGGCGAAGGACCAGGCGGGCCCCGCCGGGCCGCTCGGCCGCGGCGTGCCAGCCGCGCAGCCGGGCGGCCAGGGCGGCGGACTCCTCGGCCGGGGCCGACAGGGGGCGCGGCTCGGGCCGGGCGAGCGCCGAGGCGAGCGACCGGCCCGTGTGACCCGCGCGTCCGGTGCGGCCGCCGGCGGGGCGGGCGCCCCGGGACAGGGACCGTCCGGCGGCGTCGGTCAGGGCGCACAGCGCGGCGTAGACGGGATCGGCGGCCTCAGGCGCGGTGCCGTCGGTACCGTCGGCGTCCTCTGTGCCTTCGACGCCGTCGGCGCCCAGCGCGCGGGCCGACGGCGGGAGCGATGTGCGCAGCGCGCGGAAGTGTTCGGCGTCGGCGCCCTGGAGGACGGGACGCCAGAGCGCCTTGGGCGGCTCGCCCACCAGGCGGGGAAGGACGCGGCCGGCCGAGGCCAGCCTCCGGGCGAAGGCGCGCACCGATTGCAGGTGGCGCAGCGCCGGACCGAGGGCCACGTCCCCGAGCGGCCCCTCGTTCAGCACCTCCAGGGCGCGGTCGGCCTCGGCTCCGTGCAGCACGACGGCGGGCACGCGCCAGGTGTGCAGGCGGGGCCCGTCCACCTCGGGCGCTCCGGGCAGCGCTCCCAGGGCGGGGGAGGGCAGTGGGTGGGAGGCCGAGCCGGGCAGCGGCACCCGGCGCTCGGACCGCTCACCGGCGCGCGCTCCGGCCTCGGACAGCAGGGCGCCCAGGCCTGCCGCGGGAACGGCGTAGGGGTGGAGCGGAGCCGTCCCGCCGTCCCTGCCGCGCGCGCCGGAATCCTCGGCGCACGGAGGCAGCGCGGCGTCCTCCGCCCACAGGACCAGGCCGTCGGCCCCCTCCCAGGCCCCGTGCAGTACCCGCACGCTCCGCCCCCATCGGTCGCGCCTTCCACGATGACGCCTCCCAGTATCGCGACCCCCGGGGACCTTTTCCGCCACGCATCGCGGACGGGCGGGGCGCACCGGTCGCGCCCCCGGCCCGGGCGGGCCGGGGGCGGGGCGCCGGCGGGGGCGTTCGGCCGCGGGCGCCGTCCGGGAGGGCGGGGCGCCGGTCAGGTACCGATGTGGGCACCGTGCTCGGTGGCGAACTCGTCGCCGTTGTAGCGGTCCCAGTTGATGGACCAGGACATCAGGCCGCGCAGCCCGGGGTAGGAGCCGCGCGGGGCGTACTCGGGGCAGCGCTCGCCGGTGGTCAGGCAGTCCCAGGCGGCCTGCACCTCGGTCACCGGCGTGTGGCCGTTGCCCGCGTAGGGGCTGGAGGGCAGGCCGATGGCGACCTGTTCGGGCTCCAGGGGCGGGAACACCTGCGAGTCGTCGCCCGCCACGGGGAAGCCCTGCAGGACCATGTCGGCCATGGCCACGTGGAAGCCGGCCGACCCCATGGTGTGGTACCGGTCGTCGAGCCCCATGATCGGGCCGGAGTTGTAGTGCTGGACGTGCAGCAGCGTCAGCCGGTCGCGCAGGGCGTGGATCACCGGGAGGTAGGCCCCGGCGCGCGGGTCGGCGCCGCCCCAGGGGCCGCTGCCGTAGTGGGAGTAGCCCATCTGGACGAAGAACGTCTCGGGGGCCATGGTCAGGACGAACTCGGGGCCGTGGCGGTCGCTGAGCGTCCGCAGGGCGTCGATGAGGTTGACGATGACCGGCGTGGTGGGGGAGCGGAAATCGGTGTCGCCGTCGTCCAGGTAGAGCGAGTGGCCCTCGAAGTCGACGTCGAGGCCGTCCAGGCCGTACTCGGCGATGATGTCGGTGGCGGACTCGACGAAGGCGTCGCGGGCGGCGGCGGTCTCCAGGGACACCTGGCCGCGCGCCCCGCCGACCGAGAGTACGACCTTCTTGCCGCGCGCCTGGGCGTCGCGGATCTGGGAGATGAACTCCGCCTTGGAGGGCACGCCGGGGCACTCCTGCTCGGGGCACAGGGAGAACTCCAGTCGGCCCGAGGTGGGGGTGGTGGGTTCGGCGAAGGCGAGGTGGATGATGTCCCACTCCCGGGGCACGTCGGCCAGGTCCACCCAGCCGGACCCGTTGGCGAAGCTGGTGTGCAGGTAGCCGGCGAGGACGCGGTCGGGAAGGACGGCGGCGGAGGCGGGCGCGGCCGTGGCGGCGGGTGCGGCGGCCGCCGCACCCGTGGTGGCGCAGACCAGGGCGGCCGTGGCGGCGACGGTGCGGGTCAGGGGTTTCACGGAGGGCTCCTCGCGGGGTGGGAGCGGGCGGGGGCCTGAATCCAAAGGAAACTTTCCTAATAGATGTGGTGAAGGTAACCCCCGCCCCCGGGGCCGTCAACACCCCCTGGCGCCCCCGAATCCCCGCCGGCCCGCCGCGCCCGGCCCGGCGGGGTCCCCTGCACCGCCGGCCGCCCCGAAGAGCTCAGCAGGGTGGCGCGGATGGACGCCGGACGACGCTTGACCATCGCCGGTGCGGCTGCGGTGCCGGCGATCCTGCTCACCGGCCGCGGGACCCTCGCCGGGTCCCGCTCCTTCTCCCTGCTGCTCGTCTCGGCCGGGGCGCTGGCCGCCGGGGCGGCGGCCACCGCGTTGCCGCGGTGGACCCTGCCCTCGGTGCGCGAGACGCGCGGCGGCCCCGCGGTCCTCCCCCTGGCCTGGGGCGTCTGCGTGCTCGCGGGCGCCGCCGACGCCACCACCACCGTGGTCTCGGTGGAGATGATGAAGTCGGGGACCGCGCCGGGCGGCGCCCACGAGTCCTTCGGGTGGTTCGCGTACTCCCCGCTGACCGGGCCGTCCTATGGGCGGGCCCCGACGCCGGGGCCGGGCCCGGGGATGAGAGTGGTCTCCGGTGCGGGCCTGCCCTCCTCGCCGGACTGGGGTGCGACCACCGCCGGCGTCCTGCTGGGGTGGGGGGCGGTGCGATCGGTGCCGCCGCCTACCGCAGGAGCGCCCCGGCGTCCGGGGGCCCCGACCGCCCGGAAGGGATCGGCTGACCGGGGGGCGGACCGGCCAGGGGCGGGAACTGAGCCCGCCCCGAGTGGAGACGGCCGGGCGCGGAGGCCGCCGTCCTCGGCCCGCGCGCCCGGCCTGCGGTCACCGGGCCTGCCCGGCGATCCATTCCCCTTCTATCCCGAGCAGGTGACAGGACAGGGCCGCCCACTGGCCAGGTGTGACGTAGGCCACCACGGTCCCGCGCTCCACGCCGGCCGCACGTAGAGCCGTGTCCACGCGCCGCCTTCCGTAGCGGCGCCGGAGTGAGGCGTGCAGGGACCCGCCGACCCCGGAGAAGCCCGTGTCCACCAGGGCGCGGTAGTCGGCCAGAGCCGCCACCGGGAGAAGCGGCTCGGGGCGCCGGACGATGCGGAGCACTCCCGCGTCCACCCGGGGAGCCGGGCGGAAGCGGTCGCGGCGCACACGCTCTCCCCGGCTCCACTCGAACAGCGGCCAGGTCAGTACGGTCAGCCTGCTCCACCGGCCCAGGCCGCCCGTGCGCTTGCGGGCGTACTCCCACTGCGTCAGCAGCGTGGCCGACTCCAGCGCGCGGGCGCGCAGGCACCAGTCGACGATGGCGGAGGTGCGCGAGTAGGGGATGTTCCCCACGACCGAGAACGGTTCGCGGGGCGCGGCGGCCTTGGTGAAGTCGGCGGTGCGCACCCGCACCCGCGGGGACTCGGCGAAGCGCTCGGACAGGCGCCTGGCGAAGTGGGGGTCGAGCTCATAGGCGACGACCCTGGCGCGGGTGCGCGCCAGCTGTGCGGTGATCATCCCGTCGCCCGCGCCGGGTTCGAGCACCAGCCCGTCCGAGGGCAGGTCGGCGCCGCGCGTCAGACGCCGGGCGACCGACGTATCGGCGAGGAAGTTCTGCGAGAGCGAGCGCCGACGCGCCCCCGCCCCCGTGCGCCGTCCCGGTGCGTGCTCCCGGGAGCGGCCGATGATGCTCTTCGCGGAACGGGCGTTCCGACCGGATCCATGGTTCTGCGCCACGTGGGGTCCGTTCCTGCCGCCGGACGGTGCGGCGGCCGACAGGGACGGGCGGCACGGAGCCTCCTGCGCGACCCGGGTCGCCCGCCCTCATGTACGTCGGGCATGACGGAACAGGCCCCGGACCGGGGGCGAGCGGTGTGCAGGGGTCCGCAGGGGAGCGGGGCGGCGCAGGCGCGCCGACCTACGGGTCGGCGGAGGACGGGCCGGCGGTGGTGACACTCGGGCCCGCAGGACTGACGCCCTTCAGGAGCTCAGAGGCTCAGCCGAGCCCGATCATCGGGGCTCGGCACGGGGAGGCGATACGCGTCAGCGGCCGGCTCCCGGAACCCGGTCCGGGGCGGCGGCGCGGTCGCGGAACAGCTGAATCCCGGACCGTGCCGCGGTCCGGGTGTCGAAGATCGCTTGGAAGGCTCCCATGATGCCCCGACACTACGTCTCGTCGGGCACGGCGGGCAAAGGGATTTCCCGGCACCGGCCTCGGGGCGGTGAGGCGTGGGGGAGGGCCGTCGTGCCTCCCGCCCGACCGGTGAGCGGTGATGGGCAGGCCGCTCTTGCCCGCCCAGAGCGGCCCCGTACTCCACGACGGGTACGACCCCGCCCCGGGTGCGCGCCCCCTCCTCGCCGTTGATCTCGGGAGAGTCGGGGTAATACCGGCGAGTATTACCCCGACTCTCCCGAGATCAACGGGGGTGTCGATGCGGGCGGCCCGGGCCCGGAGGGTTCCACCACGCCGGCGGACACGACCCGTCCGACCCCGCCTCTCCAGCGCCGGGACCCGGCACGACCGGCCGAGCGGCCTCCGGTCGCCGACGTGTACCGACCTCGACGCACACCCCCATCACCGATCCGTTTCGGCGCTGTCTCCGGTCGGCGCCCGGCAGAGGACACGACCCCGGCTTCGGACGAGGCGTCACAGCCCCTTTCCGGATGCTCTAAGGCGGCGCGGGGATGTCTTGAGGAGGCGATGACCCGCCGGGGTGTAGGACGGATGAGGGGCCCGGAGAAGGGTCCGGAGGTCATTCGCGACGGGGGAGCGACGTATGCGTGCGGTCCAGTACGTGCAGGTGGGCCAGGCGCCCGTGGTCAACGACGTGCCGGTGCCCGAGCCCGGGCCCGGCCAGGTTCTCCTGAAGGTCACGGCCGCGGGGGTGTGCCACTCCGACGTCGCGGTCATGAGCTGGCCGGCCGACGCGTTCCCGTTCCGGCTCCCCCTCACGCTCGGCCATGAGGCCGCCGGCGTGGTCGAGGCGGTCGGGGAGAACGTGTCCGCGGTCGCGGTCGGCGAATCCGTCGTCGTCTACGGCCCGTGGGGGTGCGGTGCCTGCCGGGAGTGCTCGCGCGGGATGGAGAACTATTGCGCGCGCGCCGAGGAGCTGGGCATCCACCCGCCGGGGCTGGGCGCGCCGGGGGCGCTGGCCGAGTACGTGCTCATCGACGACCAGCGCCACCTCGTCCCCATCGGGGACCTGGACCCGGTGCGGACCGTGCCCCTCACCGACGCCGGACTCACGCCCTACCACGCGATCAAGCGCGCCCAGCACAACCTGTACCCGGGGGCGACGGCCGTCGTCATCGGCGTGGGCGGGCTCGGGCACGTCGCCGTCCAGCTCCTGCGTGCGATGACCGGCGCGACCGTCGTCGCCCTCGACGTGCGCGAGGAGAGCCTGAAGCTGGCCGAGCAGATCGGGGCGCACCACGCGCTGCGCTCCGACGCGCAGGCTCCCGGCGCCGTCCGCGACCTCACCGGCGGGGCCGGCGCGAACGCGGTGTTCGACTTCGTGGGGGCGCAGGCCACCGTCGAGCTGGCCGCGAAGGCGGCGGCCAAGGACTCCTCGGTGAACATCGTGGGGATCGGGGGAGGGGCGCTGCCCGTCGGCTTCGGTGCGGTGCCCTACGGGACCGCCGTCGAGACGACCTACTGGGGCGGGCGCTCGGAGCTGATCGAGCTGATCGACCTCGCCCGCCAGGGCGCAGTGGGCGTGCACGTGGAGCGCTACGGCATCGAACAGGGGCCGGAGGTCTACGAGCGCATGGAGGAGGGCCGGATCCAGGGGCGCGCGGTCGTCGTCCCTTAGAGCGCCGGGGAGAGCGCGGAAGGGCCGGGCCCGGCGCCAGGGAAGTGACGGGCCTGGCCTGGGCGGCCCGGTGATCCGCCGTCGGCGACAGAGGCCGGGGCGGGCGGGCGACCGTCCCGGCCTGCCCCGGGCTCTCGGTCGGCCCCTGCCACCGGTCCTTCAGTCCTTGCGCGCGACCGCGGCCACTTGGGCGACCCAGGCGGGCTGCGCACCGTCGGCGCCCACGTCGGGGCGCCAGCGGGAGCAGGAGACCACGCCGGGTTCGAGGACGGTGAGGCCCTCCAGGAGCGCGGCGACCTGCTCGGGGGTGCGGCCGGTGATGGGCGGGGTGGCGTTCTCGTTCCAGTACGCCATCGCCTCGGCGTTCCCGCCCTCGCCCGTGTGCACGATGGGGTGGCTCAGGGCGACATGGCTGCCCGGGGCCAAGGCGTCCACGAGCCGCCGGACCAGGGCGGCCACCTCGTCGTCGTCCTCGATGAAGTTGAGCACGCCCAGCATCATCAGCGCGACGGGCCGGTCGAAGTCCAGCGTGCGGGAGGCCTCGGCCAGCACGCGCCGGGTGTCGCGGGCGTCGGCCTCGATGTAGTCGGTCGCGCCCTCGGGGGTGGAGGTGAGCAGCGCCTCGGCGTGCACCAGCACCATCGGGTCGTTGTCGACGTAGACGATGCGGCTGTCGGGGGCGGCGGCCTGGGCGACCTCGTGGGTGTTGTCGCTGGTGGGCAGGCCGGTGCCGATGTCGAGGAACTGGCGCATGCCCGCCTCGGCGGTCAGGTGGCGCACGGCCCTGCGCAGGAACCCGCGGTCGGCGCGGGCGACCTGCACGATGCTGGGGAACAGGGAGGCGACGTGGTCGCCGACCGCCCGGTCCGAGGCGTAGCAGTCCTTGCCGCCGAGCCAGTGGTTCCAGACGCGGGCGTTGTGCGCGACCGTCGGGTCGACACGCGCCCGTTCGCCGGACGGCGCGGGGCCGGGGGTGTTCGCGGGGCCGTCGTCAGGGTGAGGGGTGGCGTTCACGGCGCACACCCTAGTGCAGAGGGCGGCCTCCGGGACCCCTGCGGCAGGCGTGGTCCGGGCGCGCCGCAGCGGCGCCCGGATGCGGTTCCGGTGCCGACTGCGCTCACCTGGAAAAGGCGGCGGCACACCGGCACCGAGGCCGGGCGGCCGGTTCCGGTCGGCCCCGGCCTCAGCGCCGGATCGGGTCGTGCTCAGGGGGTGACGATCGGGAAGTCCGGGTCGGGGGCGTCCACGACCCCCACCAGGCGCTGGAGGACCGATCGGTCGCCCTCGAATACGGCGCCCTCGGCGTCGCCGCCGGAGAGCAGAACGAACAACTGCGGCTTGGTGAGGGAGACCGCCAGATCCGCGGGCGGTGCGCCCTCCGGTTCGGGACGGTGCGTCAGCACGCCGTTGGTCAGCGTCATGCGGTGGCGTTCACCGGTGTCGGTGACCGTCCAGGAGATGCTCAGCTCCTCGTCCCAGGCCTTGGGGCCGTTCACCCGGATCGCCACCGAGTCGAAGAGCTGCACCGTGCTCAGCCCCGCCGCCATCCCGCTGGAGATACCGAACGGGTTGGGGGTGATGCCGTCGCGCAGCTCCTTGGCACCCGTCAGGTAGAAGTTGCGCCAGGTGCCGCACTCCGAGCCCTCGCCGAGACGCTGGTAGACACCGGACAGAGCGCTCTGGGCGGCCGAATTCTCCGGGTCGGCGAACACGGCGTGGTTGAGCAGGGTGGCGGCGAACCGCAGGTCGCCCTTGTCGGCATAGTCCGCGGCCAGTGCCACGACCCTGTCGGTGCCGCCCATGCACTCCACATAGCGCTCGGCGAGTTCGGTCGGAGGGTGCTCCCACAGGTGCGCGGGGTTGCCGTCGAACCAGCCCATATAGCGCTGGTAGACGGCCTTCACGTTGTGGGAGACCGATCCGTAGTACCCGCGCGCGTGCCAGGCCCCGGCCAGCGCCGGGGGCAGTTCGATCCGTTCGGCGATCTCAGGGCCCGTCATGCCCTGGTTGAGCATGCGCAGCGTCTGGTCGTGCAGGTAGGCGTAGATGTCGCGCTGCTGGGTGAGGTAGCGGGTGATGCGCTCGGTGCCCCAGGTGGGCCAGTGGTGGGAGGCGAAGGACACGTCGGAGGCGTCGGCGAAGAGGGTGACCGACTCGTCCAGGTAGCGCGCCCACACCCGGGCGTCGCGTACCAGTGCGCCCCGCAGGGTGAGGATGTTGTGCAGCGTGTGGGAGGCGTTCTCGGCCATGCACAGGGCGCGCCGGTCGGGGAAGTGGAAGTTCATCTCCGCCGGCGCCTCGGTGCCCGGGGTGACCTGGAAGACGATGCGGACGCCGTCGACCGTCTCCTCTTGGCCGGTACGGGTGATGTCGACGTTCGGCGGTACCAGGGACACGGTGCCGGTCGAGGCGGTCTGCCCCAGGCCGGTACCGATCATCCCCTCAGGGCCGCGGTCCAGCGTGGCGCCGGTGTGGTACATGCCGCGCCGTGCCATGGCGATGCCCGCGTAGACGTTCTCGGCGACCGCGTGCTCGGTGAACCCTTCGGGCGCGAGGACCGGGACGCCGTCGGGGTTGCCCGGCGGGACGATCCCCTCGGCGCCGCCGAAGTGGTCCACGTGCGAGTGCGTGTAGATCATCCCGGTGACGGGGCGGTCGCCCCGGTGCGCCCGGTAGAGCGCGAGCGCGGCGGCGGCAGGCTCGTTGGAGACGAGGGGGTCGATGACGATGACGCCGGTGTCGCCTTCGACGAGGGTCATGTTCGACAGGTCCAGCCCGCGGACCTGGTAGATCCCCTCGGTCACCTCATAGAGGCCCTGCCGGGCGCACAGCTGCGACTGCCGCCACAGCGACGGGTCTGCGGTCGGGGGACAGTCCCCTCGGAGGAAGGAGGAGAAGACGTCGTTGTCCCAGACGACCTTTCCTTGCTCGTCCTTGATGATTCCGGGGGTGAGGGAGGCGATGTGTCCACGGTCGGCGTCGTCGAAGTCGGTCCGGTCTCCGTAATCGAGTTCGGTCATGGTGGGGAATTCGCCAGAGTCGGGCCGATGGAAAACCGGTGAGCGGTAAAACCTGTGCCGTTCCAGGGCGCTCCTGCGGTTCTGGCCATGATCTACACCGTCAAGGTGGGTTTTCCGATGCTCACACTCTAAGGAGAGAAGTAATCGACGCGGCTGCGCCGCACTCACCACCACAACGCGCCGCCGTGCGGGGTGGGCTCGGGGCCTCCTCTCGGTCCTGCGCATATCCTGGCGCGCGTGCTGAGAGAAGTTGCGGGGACGCGCTACGTCCTCCCGCTGAGGGAGGGCGGCTCGCTCCCAGGGTTGGTCGAAGCCGATGACTTCGGCATGTACGTCGTGAAGTTCATCGGTGCGGGGCAGGGCCGCAAAGCGCTGGTGGCCGAGGTCGTGGCGGGGGAGCTGGCGAGGCGCCTGGGGCTGCCGGTGCCCGAGCTGGTCCGCCTGGAGTTCGACGCGGTGATCGGACGCGGCGAGCCGGACGAGGAGGTCCAGGAGCTCCTCAAGGCCAGCGGCGGACTCAACCTGGGCATGGACTTCCTTCCCGGTGCCCTGGGCTTCGACCCCCTGGTCTATGAGACCGGACCGGACTTCGCCGGGCGCGTCCTGTGGTTCGACGCCTTCACCGGCAACGTCGACCGCTCCTGGCGCAACCCCAACATGCTCGTCTGGCACGGCGAGCCCTACCTGATCGACCACGGAGCCACCCTGATCTTCCACCACAACTGGAAGGGCGCCGCCTCGGCCGTCCGGCGCCCCTACGACGCCTCCGACCACGTACTGGCCGGCGCCGCGCCGGACCTGGCCGCCGCCGACGCCGACCTGGCCCCGCGCGTCACCGAGGACCTGCTGCGCGAGGTGGCGGGTCTGGTCCCCGACGAGTGGCTGGTCGACGAGCCCGGGTTCGCCTCGGCGCAGGAGGTGCGCGAGGCCTATGTGGAGCACCTGGCCGCCCGGGCCTCCGACCGCGTCTGGCTGCCGGAGGTGGGCCGGTGAGCGGCGGGCCGATGGTGTTCGAGTACGCGCTGGTGCGGGTGATCCCGCGTCTGGAGCGCGGGGAGCAGGTCAACGCGGGCGTGATCGTCTACTGCAAGTCGGCGGGCTACCTGGAGGCGCACTGCGCCCTGGACGCCGAGCGGTTGCGGGCGATCGACCCGCAGGTCGACGTGGACGGGGTCGGCCGTGCCCTGGAGGCGGTGCGGCGGGTGTGCCGCGGCGGTGCCGAGGCCGGGCCGGCCCGCTCCGAGGCGCAGGGGGCGCGTTTCCGCTGGCTGACCGCTCCGCGCAGCACGATCGTGCAGCCGGGGCCGATCCACTCGGGGCTGACCCGCGATCCGGCGGCGGAGCTGGGGAGGCTGGCGGACGCGCTGGTCGGCTGAGCGCCGGCTCCGTGTCAGGACGGGGGTCGGGGACGGGCGCCGGGACAGGTCTCAGGGGCGGTCCGGGGGCACGGCGGGCAGAGCCCGCCGTCCCGGGCCGCCCCTTCGTCGTGCAGGGTGCCCCTGCGCACGGACGGGGCCATCGTGCACAGGTGTGCAGAGAGCCGCGCGCCGATTTGATTAGTTAGCCTAGCTAATCATATGCTGCCCGGGTGCGACAGCATCCCGACCTCGCCCACGAGCTCGCCTCCACGCTGCGCGAGCTGGTCCTGCTCACCCGACAGGCGACCGCCCACCAACAGGTCTCCGGCCAGCAGCTCGGTGTGCTCGGGTCGCTGGTCGGCGGGCCGCGGCGGATGACCGCCCTGGCCCACGAGCACGGCGTGCGCACGCCGACCATGACCGCGCACGTGTCGCGGCTGGAGGCGCTGGGGGCCGTGGAGCGCGGCCCCGACGCCGAGGACGCCCGGGCGGTGGCCGTGGCGCTCACCGACCACGGGCGCGAGCTGCTGCGGGAGGGGCGCGCCGCGCGCGCGGCCTTCCTGGGGGCCCGGCTGGGCGAGCTCAGTGACGCCGAGCGCGCGGCCGTGGAGGCGGCGCTCCCGGCACTGCGGAAGATCGCTGCTCGCAGGGACGGGGAGTAGGCCGCGCCGGCCGCCGCCCGTCCGGATCGTTGCAATGTCCCCCGTCCGCGCGGTGCGGACGAGCGAATTGGGAGGTCAAGGGACGCCTATGTCCACGACTGATTTACCGCCCGCCGGGTCGGCCCCAGCGACCGGTGACCGGACCGGGAAGACGGGGGCGGGGGCGAGCCCGTGGCGCCAGCCGCTCTCCGTCTGGGCGACCGCCTTCGCCGCCGTCGTCGCCTTCATGGGCATCGGCCTGGTCGACCCGATCCTGCCGTCGATCGCCGAGGGGCTGCACGCCTCGCCCAGCCAGGTGTCGCTGCTGTTCACCAGCTACTTCCTGGTGACGGCGGTGGCGATGCTGGTGACGGGGTTCATCTCCAGCCGTATCGGGGGCAAGGCGACGCTGCTGCTGGGGCTGGCCCTGGTGGTGGTGTTCGCCGCGCTGTCGGGCTCGTCGGGCTCGGTCGGTGAGCTGATCGGGTTCCGGGCGGGCTGGGGCCTTGGCAACGCGCTGTTCGTGGCGACCGCGCTCGCGGTGATCGTCGGGGCCGCGGTGGGCGGCATGGAGTCGGCGATCGTGCTGTACGAGGCGGCGCTGGGCGTGGGCATCGCCTCGGGGCCGCTGCTCGGTGCGCTGCTGGGCGACTGGCACTGGCGGGCGCCGTTCTTCGGCACCGCGGTGCTGATGGCGGTCGGTTTCCTGCTGATCACGGTGCTGTTGAAGGCGCCGCCCAAGCCGGCCGCCAAGACGCGGTTGGCCGACCCGCTGCGCGCGCTGGCGCACGGGGGCCTGTCCACGACCGCGTTCACGGCCTTGTTCTACAACTTCGCCTTCTTCACGGTGCTGGCGTTCACGCCGTTCGTGCTGGGGATGTCGCCCTACGGGATCGGGGCGGTGTTCTTCTCCTGGGGCGTGCTGGTGGCGGTGTCGTCGGTGGTGGTGGCGCCGCGGCTGCAGCACCGGCTGGGGTCGGTGCGCACGCTGCACGTGGCGCTGGGCGCGCTGCTGGTGCTTCAGGCGGCGATCGCGGTGTCGGCGGGGCTGGACGTGCACGCGGGCGTGGTGGCGGCCGTGGTGCTGACCGGTGTGCCGATCGGGATGAACAACACGGTGTTCACCGAGGCGGCGATGGAGGTCTCGGACGCTCCGCGGCCGGTGGCCTCGGCGGGCTACAACTTCGTCCGGTGGATGGGCGGTGCGCTGGCGCCGTTCGTGGCCACGAAGCTGGGCGAGGAGGTCAGCCCGGTGCTGCCGTACGCGGTGGGCGCGGTGTGCTGCCTGGTGGCCATGGGGGTGCTGGTGGCGCGCCGGCACCACCTAGGGGCGCTCAAGGGCTGAGGTGTTCCTGCGCGGGGGTCCGGGCCGGCGGGCCCGGACCCCCGCGGTGTGTTCTCCCGGTGCCCGCACACCCCGCTCCTGGCGTCCGTGCCCCCCGGCGGCCGTGGGGCGAAAATCACTTCGTCGGGGGATGGGATCTATGGGTGAATGTGTTGGGGAGGACGGCGCCCCCTCGGGGAGCCGTCCGCCCGTTCTTCCGCCGCCGTCGAAGGGAGCCCCCGGCGTGTCCTCAGCGTCCTCGCCCTCCGTGCCCGCAGCCCCGCCGCCCGCCCCCGGCGCGGACCCCGGGCGCGGTGCGGGGCGCCGCCGCCGTACGGCGGTCCTGGTCCTGGTCCTGGCCACACTGACGGCGACCGGCCCGCTGGCCACCGACCTGTACCTGCCGGCCTTCCCGGTGATCGCCGAGGACCTGGGCTCCACCGAGGCGCAGATCCAGCTGACGCTGACCGCGATCATGCTGGGCATGGCGGTGGGCCAGCTGGTGATCGGCCCGCTGAGCGACGCCCTGGGGCGGCGGCGCCCGCTGCTGGTGGGCGTGGCGGTGTTCGCCCTGGCCTCGCTGGCGTGCATGGTGGTGCCCTCGGCGGGGGTGTTCACCGGGCTGCGGTTCGTGCAGGGGGTGGCCGGGGCCGCTGGCGCGGTGATCTCCCGCGCGGTGGTGCGGGACATGTTCGAGGGCGACGACGCGGCCCGGTTCTTCTCCCGGCTGATGCTGGTGACCGGCCTGGCGCCGCTGCTGGGCCCGGTGCTGGGCGGCCAGCTGCTGCGGGTGGGGCCCTGGCAGCTGAGCTTCGCGGTGCTGGCGGCGGTGGCCGTGACCAGCTGGGTGGTGGTCTTCTTCGGGCTGCCCGAGAGCCTGCCGAGCGGGCGGCGGCGCCCGCTGCGGGCCCGGTCGCTGGCGCAGACCGTGGGCGGGCTGCTGCGCGATGTGCGGTTCATCGGGCCGGCGCTGACGCTGGGGCTGTCCTTCGGGGCGATGTTCACCTACATCAGCTCCTTCTCGTTCGTCTCGCAGAACGAGTTCGGCGCCTCGGCCCAGCAGTTCAGCCTGATGTTCGCGGTGAACACGGTGGGGCTGCTGCTGGGCACCCAGGTCAACGCCTACCTGATCGGCAGGGTGGAGACGCCCCGGCGGCTGGCGGGGGGCCTGACCGGGATGCTGGCGGCGGTGGCCGTGCTGGGCGCGCTGGCGGCGGCCGGTGTGTCGGGGGCCTGGGCGCTGCCGGCGCTCACCGCGGTGTTCTGGACGCTGATGTTCAGCGTGGGCTTCGTCTTCCCCAACGCCACGACGCTGGCGATCTCCAGCCAGTCGCCGTCGGTGGCGGGGACGGCCTCGGCGCTGATGGGGTCGATGCAGTTCGCGCTGGGCGGGGGCCTGTCGTCGCTGGCGGGCATGACCGCGACCGGGCAGGCGAGCCTGGCGAGCATGGCGGTGGTGATGTCGGGGATCGCGGTGGCGGCCGCGGCGGTGTTCGCCGTGACCGCCCGCCGCGCGGCCCGCACCGCGGCCTGAACCGAGGACCGCACCGCGCGCCGCGCGGCGGTCCGGGAGACCGGGAGAGCGGGCGAGGGCCCGGGCGGAGGCGCTCCGCCCGGGCCCTCGCCTCGTCGTCGGCGGTGGTCAGTCCAGGCGGCGGTCAGTCCAGGTCATCGCCTTCGACGTGGAGGGGCTGGGCCTGGTCCTGGGCCGGGGGCAGCGGGGCGCCGCGCTCGGGCAGGTCGTCGGCGTCGGCGGGGTCGGTCGCGAACAGCGAGCCGTCGGCGGCCCCTTCGGCCAGGGCGTACATGGAGTCGTAGGCCGAGATGATCTGGGCCTGCTCCATGTCGGGGCCGGTGGCGCTCAGCTCGACCAGGACGCTTCCGCTGCCGAGGAGGCCGTAGGCGTTGCGGGCGATGCCCTGGTAGTTCCCTCCGGGGTAGCGGCTGACGTTGGCGCCGTCGTAGGAGTCCTCCATGGCCGCGGCCGAGACCGCCACGGCCTGGCGAGACAGGGCGGCGGCGCCCGGGGAGACGTCGGGGTGGGTGGGCCACATCAGCGAGGCGGTGATCTCCTCGCCGTCGTCGTCGGCGTAGCGGCCCTGCATGTGGTAATCGACCACCAGGTGGGGGTCGAAGGCCTCGTACCGGCGCCGGACGGCCGCGGCCTCGGGGACCGGGTTGTCCTCGGGGGCCAGGGCCGGGTCGTGGTAGCGGTTGGGGTCGTAGCCCGTGCCGGGGGCGCCGTACTCGGGGTCGGCGTCGGGGTCGTGGTTGTAGCGCTGGTCCAGTTCGTGGCCGTCGGGGTTGGCGCGCACCACGATGTCGAGGGTGACCCGGTCCAGGAGCTCGCGCTCGGCGCGGTCGGGCCCGGTGGCCAGCTCCTCCAGGAGCTTGAGGGCGGCCGGGGTGCCCAGCGGCTCGTTGCCGTGCTGCTGGGTGATGTACATCAGCCGGACGGGGCCGTCGCCGACCGTGGCGTTGAGGATGGGGCGGCCCTGGTTGGTGGTGCCGATGGCGGCGACCTCGACGGCGCCGCGGCTCTTCTTCTCGATCCGGTCCAGGTGGCGCTGGAGCTGCTCGGTGCTGGGGCGGGGGTCGATGGGGCGTCCGGGGGCGGGGGGAGCGTCGGCTGCGGCGGGGGACGGGAGGAGGGGGGAGAGGAGGGCGGCGGCGGTGAGGGCCGTCACGAGGCGCCGGATTCGCTTCATGGTCGGGAATTGTGCACGCAGTGGTCACCGGGGCACAAGGTGTGCATGTCGGGTGGGAGGGGGCACCGGGAACCGCGTGGCCGCGCGCCGCATCGGACCGGGCGGAGGCCCCGACCCTCTAGGGTTCGGAGGGCACCCGGATGCGCGAGCGAGTGAGGAGTTGCCGACGATGGAGTTCAAGCGGCTGCTGGCCGGCCTGGGATTCGGCGGGGCCGCGGTGCGGACGGTCCTGCGCGAGGGCGAGGTGCGCCCCGGAGGGGTGCTGGCCGGCACGGTGCACGTCGAGGGCGGCGAGGTCGCCCTGCACATCGACGAGGTCACGGTGGGCCTGCAGGCGCGCGCGGAGATGGACAAGGGCGAGGTCGAGTGGGACATCGAGCTGCAGCTCAAGCATGAGCGGGTCAAGGACGCCCTGGAGCTGGGCTCCGGTGCCCGGGTGGACGTCCCCTTCGAGCTGGCGCTGCCCTGGGAGACGCCGCTGACCCGGTTCCGGGGCCGGGCGATCCCGGGCATGGGCGTGGGGCTGTACACCCAGCTGCACGTGTCGGCCGCGGTGGACCCCGAGGACCTGGACCCGGTGGCGGTCGCGCCGCTGGCCTCGCAGGCCGCGGTGCTGGAGGCGGCCGAGGAGGCCGGCCTGCCGGTGCGCCGGGCGCGCCTGGAGCG
The DNA here is from genome assembly GCF_000341205.1 of Nocardiopsis baichengensis YIM 90130. Lineage (NCBI taxonomy): Bacteria > Bacillati > Actinomycetota > Actinomycetes > Streptosporangiales > Nocardiopsidaceae > Nocardiopsis > Nocardiopsis halophila. The sequence goes on along the minus strand of NZ_ANAS01000004.1, from coordinate 335,334 downwards.
CGGCCTGGTGCCGGGGATGGAGCAGCGGCTGCCGTTCTACCAGCAGCTGTGCCTGGGCTCGGCGGAGCGCGGGGTGGACGTGGACATGGTCTTCGTCACCGGGGAGCGCTCCTGCCGGGTGGCCGCCGAGCGCGCCGACGGCCGCGGGCAGGCCTGGCGGGGCGCGGTGGACCACGACGACCCGGCCCCGGGGGTGTCCGGGCTCACCGCGTGGCTGGAAGCGGCCGCCCGGTCCTGACAGGCGGTGATCGCCCCTGGTCACGCCCTGTGCGCAAGCCCTTACCGGGGTTGACGGGGCGTGCGCACCCGGGCACAGTGGGCGGGATTCGACGCGCACACCCCCGGCGCCGCCGGGGGTTCGGGTGCGGACCCACCGAAGCGGGAAGGCGGACGCATGCGGGAGAGCGGTGCATGGCAGGGGGCCGTGCCGGCCGGGACGCTGAGCGGGCTGGCCGAGGTGCTCTACCGCAACGCCGAGGAGCTGCCCGGCACCGAGGTGGTCTCCCGGCGCGGTGACGACGGCGCCTGGGAGCGGGTCACCGCCGCCCGCCTGCTCAGTGAGGTCACCGCGGTCGCCAAGGGCCTGATCGGCGCCGGGGTGGGCGTGGGCGACCGGGTGGTGCTGGTCGGCGACGCCCGCTACGAGCAGGTGCTGCTGCAGTTCGCGGTCTGGGCGGTGCGCGCGGTGGCGGTGCCGCTGCCGGCCGCGTGCGCGCCCCGGCGGCTGCTCGCGGTGGTGCGCGACTGCCGCCCGGCCGCGGTGGTGCTGCAGGACGGGCGCCAGGCCGAGGCGGCCACCGCGGCCGCCCGCGAGGTGCCGGACCTGGGCCGGGTCTGGCGCCTGGACGGGCCCGAGGGGCTGGAGGCGGTCACCCGCCCCGGCGCCTACATGGACTCCTCCTCGGTGCGGTTCCGCATGGAGGAGACGGTGCGCGAGGACCCGGCGGTGATCGCCTACCCGGCGTCGGTGGAGGGGCCGGGCCGGGGCGCGGTGCTCACCCACGGCAACCGCCTGGACTCCGCCGATGCGCTGGTGCGCCGACTGGCGCCGGCGCTGGAGGGGGTGGAGCCGGGCCAGGCGACGGCGCTGATGCGGCTGCCGCTGGCCGGCCACTTCGGGCAGTCGGCGCTGGCCGCCTGCATGCTGGCGCGGGTGCGGCTGGGGGTGCTGGAGCCGCGGGCCGACGTGCAGGCCGAGCTGCGGGCGTTCAAGCCGACGGTGCTGGTGACCGGCCCGCGGCTGCTGGAGGGCGTCTACAACGCCGAGTCGAACAAGGCGCGCCAGACCGGCTGGGACAACCACAACGCCTTCGGCGCCGCCACCGAGCTGGCCGTGGACTTCGACAAGGCCGGGCGCAAGGGCGCCTGGCGGCGGGTGTCCAAGGCGATGTACGAGTGGATGTACACCCGAGTGCGCGAGGCGCTGGGCGGCCGGGTGCGCCTGGTGGTGTGCGCGGGCGAGCCGCTGGGCGCGCGCATGGACCACTTCTTCAACGGCGCCGGGGTGCCGCTGATGCAGGTCGCGGGCACGGCCGAGGCGGGCGGCGCGTTCTGCGCCAACGGGCCCCGGGACCGGCGCGCGGGCACCCAGGGGCGGGCCCTGGAGGGCGCCGAGGTGCGCCCGGGGCCCGGCGGTGAGCTGTTCGTGCGCGGGCCGGGCGTCTTCCCCGGGTACTGGAACGACCCGGACGCGAGCCGGGAGGCGCTGCGCGACGGGTGGCTGGCCACCGGGGTGACCGGGGACGTCGACGACGAGGGGTATGTGACCGTGCGGGGGCGGCTGCGCGTGCAGGCGTGCGCGGCACCGGCGCGGCCGCGCGCCGCCGAGGCGGCGCCGGGCGCGGCCCCCGCGGCCCCCGCGGCCCCCGCGGCCCCCGCGGCGACAGCGGCGACAGCGGCGGCGGAACCGGGGGCGGCCGTGCAGGGGGGCGCGGTCGCCGAGCGCCCGGCCGAGCCCGCCCCGCCCACCCCCGAGGAACTGGTGGCCGACCTGGAGCGGCGGCTGCGCGAGCACTCGCTGGTGCGGCAGGCGATGGTGATCGGGCGCGGGCGGCCCTACTGCACGGCGCTGGTCACGCTCGCCTCGGACCAGCTGGAGTACTGGCGGCTGGTGAACAACCGCCCGCTGAACACCTCGCCGGAGGAGATCGCCTCCGACCCCGACCTGCTGCGCGAGATCGGCGCGGCGGTGGGGGAGGCCAACCGCTCGGTGCCCCCGCAGCTGGCGGTGCGCGCCTTCCACGTGCTGGCCGAGGAGTTCACGGTGCAGAGCGGCCTGGTGCTGCCCAGCGGAGAGCTGCGCCGCGACGCGGTGCTGCGCGCCTTCGCCGAGGAGATCGAGGGCCTGTACCGCGCGCCCGAGCCCGGCAGGCAGGGCTGAGGAGGCGCCCGCGCCCGAGCGCCATGGGAGGACCGGGCTGCCCTCACGCCGCGGTTCGTGGCGCAGACCGGTCATGCCGCGGGTCATTCGGGCGGTGACCATAGCCCCGGGGCGTCCTCGGTCCAGCCGAGGGCCTTGAGGAGGGGGTGCCCGTTCCCGTACCTGGGTCCGGGGTTCTCCAGCTTGGCGATGAAGCGTTCGAGGTCGCTCTCGATGACGGTCGGCTCGCGGTCGGTGTCCTTGTCCACCGCTGTGGCGATCCACAGGGTCCCGGTGGTGCGGATGTGCCAGCGGCACCCGTAGTGGGCCTTCAGGAGGTTCAATACGATCTTCGCGTCCATGGGCTCACGGTCCATCGGTCAGCCGCTGTCCGATAGTCCACGTCAGAGGCTGTCCACAGGCGTCCATCGGCGTCCCTGGGTGTCCGACCGCTGTGCCAGCATGGTCCACGTGAGCTTTGCGAGCGACCTCAAGGCACTCCGAGAGGCGCGGGGCGCCTCCCGTGAAGCACTGGCGCGTACGGCCTCGCTCAGTACGAGCATGGTGGCCAAAGCCGAACGGGGCACCCGCGCCTTGAAACGGCCGGCGGTCGAGGCCATGGACCGGTTTCTCGATGGGGGCGGACGGCTTCTGGCCGCGTGGGAGTCGGAGGGCAAGGCGGCTGCGCTCCCGTCCTGGGCGGCTCGGGCGGTGGAGTCGGAAGCCCGCGCCGCCGCCATTTCAGCGTTCTCTGGGCTCGTCGTCCCACGGCTCCTGCAGACGGCGGCCTATGCGAGGGAACTGCTGCGGGCAGGGAACCCGGACATGTCGGCGGAACGGATCGAGGCCGTCGCCCTGTCCCGGACGTCGCGCCTGGACAAGCTGCGGGGACGGGAGCTCCAGTTCGTGATCTTCGAGCCTGCGCTGGAGAATACGGTCGGCGACGCGGCCATCATGCGGGACCAATTGGACCACCTGGCCGGTGCCGATGATGTGCGCATCCTGGTCCTTCCCCAGAGGGTCGGGATCGCCGTCTGGGCCACAGGCGGATTCCGGTTGCTAGAGTTCGCCGACCGCCCGGCCCTGGCGCACACCGAGGACGCCGTCTCCAGCCGAGTGGTCACGGAGCCGGACGAAGTCCGGCGGATCTCCCGGCTGCTGAACACCGCGTTGGCATGGTCCCTCAACCCCTCGGACTCGCGGGCCCTGATAGAGAGGAAGCGCAGTGCTTACACATGAATTCACGAAGTCCAGCCGCAGTCAGGTTCGGGGAGAATGCGTGGCTGCGAGAGTGGAGCCGAGCGGGGAGGTCGAGGTACAGGACACGGTGAATCCGGCCTTGACACTCGGTGTTCCGGCTGGCGAGTGGGTGGCGCTCCTCAAGGCTCAAGGGCAGGCCTTTTCGGCATAGCCCACGACCGCGTGCCGGATAGAGGCGTGTCCCCTGCTGTTCCGGCCCGGGACACGTCCCCCGCCCCCTCAGGCCGCCCCTCAGTTGTTGTTCAGCCAGGCCAGGACCGCGCGTACGCGGCGGCTGTCGTCGCCGGACGGCGGCAGGTCCAGCTTGGTGAAGATGTTGTTGATGTGCTTGCTGACCGCCTTCTCGGTGATGAAGAGCCGCCCGGCGATCGCCGAGTTCGAGCGCCCCTCGGCCATCTCGGCCAGCACCTCCTGCTCGCGCGGGGTCAGCGACGCCAGCGGCCCCTCGTCGCCGTGCTTGGCCAGCAGCTGGGAGATGACCGCCGGGTCCATCGCGGTACCACCCTCGGCCACCCGGCGCACGGCGTCGAGGAACTGCCCCACGTCGAAGACCCGGTCCTTGAGCAGGTAGCCCACCGCCCCGCGGTCGTCGGAGAGAAGTTCGCGCGCGTACAGCGGCTCCACGTGCTGGGACAGCACCAGGATGGGCAGCCCCGGCACGTGCCCGCGCGCCTCGATCGCCGCCTGCAGGCCCTCGTCGGTGAAGGTCGGCGGCAGGCGGACGTCCACCACCGCCACGTCCGGGCGGTGCTCCACCAGGGCGTCCCGCAGCTGGGGCCCGCTCTCCACGGCGGCCACGACGGTGAACTCGTGGGCCTCGAGAAGGCGGATCAGCCCGTCGCGGAGGAGGGCCAGGTCTTCGGCGATGACAACGCGCACGGCAGCTCCATGGTCACGATGGTCGGCCCGCCGGCCGGGCTGACGATGTTCATCGTCCCATCGAACGAATCCAGTCGGCGCCGGATCCCCCGCAGCCCCGAGCCCCCGGACTCCTCGACGCCCCCGCGCCCGTCGTCGCCGACCAGGATCGCCATGCGGCCGTGCACGTGGTTGATGCGCACCCAGGCCCGGGAGGCGCCGGAGTGCTTGGCGGCGTTGGTCAGCACCTCGGCCACGGCGAAGTAGGCGGCCGACTCCACCGGGGCGGGGGCCCGCCCGGGAAGGTCGATGGCGACCTCGATGGGCAGCTGCTGGGACACCGCCAGCGCGCGCACCGCCCCGTCCAGCCCGCGCTCGACCAGCACCGGCGGGTGGATCCCGCGCACCAGGTCGCGCAGCTCGTCCAGGGCCTGGCGGGTGGCCTCGCGGGCCTCGGCCAGCAGCCGCCGGGCGGTCTCGGGGTCCTGGGCCATCAGCTCCTCGGCCATGCCCAGGCTCATGCCCAGCGCCACCAGGCGCGCCTGGGCGCCGTCGTGCAGGTCGCGCTCGATCCGGCGCACCTCCGAGGCCTGGGCGTCGATGGTGTCGGCGCGGGAGGTGGCCAGGTGCTGCACCCGGGCGTGCAGGCGGGCCTTCTCGGTCGGGGCCAGCAGCCACCGGCTCAGCCGGGCGTACAGCCGGAGCAGCCCGGGGGAGGCGGTCCAGAACAGCGCCAGTTCCAGCACGGCGGGGACGAGCGCCACGAAGGCCTCGGTCTGGCCCTGCACGGGCAGGCCGTACAGGTCCGGAACGGCCCGCCACAGCACTGTGGCGTAGAGGATCTGGTAGACGGCGTGGCCGATGAGCAGCGCGGGCATGCCGGCGAGCAGCGCCCCCACGGTGCCGTTGAGCAGCAGCCAGGCCATGTCCCGCCAGGTTCCGGGGTCGGCGAACACGGCGCGGATGCGGTCGGGCAGGGTGCCCTGCGGCAGCGGGCTGTAGGGGGAGGGGATGGGGCCCTCGTCGAGGAACATGCCCAGCACCCGGCGGTTGGTGTCGGCCAGGCTGCGGATGAGCGGGGTGACCATGACCGCCATGGGCAGGCCGATCCAGATCGCCGACAGCCCCAGGGACACGGTGAACACCACCAGCAGGACCGTCCCGCTGACCGCGAGCGCCACCAGCAGCAACGACCAGGACAGCAGGAGCAGGCGTCCGGTGGCAGGGCGGTCGGGTCGGATCATCGGCGGTTCCCTCGGCTGTGTCGGGTGCAGGCGGCCGCGGTGGCGCTGTGCGGCGCCCCTTCCATTGTGGCGGGGGGCGCGGCGGCGCGCAGTGGTGCGGGGTCCCCTGTCCGTCCTCGTCCGGGCCGGTGCGTCCGGCCCCCGCCGGGGCCTGCCCGGGCGTCCCCGCAGGCCCCGGCGGCGGGCGGGGGAGGGGCGTGGGAGGATTCCCGGGCGGTGCGGCCCCCGGCAGGGCCGCGGATGCGGAGCGGAAGGAGAGCGGACGGCGATGGGCGCAGCGGCACCGGCGGCACCGGATCGGGGCGAGGGCGAAGGGCGTGTGGCGGTCGTCACCGGCGCCGGGAGCGGGATCGGGCGCGCGGTGGCGGTGGAGCTGCTCGGGCGCGGCTACGGGGTGGCCCTGGCCGGGCGGCGCCGGGACCGCCTTGAGGAGACCGCGCGCATGTCCGCGGCGCCCGACAGGGGCGTGGCGGTCCCCGCCGACGTGGCCGACCCCGACGCGGTGCGGGGGCTGTTCGACGCCGTGGACGAGCGCTGGGGGCGCGTGGACGTGCTCTTCAACAACGCCGGGGCGATGCCGTCGCCGACCCCGGTGGACGAGGTCGGCGACGAGGAGTGGCGGCGGGTGGTCGACGTCAACCTGACGGGCGCCTTCTGGTGCGCGCGGGAGGCCTTCGCGCGGATGCGCCGCCAGGAGCCCCGGGGCGGGCGCATCATCAACAACGGGTCGGTCTCGGCGCAGGTGCCGCGGCCGATGTCCGTGGGCTACACCGCCACCAAGCACGCCGTGACCGGGCTGACCAAGTCGCTGGCGCTGGAGGGGCGGCCGCTGGGGATCGCCTGCGGGCAGATCGACATCGGCAACGCGGCGACCGAGCTGACCGAGGGCATCGCGGCGGGCACGCTCCAGGCCGACGGGGGCCGCGCCCCGGAGCCGGTGTTCGACGCGGCGTACGTGGCCCGCGCGGTGGCCGACATGGCGGCCCTGCCATTGGAGGCCAACGTGCAGTGGATGACGCTGATGGCCACCGGCATGCCCTACATCGGCCGGGGGTAGAGGCGCTCGCCGCAGGCGCCGCCGCCGGCCGCCCATGGCCGCGCCCGGCGGCGTTCCAGGACCTCCTCAACGGTCTTGGGTCCCGCGATGCAGGGGAGGGCGGGTGCGGTATCGGTTGCGTGTCCCAGAGCGCTAGGGAGAAGGGAAGCGACGCCGCCTTAGAATCTACGTCGTAAAGCCCGTAGTTCTGAGGGGACCCGACCCCTTCGACCATCATTGAGGAGCGGCTACGCCGCACTCATCCGCTAAGAGCGCGAGCGAGAGGTCCGAATGCCTGTCTCCGGCCCCCTCCTGTGGGCCCTGACCGGTCGCGGCCGTGGATCGCCTTCAGCCTCGTCGGCCGGCCGTCGAACGCGACGGGTGCGGCCCGGCTCTCACTCTGAGGACCTCCGTTCTCATGTGGCTCTTATGAGGGGGACCCAGGATGAGGGGCATGAGCGAGACGACACGTCCGGGACCGCACCGCAAACGCCTCCGGGCCGGTGATGCGTTCTTAGTCGGTACAGGGGCACTGGCGGCGCTCCTCCTGGCCGGGCACCGCCTCGTCCCCGGGGACCTCGGCGTGTTCCTCGACTCCGGTCTGCCCTGGGTCGGGCTGCTGATCCTCCCCGCCGCCGCCGGGGCCCTCCTGCTCCGCTCCCGCGCGGGCCTCGCGGCGGTCGGGGTCGCCTCGCTGGTGTGGGCGTTCCTGTTCGTCCCCGCCTACGTCCCCGGACTGGGCGCAGGAAACGGATCGGACACGGGCGCCGGACGGCTGACCGTGGCCACCCTCAACATCGACGCCGAGAACCCCGACCCGTGCGGGGCCCTGCGTGAGGCCTCCGGCTGGGGAGCCGACGTCGTGGCGGTCGAAGAGATCACCGGACCCGCCGAATGCGCCTCCAGCGCACTGGGCGAGGACGGGACATGGATCCGCCAGGGCACCGTGGGCCTGTGGAGCCGCCACCCGGTCGGCGGGCTCGCGCCGCTCGACATCTTCCGGGGACTCCGGGCGACCGTGCACGCCCCCGGCGGCGACGTCGTGGTGCTGGTCGGGCATGTGGCCTCCCTGCGCCCCAGAGCCGTCGGCGAGCGCAACGACTCCCTGGAGGCCCTGGCCGCCGATGCCGAAGCGGAGGGGGAGGGGCCGGTGGTGGTCGCGGGGGACATGAACACCGCTGCCACGGACCGCGCCATGGACGTCTTCGACGGTTTCGACGAGGCCCAGCGCGCCGCCGGGTGGGGACCGGGCTTCACCTGGTCCTCGTCCGCGTCGATGGTCCGTCTGGACCATGTGTTCTACCGGGGCATGGAGGCCCGCTCCGCCGGGGTCCGTGAGGTCCCCGGCAGCGACCACTGCGGGGCGGTGGCCGAACTGGCCTACTGACGCCCGGCCGGCCCGGCGGGGTGACCGCCATGGGGGCCGGCGGCGCCTACGGTCACCTGGATGCCGAGGCGCCGGCAGCTCCAGGGTGCGCGGCACGGCTCCTCAGGCGCCTCTACGGCCACCGCACGTCCGTCGCGTACGGCAGGTCACCGATACGGGTGTCCGGGTGGGAGTTCAGCTCCTCACGGAGCTGCGTCCACGCCGCCTTGGCGGTGTTGTCGGTCCTCTCGCACCCCCCGCGCTGCTTGCAGGCGATGCGCTGCGACATGGACCCGGCGAAGCGCACCGGACCTCCGCCGTGGTCCGCGCCCCAGGCGCTGACCGCCGCCCACTGGCGGGCCTGGGTCCCGTCGGTCCGGTAGATCTGCGGGACCGCCCGGATCCGGTTCGAAGCCCCGGCCGACACGTAGTGCACGTCCGACAGGCTCCAGCCGTTGTTGCACGAGGTGGAGGAGGAGCCGTACTGCGGGCACCCGCCGGCGGAGTTGGCGGCGTACAGGCGGGTGGACGACCCCGAGGTGTAGGCGTCGACCCACGCCCTCGCCCAGGACGCCGACGACCACTCCGGCTCGGCGTCCACGGCTCCCGCCACCGACACCCGCCCGCCCGACACGCGCGCGGCGGCCCGGTCGACCAGGTCGGCCCACGCGGATCCGGCGCGCGAGCCCGACACCTTCCCGTCGGACTTGTTGTTGACGCCCAGGGCGAGCACGGCCTCGGCGCCTCCGGAGGCGCAGTCCTCGAAGCCCTCGGCCCAGGCGGCCGCCGCCTGCACCGCCCGGTCGGCGGGCACGCGCGGGGTGCCGCTCCCGGCGCTGGTGCCCGGTTGGCGCAGTTCCCCGCCGGCCTCCTGAGTGCCGAAGAACAGCACGCGCGGGCCGCTGCGGCCCACCTCGCCCTCCGAGCACCCGGCCGAGCGCGCCGCGCCGATATCGGAGGCCGCGCCGCTCAGCGGCACGTACCGGCTGACGGTGTACCCGGGGTAGGCCTGGTGGGCGGCGGCGGGGGCCGGGAGGAGTGCGAGGGCCAGCGCAGCGCCCGCCAGGGCCGCGCCTGTGCGGCGGGCGGGTCCGGATCGGGCGCAGTGGGTGCGTCGGGCCGGTGGCATGGGGAGTCCCTCCTCTGGCGCGGCTTCAGGGCGGCTCTATTGAGCCGCAAGAGGCGGACGAGGCGTGTGACGCTCCGGAGTCGGGTGATTCGCGGATGTACGCGGACGGAGAGGCGGAAACCAGGAGCAGGCGGTGGTGGCCCCGCGCCGATCCGCCACGGGCGCCTCCGCACACGCGCCCCTTGGCCCCGTCGACCGCCCCTTCTGCTTCTGCGCCGTTCGGCCTTCCGGGCGGTGGCCGCCTCCGGCCCGGGTGGTCTGTGCGGGGCCCGGGTTCGGGTGCGGCGGTCGTGTCCGCCGGCGCGGTGGAACTCTGCGGGCCCCGGCCGTCCGCATCGAGACCCCCGTTGATCTCGGGAGAGTCGGGGTAATACTCGCCGGTATTACCCCGACTCTCCCGAGATCAACGGCGAGGAGGGGGTGCGCACCCGGGGCGGGGTCGCCGATCGCGCCGCAGCGGTCGCACCGCTCCAGCGGACACGGCCGGTACGGCGTCCGCTTCGGCCGGGGCGCATGAAAAAGACCCCGCCCGAGGCAGGGTCCGGCAGGGTCCAAGTGTGCGGGCCGATACGGCGGTCGCCTCACGGCGCAGGGCGCAACGCGGCTCCGAAGACCGCCGGGTCGCCCGAGGGCGCCCGACGCGGTATTCCGCGAAGGCATTGAATGGAGCCCGGGGGACACTTTCTACCGCACCGGCCCGCACCCCCTCCAACGGAGGGCGGGGCCACCCTATTCCACACAGAGGGGGTGGCGCATCCGGAACCGGGGCGACGGCGCGCCGAAGCGACACAGGCCACACCGCGCACCCGCCGAAAGGGGGCGAAACGCCCGATCATCGGGGCGGATTCGGGGGACTCGCGCCCGCCGGTTTCCCGCGTGCGGGCCCGACCTGTGATGATTCACCTTGTGTGGCGTGAACTGATCGGTGAACTTTATCCCGAGGCCGACCCCGCGGCCCCGGCGGACGAGGCGATGCTCGCCGAGGTGGAGAAGGCCCTGTCCCTCCCCCTGCCCTTCGAGCTGGCCTCCCTGCTGCGGGAGACGGACGGCGTGTACAACGAGTACGGCGACGCCGTGGTGTGGAACGCCGAACGGCTCATCGAGGACAACCTCGCCATGCGCTCCGAGCCCGACTACGTGGAGCTGTACGCCCCCTTCGACGAGATGATCTTCTTCGGCGACAGCGACATGGGGCCGCAGTTCGCCTACGTGCACACCGACTACGGTCCCGGCATCGTCGTGTGGGACCACGAGACCGACCGGCGCCGCCTGGCCGTCGTCTCGCTCCGCGACTACCTGGTGCGCTGCTTCACCCAGGGCAACGGCTGGTACCGCTGAGGCGCCGGAGCCCGGCGGGGCCGTGGGGGCGGCCGGAAAACCGGTGGGATCCGGCCGGAACCGGACTCTAGGATCGGGCGCGATGAGCGAACACATCGAACTGATCCGGTCCAGCGACCGCCTGACCGACGACCTCGACTACGCCTACGCGGCGGTGACCACCGCCCGCACCGTGTACACCGCCGGGGCCTGCCCTCTGGACGTGGACGGCGCCACCGTCGCCCCCGGCGACTTCCAGGCCCAGGCCCGCCGCTGCATGACCAACCTGGAGACGGCCCTGGACGAGGCCGGGGCCGTCCTGGCCGACGTGGTGAAGTACACCGTCTATGTGGCCTCCTCCCGCCAGGAGGACCTGGTGGAGGCCTGGGACGTGGTCCGCGCCTCCTTCGGCGGCCACGACGCCCCCGCCACCCTGCTGGGGGTGGCGGCCCTGGGCTACGACGACCAGCTGGTCGAGGTCGAGGCGGTCGCCGCCCTGGCGTGAGCGGCGCGGCCGGGGCGGCGACCGTTCCCGCCCCGGCCGATCCGTGTCGCGGCGGCCCCCCCGCCGGCCCGCCTCGCCGTCGGGGCCGTCAGAACCCTCAGAGCCGGTCGAGCAGCTCGGCCTTCTTGGCGCTGAACTCCTCGTCGGTGAGCAGACCCTCGGCGTGCAGGCGCCCCAGCTCGCGGATGCGCGCGTAGACCACCTTGCTCTGCGGGTCGGGGTCCTCCCCTCCTTCCTCTGCGCCGTCCGGGTCGGCCTCCGGGAGGGCGGGGCTTTCGGGGGAGGGGGCCGCCTGCAGGGCCGCCGCGTCGCCGGGCCTGCCCCCGCTCCACAGGTAGGCCGTCACGGTCGCGGCCATGAGCAGAGCCCTGCCCTGCTCGGCTCCCTCGTCGAAGAGCAGGCAGGCCAGGTCCTTGGCCGGCTTGACGGCCTTGCGCTTGCCCCCGCTGCGCTCCACCACCCGCAGCAGTCCGTACTCCCACCCGTCCGAGGGGACCCACTCCACCTTCTCGATCCGCTCCAGCGGGTACTCCATGCGCTGCTGCGCGCGTTTGGGGCCCGAGGCGTTCCCGGCCCATTGAAGGCTCAGCGACGACCCGTCGAAGGCCGCGGTGCCCTCGTGCACCTGGATGTGCAGGGGCAGGGGCGCCACGAGCCGGGTGGCGGTGTCGGGCGCGGGCGTCCCGGCCCGTCCGGCGGCGAACCGGATCTGGTCGGCGTGGTATTCGGCGACCAGCTCCTGCTTGGCGTCGCCGGTCAGCAGGAAGGGCTCGTCGCGGGAAAGGGAGGCGCCGACGAAACTGTAGGGGTCGGTCCGCTCGTGCAGGCGCAGCCGCAGCTCCCAGCCCTTTTTCTTGCCCCCGCCCTTGCGCGGGCGGAATTCCACGTCGGCGATGGCCTCCATGGGGACCTCGGAGCGCACGAGCGCCTTGTGCAGGGCCGGTGCGAGCCATCCGGTCGCGTACTCGATGACGACCTTCTCGTCGTCGAAGCTCCAGCTGCCCTGCTTGCCCGTGACTTTCTCCATTGGTCGATCATATTGGCGGCGGGCGGGGGTTCTGTGCCCGTGAGCAGGCCGCTCGCGGCCGTCCCGGGGAGGCCGTTCCCGGCGGACGTGACCTGCGAATTTATGCTATTTTGCGAAGGTCTGTGCGCCGGCGGGGGACCACCCGCCGCCGCACCCCGGTCACCAGGTGTAGTGGAAAAGAGCGAGCACAGCATGTCCGAGCAGTCCACCCCCGAGCGCCCCGTCGACGTGCGGGTGCGCGTGCAGGGCGAGCCCGTCGACGACTTCCCCGAGACGGCGCCCGAGGCGGCGCGCGGCCGTGTGCGCCGGATCACCGTGACCGGTGAAGAGGTGCTGCACCGGGCCAACAAGGACGTCGACGCCTCCATGTTCGGCTCCGCCGAGCTCTCGGCGCTCATCGACGACATGTTCCTGACCATGTACGCGGCCGAAGGGGTGGGCCTGGCCGGCAACCAGGTCGGCGAGGACCTGCGGCTGTTCGTCTACGACTGCCCCGACGACGACGGGGTGCGCCACGTGGGCCACGTCGTCAACCCGGTGCCGGCCGAGCGCGAGGCGGGGGCGGCCCTGGCCGTGGAGAACGAGGGCTGCCTGTCGGTGCCCGGCCCGCACGCCGAGCTGGCGCGCGCCGAGTACGCCAAGGTGACCGGTTTCGACAAGGACGGCGCCCCGGTGGAGATCGAGGGGACCGGCTACTTCGCGCGCTGCCTGCAGCACGAGACCGACCACACCTACGGGCGGCTGTACATCGACCGCCTGGCCACGCGGCCCCGCAAGAAGGTCCTCAAGCAGATGAACGAGATGGCGGCCGACGTGTTCGCGCGCCGTGAGGCCAATGCCGCCAAGCTGCGGGAAGAGGGCATCGGCCGGGACTCCTGACGCCGCTGCGGAGCGCATGGCCCAGCTGCGCGGCTGCGGGCCGCGCCGCCGGGCGGGGCCGTGGGCCCGTCCGCCGGGGGGAGGGGACGGAAGCGGAGCGCGTCCGAACGATGGCATGATGTGTCGGAGTTCCCCTCCCGGCGGTCCCGCCAGCACGTTTTCGTGTGCTGCGGAGGACGGCTGCCGACGACCCCACGGTAAGGAAAGTCCCCGACAATGCTTGCGGAAGTAGCGCGAACCCCCCGCTTCGCTCTCGTCCCGGTCGCCGCACTGCTCGCCTTGGCGGCGTGCGGGGGCGGCGGTGAGGAGTCCGCCGCCGCCGACGACCCCGCCCCTGAGGAGGCGGCGGTCGCGACCCAGGACACGGGCGCCGAGCCGCCTGGGGAGCTGGAAGAGGGCGCGGTGCCCGAGGAGCTCCCCCGGCTGGACGAGGAGGACCTGCCCGAGGAGCCCGGGGACGACGCCCCGCTCGGCGAGCGGATCGCCTTCGAGGCCCTGGACAAGATCTCCTCCTTCGCCCAGACCGCCGACCCCGGGGCCGAGTACTCCTGCCCCGACATCGCGGGCGAGGAGGGCGAGACGGCCACCTGCACGGTCACCTTCATGGGCGAGGAGTTCGAGTACTCGATCGACATCGAGTCCTCGGGCTTCATCGTGCAGTACCAGCAGGACATGCCCGAGGGGCCGGTCGTGCGCGAGGCGGTGCAGGACCAGCTGCGCTACAGCACCGGGGCCGAGCGGGTGTTCTGCGACATGGACGACGTGGCGCGGGCCGCCCCCGAGTCCGAGGTCGAGGACGCGACCTGCTACTACGAGCGCGACGGCCGGGTCGAGGAGACCGGGCTGTCCGTCAACACCTACGGCTACGCCGAGTTCGACGAGAGCCGGTAGGCGCGCCGGTCCGCGACGCCGGCGGCGTGCGGCGCGCCGGAAGCGGCGATTCGCGCGAGACGAGGGCCTTCTGCTCCCGGTGCGGACTGCGGTGTCTCCACCGGGCGCCAGGAGGCCCTCATGCCCTGTTCGGGGGTGCGGCGCCTGGCCAGGTCCAGGATGGCGTCCGCGGGAGGGCACTTTCGGCGGATTCGGCGGGTCTCACCTCGGGCGCAGACCAGCCGGGCGTGAGACCCGGGCGGTGGCCGGGGTGGGAGGGCGGCGACGACGAGGCCGGGCGGGGTCGCGTCCGCCGGCGCGGTGGAACTCTGCGGGCCCCGGCCGCCCGAATCGACACCCCCGTTGATCTCGGGAGAGTCGGGGTAATACCGGCGAGTATTACCCCGACTCTCCCGAGATCAACGGCGAGGAGGGGGTGCGCACCCGGGGCGGGGCCGCCGATCGCGCTGCAGCGGTCGCACCGCTCACAAGGACGCGGCCGACAGTTCCACCACTCCAACGGACACGACCCCGGGGGGGCACGGGCCTCACGCCGGGCCGCATGGAGCGGCCGGACGGCGCTCTGCGCCGCCCGGCCGCTCCGGCCCCGGCTCCCCGGGGTCCTCCAGAGCCCTCAGTCCGGGCCCAGAAGGGCCGCCACCGCTTCGGACGCACCGGGGCGGGCCTCCAGGAGGGCGGCCGCCTCACGGGCCGCGGGGGAGCCGGAGGCGCCGGCCCCCGCCCCCGCCCCCGCCCCGGGGCCGGTCCAGGCGCCCTCGGCGCCCAGCAGAGCCGCCACCGCCGAGCACGGGGCCCGGTGGCGGTCCAGCAGTTCTGCGGCCGGCCCTCCGCCCCCTCCGGGGGCGGAGGGCGCCGCGCCGGGGCCCACGGCCTCCGCACCCGTGCCCGCCCACGGCGGTGTCCAGGCGTCCAGCGCCTCCAGCCGGCCCGGGAAGGTGCGCCCGGCCTCGCGCACCAGCGTCGGCATCATCGCCGCGGCGTCCTTGCGCAGCGTCTCCACCAGGCCCGGCAGCCACGGCAGCAGTACCCGGTCGGGCAGCCGTGCGAACGCCTCGGAGACCGCCTCCACCACGAACGGCGCCAGCTCCGGGACCGGCCCCAGCGCCTGGGCGAAGCCGCTCAGGTAGCGCGGGTAGGACGGCACCACCAGCGGGTTGGACAGCAGTTCGGCGCAGCGCCGCCGGAGCCGGTCCCGGCTCAGGGCCCCGACCCGGTTCTGCGCCGCCCACAGCAGCGCCACCTTGGCCGGCTCCTCCGGGTGCGACTGGGCCACCGCCAGCTCCAGCTGGTCCCGGTCGCAGCCCAGCGCCAGCGCCGTGCTCTCCAGGGAGAACAGGAAGGACAGCATCGCCGCCACCTGCGCGGCCCCGGCCTCCTCCTCGGCGAAGGCCCGCGGCAGCAGGGTGCAGTAGTGCGCGTACCCGGCGGTCACGAACGCCTCGCACCAGGCGGGCAGGCCCGTCCCGGTCCCGCGGAAGTGCGCCACCAGCGCCCGGAACCGGCGCAGCACCTCGGGGGCGCCGTCGGCCGAGCGCTCGGCCGCGAGCACCTCCACCGCGCGCCGCCCCAGCTCGGCCACGAGCACCGGGGAGTCCAGCAGCACGATGGCGTCCTCGACCGCCTCCAGCACCGAGGCGGCCGTGGCCCGGGGGTCCCAGGCGGCCCGCCGCAGCCGCTGCTCCAGCACCTGCTCGACGGTGACGCCCTCATAGCCCAGCTCGATGAGCGAGCGCTGGTCGCGGCCGAGGGAGACATCCCAGCTCTCCTGCACCGACCGGTCGCCCAGGGCGCACGCCCCGGCGATGGGCCGCACCACCTGGTCGGGCAGCACCCGGCGCAGCCGCCACAGCAGCCGCGAGGCCGGCTCCAGCTCCGGGTCGGCCCGCAGGTCGACGAGGATCCGCTGCACCGTGCGCTTGCCCAGGTCCACCCCCAGCGGCTCCAGCCGGTCGGCCACGTCGCGGGCCAGCGGCGGCATCGAGTCGTAGCCCACCGAGCCCACACGGTCCCCGCCGAGCAGGATCTCGCACAGCCGCCGCACGTCCCGCCGGCCCGGGACGGTGTCCTTCTCGATGCAGGTGACGGCCGCGTCCTGGAAGTCGTAGGGGGTGGGGCGGGCCCGGTCGCGCAGCCCCGCCAGCAGCACCGCGGTCTCATAGACCGCGATGGCGTCGGCGGTGCTCGCGGCGTAGCCGTTGCGCCGGGCCAGCCGCACGATGTCCACGCACCAGGTGCGCAGCTCGGCCTCGTCGAGCGGGTCCAGGGCCGGCGGCGCCGACAGGTACCCCGAGAGCCGGGCCGGGTCGGGCCCGGCGGCCGGCACGGGGACGGCCGGCCGCTTCGCCGCGGCCGCGGCCCTGCCCTTCTGGCCCTTGAGCCGGAAGGGCCGCACCGCCCGCGCCGAGACGTGCTTGGACCAGGTGGCCGCGGCGACCGACACCGCCCCCTGGGCCAGCCCGAACTGCGCCTCGATCGCCGAGTTGCTGGAGGGGATGAGCCCGTAGAGCCACTGGGTGGGCGTGGGCGGCGGGATCGCGAAGCCGCCGTCGCCGGCCGCCGAACCGGCCTGCTCGACGGGGCTGGCGGCGTGGAAGGCGCCGCACACGAACACGCACTCCGAGGGGTCGGCGCCCGAGGAGGCCAGGTGCTCCCGGATGCGCCGCCACATGTGCCGCTCGCGGTCCTCGTCCACGGCCAGCCGGGGGCCGTGCGGCGACAGGCGCCGGAACAGCCCGCCGACGGCGACCATGACCTGCCGGTAGGTGTCGTGGTCGGCCCGGGCCAGCGGCTGCTCGACGTACTGGTCCCACCATTCCGACCAGTGCCGCACGCGGCCGCGGTGCAGCAGGTGGCGCTCCAGGTCGGCGAAGCGCGGGCGCAGGTCGCCGATCTCCACGCCCACCGCGCCGCCGTGCAGCCCGGCGGCCTCCTCGGCCCGCTCCGCGGCGTCGTCGTCCCCGTTCCCGTCGCCGTCCCGGGCGCCGGCCCCGGCGGCCCGGGCCGCGGCCTCGGCGCGGGCGTCCCACTGGAAGACCAGGTCGACCGGGCGGTCCACCGCCACCAGCTCCACCCCCGGCGTCTGGAGGGCGTAGGCGATGGCCTGGTACTCGGCCGAGGCCTCGGTCACCGGGGCGACCACGCTCAGCGGGTCGCCCCGGGAGGGCAGGTCCTCGGGCCGGGAGGCGAAGGCCTGCAGGGCCACGGGCAGCCGGCAGTTGTGCAGCTCGGACAGGAGCGGCGCCAGGTCCTCGCACAGCTCCACGAAGACCACCCTGGGGCGCTTCTCGCGCAGGCGGCGCGCCATGGCCAGCGCCGAGGCGGGGGAGTGGTGCGCGACGGGGACGACCTCCACCGGCTCGCGCAGCGCCCGGTCCACGTCGTCGACCATCCCGGCCAGGATGTCGGCGGCGGCGCCGGGCGCCCCGGCGAACTCCTCGGCCGCCTCGCGCAGGTGCTCGCGCAGCGGGGCGAAGGGGGCGGCGCCCGCCGGGGCGCCGCCGGTCGTGGTGGCGCCGCTCACGACAGCGCCTCGATCGCCTGCTTGCCGCCCTCCAGGAACTCCGGCCAGGGCCCGCCTTGCTCGGTGCCGCGCGGCTCGACCACGCCGTGCCAGAACTTGTTGAGGATGGCCAGGTCCTCGGGGGTGCGGCGGGCCAGCGAGCCCACCATGGAGGAGGCCAGGGTGCCGGCGCGCAGGGTGCTGTCGCCGAAGAAGTGGCTGTGCAGGATGGCGTCCTCCAGCACCCCGATCTGCTCGGCGGTGGACAGCGCCGACTCCAGGCGCTCGTCGTCGCCGGCGGCCGCCGCCGAGGCGGCCCGCAGGTCGGTGAAGCTCTGCAGCAGCACGTCCAGCAGCGAGGGGGGCACCTCCAGGGAGATCTCGTGCCGGCGCAGCAGCTCGGTGGTGCGGAAGCGCACGATCTCGGCCTCGCTGCGGCGGTTGGAGACCACCGGGATCTTGACGAAGTTGAAGCGCCGCTTCAGCGCCGAGGACAGGTCGTTGACGCCCTTGTCGCGGCTGTTGGCGGTGGCGATGACCGCGAAGCCGGGCTTGGCGAAGACGGTGTTGTCCTCGTTGAGCTCGGGGATGGACACGTACTTCTCCGACAGGATGGAGATCAGCGCGTCCTGCACGTCGCTGGTGGAGCGGGTCAGCTCCTCGAAGCGGCCGACCGCCCCGCGCTCCATGGCGGTCATGATCGGCGAGGGGATCAGCGCCTCGCGGGACTGGCCCTTGGCGATGACCATGGACACGTTCCAGGAGTACTTGACGTGGTCCTCGGTGGTTCCGGCGGTGCCCTGCACCACCAGGGTGGAGTCGCCGCACACCGCCGCCGACAGCAGCTCGGCCAGCCAGCTCTTGCCGGTGCCGGGGTCGCCGATGAGCAGCAGGCCGCGGTCGGAGGCCAGGGTGACGATGGCGCGCTCGACGAAGGAGCGGTCGCCGAACCACTTCTGGGCGATCTCGCGCTCCAGGCCGTCGCCGGGCTCGGAGCCCAGGACGAAGGCCCGCACCATCGTGGGGCTGAGCCGCCAGGAGAAGGGCTTGGGGCCGTCGTCCACCGACGCCAGCCAGGCCAGTTCCTCTGCGTACTCGACCTCGGCGGGTGCGCGCAGCATCTGGTCGGTCATTCGGGGGTCCACTCCTAGCCGAGAAAGTTCTTCAGTTCGAAGACGAGCTTGTCGATGTGCCCGGAGAGCACGGGGGTTCCCATGTCCGTGAAGCGCTGGCGGAACCAGGGGTTGACGCTCTGCCGCCCGCCGCTGGTGACCGACCCGACGGGGATGAAGCGCACGCCCGAGCGGTGCAGGGCCTCCATGCCGCCGAAGACCGGGCGCTCGTTCCACTCGAAGAAGTCGGAGATCCATACCACGACGGTGTTGCGCGGGTCGGCGACCTTGGGGCGGACCTGCTCCAGGGCCACGCGGCCGTCGGTGCCGCCGCCCAGGCGGGTGCGCAGCAGCGTCTCGAAGGGGTCGTGCACCCAGGGGGTCAGGTCCAGGGCGCGGGTGTCGTAGGCGACCAGGTGCACGTCGACCTTGGGCAGCCCGGTGAAGATGGAGGCCAGGATGGTGCAGTTGACCATCGCGTCCACCATCGAGCCCGACTGGTCGACCACGACGATCAGCCGGGCCGGCTCGATGCGCTTGGCGGTGCGCCGGTAGAACAGCCGGTCGACGTAGAGCCGCTGGTCCTCGGGGTTCCAGTTGGGCAGGTTCTTCCAGACGGTGCGCTGCAGGTCCAGGTTGCGGAAGACGCGCTTGGGCGGCACCGAGCGGTCCACGGCCCCCGCGGACGCCTGGCTCACCCGGGTGCGCAGCACCTCGGCCACCTCGTCGACGTAGCGGCGGATCAGCGCCTTGGCGTTGGCCAGCGCCGTGCCCGAGAGGTGGTCCTTGTCCCGCAGGAGCTGCTCGACCAGCGACATGCTGGGGCTCAGGCGGGAGGCCAGGTCGTCGTCGGCCAGCACCTCGCGCAGCCGCATCCGGCGCACCAGGTCGCCCTCCAGCTCGCCCAGCGAGCCGCCGAGCCCGCCGTCGCGGGGGCGCCCGCGCAGCGACCCGGGGGCGTGCCCGAAGGCCTGCTCCAGCCACCCGGCGTCGGACTGCCAGGCCGACAGGCGCTCGGCGGTGACGTCGCCCGAGCCGGTGGAGAAGACGTTGAGCAGCAGTTTGGACATCAGCGCGGCGCGCCGCACCTCCTGTTCGCCCACGTCCCCGCCGCCGGGCGCGGGGGGATCCTCGGGTGCGGCGGCGCCGGCGGCGGCCTGCGACAGCGCCTCGAACTCGGCGGCCAGGCCGGGGAAGCGCTGCACCAGCGTGTCCACGGTGACCCCGGGGTCCATCAGGGCCGCGGGCAGCCCGGCGTCCTCGGTGGCGGCCACGCCGGCCGACTCCAGGGCGGGCTGCTCCTCGGCCCCGGACAGGCGGGCCAGCAGGCGCCAGTACAGCACCTGGCGGCGGTTCTCGTGGGGGTTGGGCCCCTCGTGCGGGCCCTCGTGTGGGCCCGGGGGCGGGGCGGGCGGGTCGGTTTCGGTCTCGGCCATGCTCACTTCCTCAGCAGCCGTCCGGCGCGCTCGCGGAGCGTGCCCAGGGGGTCGGTCTTCTTCAGCGCCGAGGCGTACTTGGGGTCGGTGGGGCCCATCGCCCAGTCCGCGGTGTGGGTCTGGGAGGCGGGGTCCTTCTTTGCGGCGACCCCGAGCGGCTGCACCGACCACCCGGTTCCGGCGTCCCAGCGCATCAGTCCGATGCAGGCCCCGGAGGCGGCCGCCGCCTTGAGGTCGAGGGACGAGCTCTCGGGCAGGCGGTGCAGGGACACCGGGAGCCGCGTCCCGTCCAGGTCCAGGTCCAGCCCGGGGGCCGGGCTCCGCTTCTTCCTGGCGGCGTAGCCCTCCAGCAGCACGGGCTCGGCGATGCGCGCCGGGTGGCGCTCCAGGGGCGGCACGGCCGGGGCGGAGGCGTCCTCCAGGTGCAGCCTTGCCGCGGCGAACCGGTCGGCGGGCTCGCCGGGGCGGGCGCGCTCGTCGTCCCAGAGCAGGTCGCCCCCGTGCAGCAGGGGCATGCCGGCCACCTCCAGCGCGTGGTGCCCGGCCAGGGCGCCCAGGAGCACGGAGTGGCCGGCCAGCAGGCCCCAGAGCGACTCGCGGGTGAGCACGTCGACCTTGGGCGCCGAGGCGGCCGCGCGCACCAGGCGGGCGGGGCCGCCGCCGGAGGGTTCGAGCACCGCGTGCACCTGCACCTGGAAGGCGGTGGGGTGTTCGTGGACGTCGGCGCCCAGCGGCAGCAGGCGGCCGGAGACCTCTTCGGCGGGGGTGCCGGGCCCGGCGGGGGAGGCGTCCTGGGCGAGCAGGACCGCGCGGGCCCACAGGTCGCTCCACCGGCGCGCGGGCGGGTCCGCCTCGCCCGACAGCGGGCAGTGCGCGCGCAGCTCGGCGCCGAGGCCGTCGATCAGCACCGCCAGGCGCCTGCGGGAGGGGTCCTCCAGCAGCGGGGCCAGGGCGGCGTCGGCCCCGGCGGCCAGGTCCCGGTCGATGCCGCGCCAGCCCGCCACGGCCAGCTCGGCCAGCCAGGAGCGGGCGCCCTCCAGGGCCGGGTCGGCGCCGCCGGCCCCGTCGGCGGGGGAGGCGGCGGATTCGGGGAGGTCGTCGCGGGTGCGGCCCAGGGCGGTGTCCGCCTGTTCCAGGAGGGCGTCGTGCACGGCGCCGGCCAGCGCGGTGCGGGCCCCGGCCAGGGCGGCCGGGCCGGGGCCGGTGGGCCGGCCCGACCCCACGGCGTCGACGGCCGCGCGCACGGAGGCGGCCAGCGGGGTGGAGCCCGTGGCGGCGGCCAGGTCCTCCAGGGCGGCGGTGCCCTGGGCGCCGGGGCGGGCCAGGCCGTCGGCCAGGACGGCGTCCAGGCCGTCGGTGAGCTCCAGGGCCTCCTCGACCCCGGGAGGGGCGGAGTCCAGCAGTTCGGTCAGGCGGGCGGGGAGCATCAGAGCGCCCTCCCCGCGGGGAACCAGTGCATCTCGGGGAGCGGGGCGGTGGTGCCCGGCAGTTCCAGGTAGGACAGGTAGCGCAGGAAGCGGGTGAAGACCACGCCGGTGGGGCCGGGCTCCACCGGGCCGCTCAGCGCGGACAGCGCGGCCTCGGGGGCCTGGGCGGGGTCGAGCCGCAGGTAGGCGGCCACGCGCTCGGCGCCGTAGTGCCTCCGGGCCTCGTCGAGGAGGGCGCGGATGTGCTTGCAGAGGGCGCCGCCCAGCCCGCTGCAGGGGCGGTTGTTGTTGGTCGCGCAGCTCAGGGCGTGGGAACCGGCGGAGACGGAGGAGACGTAGACGCGCTCGCCCGCCGATCCGCTGGAGACCACCCCCTGGACCCGTCCGTCGGCGAGTTCGACGTAGGGGACCTTGGTGAGCTTGCGGGCGTGGACGGGCGGGACCAACGGCACCGTGCTCGGGGGTCCGGGGTCGTGGGGAGCCACGGCATCACCTTCTCGGGGAGGTCACGTTCGGGTGGGTCGACGGACGGCGCCCGGAACGGCGGTGCCGGGCCGGGCGTCGATCGGCGATGGTGTATTCCTATCGGCCCCCGGTGACGGAAACGGAGCCGGAGGGGAGCGGGAGGCCCGAAGCGGCAGGCGCTCCGGTGCGCCCGGAGCGGGACCGGAGGCCGCGGCGCCCGCTTGGGGCCGTGGCCCTTGGAGCGGTGTCCTTTCCGTCCGGCCGGTGCGGCGCCGTCGTCACGGCTCGGTGCCGGGTCGGGCCCCTTCGGTGGCCTGACCGGCGTCCCGTCTGTCGGCGGACGGGCTAAGGCCGCCCGACCGATGGCGGCCGCGGCCGCCGGAAAGGAGACCGCTCCAACGGAGGCCCTCACGCTTGGGCGCAGGGCTCGGTCCGATGCCCTCTTCCGGTGGAGGGGGGTCCGCCGCCGGCGGGCCGTCGGCCAGGGAGCGATGGAGGGAAGGTGCGTGCGGACCCGCGGTACCGCCGTCCCGGGGAGCGTGTGCACCCCGGCTTCGTCGGCTGCGGTGCCGGTCTGTCCCGAGCCCTGGTCGGGGCCCTGTCGCCGGCGGCTCATGGGCTCCCGTCGGCCCCTGTCAGGCCGGCACGGCTACCAGGGCAGCGTCGGCGCGCTGGAGACCAGGTGGGCGGTGAAGCCCGCGTCGACCAGGGCGGCGTAGGCCTCGCGGACCTGCGGCGGGACCTCCACGGGGGCGCTCCATCCCCGTTCGGCGTAGACCGCCAGGCGCTGCAGGTCCCCGACGAGGAACGCGATCAGCTCCTCGGGCCGGTGCTCGTCGTCGGTGTAGCCCTCGTACCCGCCGCCGAAGGCGTTGAACGCCCACGTCACCCCCGGCCAGTGGACGGCGGCCGAGGCCAGGGCCCGGCGGGCCATGTAGGGCTTGGCGGTGGCGACGGCCGTGCGCACACCGATCCCGCGCTCCTGGCACAGCCGGCGTGCACAGGAGAAGTTCTGGCCGGTGTTGGTGGCGCGGTCCTCCAGCAGCACCGCCTCGGGCGGCAGGCCGGAGGCCTCGGCGAAGACCTCGGCCTCGGACCGGGCCCAGCGCCGGTGCCCGTCGCCGCCGCCGGTGCGCCGTCCCCGGTCGCCGGAGAAGACCACGAGGGGTGCGGCGCCGCGGCGCCAGAGCCGGGCCGCGTGGTGGGCGACGCGGACGTCATGGCTTCCCAAGGCGAGGACGATGTCGCCCTTAGGGCCGCCCTGGCCGTCGTCGGTGGCGGGGGCGGTGTGGAAGTCCCACAGGACCCTCGCCCATGCGTGCTCCTGCGCACCGACGGTCGATGTGCGCGCGTTCCCGGCCGCTTCCACAGAGTCCACGCCAGGCACACTAGCGCCGCCGGGCCCGGTGTGCGGCAGGGGAGGGGACGGGGACGGTGTTCCGGCCGTGCGCGCGGCCCGGGAGGGGGGACGTCCCTCCCGGGCCGCTGCCGCTGCGGGCATGCGCGCCGCGTGTTCTGCGGGACGCCATGGAGCGGCCGGCGCTCCGGGGAGGGCGGCGTCCCGCCGTCGGCGGGGTCCGTCCCGCCGCGGCCGTCTCAGTCCACCCCCGGCGCGCGCCGTGACGCAAGGGTTGCGGAGAGTTGCATGCGTGATGGGCATCACATCGCCGCCGGACGGGTCGTCCGCGACGCGAGGGGTGCATGACCTGCGGCTCGGCCGGAATCGCCGACCGGGCGACCGGGTGGTCGGACGGTCGGGCGACGTTCCCGCGGTCCCCTCGGAGGCCGCGGCACTCCCGCGGTGCGGTCGCGCCGGGGCGAGAGAGCCGCGCTGCGGGCCGGGGGACGGTCCCGACCCGCAGCGCGGCCCGTCCTGGGCGGACGCTTCATGAGGTGGTCGATCGGCGCCCCCGAGGGCGGCGCCCGTGCGCGATGCACATGCATCGAACGGACCAGGAATCTAGTGGAAAGAGAGGAATCGGGGCCAGGAGTCACCTTCCGTGAAGAAACCGGAAGGACGGTTTTCTGGGTACGGAGCGTGAGCCGGCGCCGACGCCCGCATGTGAAATGCCCGCTTCGGCCGCGATGTCGGTCACGGGTCGTGGTCGGTCCGGCCGATCACGTAAGCAGAGCCGGAGGGGAATGACCGGATCAGGACAATCTTCCCGGTGAGGGTTTCACGTGTAACGTCGCAGGTCACGGACGTATTGTGTGCACTCCGTAGTCGACGCACGAAATGGGCCCGCCCGCACGAAGAGTCCCGGTTCGCCCCCGCCGTCGTGTGCCGGGGCCGGCGCCGGCTGCTCATCGACTGGGACACCCGCGCCCTGGCGGCCCCCGAGCGCAACCTGTGGTCGGCGGTCCGGGGAAGCGAGGACCTGGAGCGCTAGGCCGATGCGGCGGGTCGGCGCCCCGAACCTGAGGGGCTGGAGCTGTACCGGCTGAGGTGGGACCTGGACGAGGTGGCCGTCTCCGCCGACCGGTTCCGGGCCCCGCACACCCGCACCCCCGATACGGAGACCGCCTGGCGGGGGATCGAGGAGTCGGTGGCGCGCCTGGCGCACTGCGCCCGCCTCCCGGGGCGGTGTCGCGGTCGGTTTGGTCCGTCGCGCAGGGGGTACCCGGAAATGGACGGAGACCGAGGTCACTCTGGGCCGGGAGGGCCAATCGGGTTCCGGGCGGGATGATTCGGTGCCAGTGGCCGGGCCGATGTGCGGTAGTGGCACTCGGTGGCTGCCGATTGGCACCTTCCGGGCGCCTTCACCCCCGCCCGGCTGCACCCTGCCGGGGCGCGGAGGCCGACTCCGCGAAGTACGGGTCCGGGCCGGTCGCCACGGGTATGCTGGGCACATGTCTGCACCGCTGCCGGATTGGGTCATTCCGCCGCACGAGGGGTTTTCGGCGGACGAGTTCTTGCAGATGTCCCAACTTCCGCCGCATACGGAACTCATCGATGGCAGCCTCATATTCGTGAGTCCGCAGAAGTGGTGGCATATCTGGGTGATCAATCTCCTCGAGGCGGAGCTGGACCGCCAGGCGCCGCAGAGCCTCAGGGCGTGCCGGGAGATGGCCGTCCGCCTGGGAGAGCGCCAAGTCCCTGAACTGGACGTGGTCGTCGTCGGGAGCGGCGTGTTCGAGCGGGAGTCTCCGGACACCTATTTCTACGCAGCCGATGTCACGATGGCGGTCGAGGTCGTCTCCCCCGAGTCGGCTCTCCGTGACAAGGCGAGCAAGCCGCGCATATATGCCGAGGCGGGGATCCCCCACTTCTGGAGGGTCGAGAACGAGGACGGGCGCCCCGTCGCCTATACCTACCGACTGGACTCGGAGCTCCAGCAGTACGCCCTCACGGGCATCCACCACGGACGGTTCAAACTCGGCGATCCTTTCCCCCTCGACATCGACCTCGACCAGTACAAGCGGCGCGGCGCTGGACGGGGTGCCTGACGGCGAGTCGGGGACGGCGGTGTGCTCTGGCCGGGCCCGCCCTCACGCATCACAGGCCAGCGGGCCGCCCGTGTAGGCCAGGGCGTCGGTGAACGCGGCGACCATGTCCATCTCCCGGCCCGCGGCGTCGGCGTAGGCCCGGTGCAGGTTCAGCACGATCCGCTCGGCGTCCGGCCAGGACGCGAACGCGCCCAGGTCGGCCCCGCGCGCCGCCTCCAGGGGGCCGACGCCGGCCCTGCGCCCCGCCGCCGCCGTCTCGGCGACGAACGCGTAGTACCGGTCGTGCTCGTCGAGCGAGCGCTCGATCCCGGCGCCCTCCAGCAGCGCCCCGTGCCCCGGGACCAGGTGGTCGGCGCCGAACCCGGCCACCCACTCCAGCGACCGGCGCGCCCCCTCCAGCGACCCCACCCGGCCACCCACTCCAGCGACCGGCGCGCCCCCTCCAGCGACCCCATGAACACCAGCGGCGTCACCCGGTTGAACACCAGGTCCCCCGCGTAGAGCACGCCCTGCTCGGGCAGCCACACCACCGCGTCCCCGGGGGTGTGCGCGGTGTGTCCCGGGTGGCGGACCTCGGCCCGCACCCCGCCCAGGTGCAGGGTCAGGGCCTCGCGGAACGTCAGCCCCGGCGGCCGGCGCACCGCGTCGGACCAGTCGGGCATCGGCTCCCAGACGCGCGGCACGTCGTCGAAGAACGGGTCCTGCACCATGCCCTCGCGCGCCTTCTCCTGGGCGGCGATCAGCGTGTCGGCCGGGAGCAGGTGGTTGCCGTAGGTGTGGTCCCCGTGCTGGTGGGTGTTGACCGCCACCCGCACCGGCGCGCCGCCGGTCGCCTCGGCCGCGGCCGCCAGGAAGCGGCGGGTGCGCTCGGAGGAGACGCAGGTGTCCACCACCATGGCCTGCGCACCGTCCCCGGCCGTGACCAGGCCGGCGTTGTTGACCCACCAGCCCCCCTCGGGCTGGACCCAGGCGTAGGCCCCGGGCACGATCTCCACCAGCGACGCGTCGGCGACTCCCATGCGCCCACCACTCCGATCCGCTCGGCCTCGGCTCCGGGGCGGAGCCTACCCCCGCCCGCATCCGGAGGGCGGGGGACAAGGAGCAGGACCCCGGGCGGGTCAGGGCGCCGCGGGCTCCGGGGTGAAGCGCACCGGCAGGCTCAACGGCCCCCGCATGATGCCCTGGGGGATGCGGGGCGGCTCCGCCCCGGGGTCCACCGAGGCCATGTCCGGGAGGCGGTCGAGCACCTGGCGCAGGCCGATCACGGCCTCGGCGCGGGCCAGCGGCGCCCCCAGGCAATAGTGGATCCCGTGCCCGAAGCTCAGGTGGCGCGCGTCCTTGCGGGCCACGTCCGCCTCGGCGCCGTCGGCGTCCATGTTGGCCGAGCCCAGGGCCACCAGCACCGCATCGCCCTTGGCAACGCGCCGCCCGCCCAGCTCCATGTCCTGCGCGGCGAAGCGCGCGGGCGTCAGCTCCACCGGCGCCTCGGTGCGCAGGAACTCCTCGACCGCGCCCGGCAGCAGCTCGGGCTCGGCGCGCAGCCGGTCGGCCTGGTCGGGGCGGCGCAGCAGCACCGCCAGGGCGTTGCCCAGCAGGTTGACCGTGGTCTCGTGCCCGGCGATGACCAGCAGCACGGCGGTGCCCAGCAGTTCCTCGTCCGACAGGCGCCCGTCCTCTTCGTCGTGGACCGCGATGAGCGAGCTGAGCATCGCCTCGTCGGGGGTGCGGCGCTTCTCCTCCAGCAGCTCGCCCAGGTAGCGGTTGAGCATGATGCCGCCCTCGACGCGGTCGCCGCCGGTGACGCCCATGGCCCGGTTCGACCAGTCCTGGAACTCCGCCCGCCGCTCCTCGGGGACGCCGAGCAGTTCGGAGATGACGGTCATCGGCAGCGGGCGGGTGAAGTCCTCGACCAGGTCGGCGCTGCCGCGCGGGGCGATGCGGTCCAGCAGGTCCCGGCTGATCTGCTCGATGCGCGGCCTGAGGCGCTCGGTGGCGCGCGGGGTGAACGCCCCCGAGACGAGCTTGCGCAGCCGCGTGTGGTCGGGCGGGTCCGCCATGAGCATGTTCCCGGCGAACCCGGTGCCGGGGCGGTAGACATCGGGCCGGTCCGCGGCGGCCGACGGGTCCTTGAGCAGCTGCGGGTGGTTCAGCGCGCTGCGCGCGAGTTCGTGGCCGACCACGACCCAGCCCCGTGCGCCGTTGGTGAACCGGGCCCGGTGGATGGGGCCGAGCGCGCGCAGCTCGGCGAAGCGTGCGGGGGAGTCGGGTTTGAAGTCCGGGCCGTCGATGAGCAGGGGGTCCCCGTCGACGGTGTTGTCTGGGGCGTGCGCGGTCATCGTCGGCGTTCCTCCTGGCAGGCTGCAGGGGCCGGCGCGGCGGCGCCGGGGAGGGGCTCTGGGGGCCCTACCCCGGTCGCGGCGAGAGCAGCCCGCCAGGGCACGTCCGGATCCGGTCGATCCGGTGGCGGCGCCGTGCACCCCCCTCTCGTAGGGCGCCGTCCCCGCGAGCGACCCCCGCGGAGGGACAGGGAGGAACAGAGCAGTGGGACAGGGCAGCAGGACAAGGGGGAGGGACACGCCTCGTGCGTCGCGGTGGCCCCTCCATGTCGGAGGGGCCGGGTAGCCTTCGCCGTCCCGGTGCCCTCCCGGTCCGGGGGCACGTGCGACGATCGCGATGAAAAGGGGCGGCAGGACGATGTGCGGACGCTACGTCAGCGCGCGGAACGACCACGAGCTGCGCCTGCTGTTCGACGTGGAGCGGCGCGTGGGAGAGTCGCTCGCCCCCTCCTACAACATCGCCCCCACACAGTGGGTGCGCATCGTGCGCGAGGAGCCCGGAGACGGGGCGGCCGTCCGCGAGATGCGCAACGCCCGCTGGGGGCTGCTGCCGGTCTGGGCCAAGGACCGCAGGATGGCCTCGCGGCTGATCAACGCCCGCTCCGAGACCGTCGCCGACAAGCCCGCCTTCCGCGCGGCGGCCGTCCGGCGGCGCTGCGTGCTCCCCGCCGACGGCTACTACGAGTGGCAGCGCACCCCCGGCGGAAAGGTGCCTTACTACCTGCACGGCGCCGAGGAGGAGGCGCTCGCCTTCGCCGGCCTCTACGAGCGGTGGGCCGACCCCGACTTCGGCGGGGACGACCCCGACCGGTGGGTGTGGACCTGCACCATCCTCACCCGGCCTGCCTCCGACACCCTGGGGCGGATCCACGACCGCGCGCCGGTCGTGCTGCCGGCGGACATGGTCGGCGACTGGCTCGATCCGGAGGCCACGGACAAGGACCGGGTGCGGGAGATGCTCGATGCCGTCCCCGAGCCGCACCTGGTGCCGAGGCGCGTGGGGCCTGCCGTCGGGTCGCCGCGCAACAACGACCCGTCCCTGCTGGCGGAGGCCGGCTGAGCGGGCGCCCTGGGGCGGCGCAGGGCGGCGCGGAGGCGCCGAGCCTGGTGACGCGTGACCCGCCGTCCCTGGCGCGGTGGGGGATTCGAACGTTACGGCCCGGGGGTGTACGGCACCGGCCCGGGGAGGCCTCGCCCCGACCCGCATTTCCAACGGCGAAAACGTGCGCCCGAAACCGAATGCGCGGTCCACCCTTCCGGAAGGAACCGGAGGACGCCATCGGGGAATCACCGAGAAAGCGTGCATAATCGGTTCTCCGACCGTCGGAATGCAGCCGTAGGGAGGCGGGGACATGCGTCCGCGATTCCGCGATGACGTCCGGTGCGTGCCCTCGGACGACGGCGTCTACCTCCATGCCGGCCACGGGGCCTGCCGGGTGAAAGGAGGCCGTGCCGCAGAGTCGCTGCGGCGCCTCATCCCCCGCCTGACGGGGGAGCGGACCCTGGAGGAGCTCACCGCCGGGCTCGACGGGGCCCAGGGCGTCCAGGCACGCGGCCTGGTCGGCAGCCTCGTCGAGGCGGGGTTCGTGGTCGACGCCCAGGACGACGATCCGCACGGCCTCTCCAGGGAGGAGCTGGAGACCTACAGCGCCGAGATCGCGTTCGTGCGCTACCGCCTCGCCTCGGCCGAGCGGAGGTTCGAGCGTCTGAGACAGGCGCGCATCGCCCTGCGCGGTTCCGGCCCGGTGGCCGAAGCACTGCTGCACGCCGGCTTGCAAAGCGGATGGCGCAACGTTCAGGTCCACGCCCCGGAGGGAGAGGTGCGGGCGCTCAAGGCGGCGGCCGACCGGGCCCTGCGTGACGCGCGGCAGTCGGTCTCCTTCGCACCCCCTGACGCGGCACCGGCCGCCCCCGACGTCGTACTGGACGTCTCCACCGACCGGAACGAGCTGCTCGCCGCCGCCCGAGCCCTCATCGGGACCGGCACCGAGGTCGGGCAGGCCCTGATCGATGAGGCGGCCGAAGAGGCCTGGCTGGTTCCGGTCGGCCCGGCCGAGGAGGCCGGGGCGCGCCGGATGCCGACGGGCGCGCCGCCGCCCACCGGGCGGTCCCCGGTGTCCGCCCTGCTCACCGGTGCGGTGCCCGGCATGCTCGGTTCCCGGCTGGCGCTGTCCTGCTTCTCCCGGCTGACGGGCCTGGCGGTGGAGGGGGAGGCGCCCACCAGGGTCGACCTTCGCACCCTGGACGCGCGAATGCAGCCGGTCGCCCGGGAACGCCCGGCCGAGCCGGCGGCGCACGCCCCCGGCGAAGGGGCCCCGCCCCAGCCGCCGCCGGTGAGCGCCGACACGCCCGACGGCGCGACCTGTCCCCCGGACGGGGACGCCCCCGGTCCGGCGGTGACGGACACGGACACGAACACCGCCCCTGCCCCTGCGGCTCCCGAAAGCGTGATCGCCGACTACCTGGACCGGACCCGGGACGGAGGGCCGCCCCCGCCGGACGGCGGGCCGGAGCCGCCCGCGGGGCCCGGCCACCCGGCCGCGCCGCGGACCCCGCCGCTCACCGGGCCCTACGGGCGCCTCATGCGGGACCTGCTCGGGGTCGTGCGCTGCGACTGGATGCACGCAGCGCACGGGGCGCCGTTCACCGTGGACGCCCGACCGGCGCCGTCGGGCGGGGGCACGTACCCGATCGGCGCCTACTGCGCGGGACCGGGGCTCCTCGGCCGGTACGCCCCCGCCCACCACGCCCTGGAGATCCTGGCCGAGGGCGACCACCGGGGCGCGGTCGCCGATGCGCTGGCGGTTCCCCGCCACCCGCGGGCGGACGCCTACGTGCTGCTGGTCGCCGACTTCTGGAGGCAGGGGCACAGGTACGGCGACTTCGCCTACAGGCTGCAGTGCCAGGAGACCGGGGCCCTGGCGGCGCAGGCCCAGGCCGCCGCGCGCCGCGAAGGCATGCGGGTGCGCCTGCACCTCCGGTTCGCCGACGCGGTCCTGGCGGAGGCGGTCGGCCTGGACACGGGGGCCGAGGGGGTGCTGGCCGTTCTTGAGGTCGCCGGCGGGCCGCGGGCGGGCCGCTTCGGGGAGCCGGACCGGTCGGCGCCGCCGACGGACGTGCCCGGCGGCCCGCCCAGGCGGCCGCCCGGCTCGGCGCCCCCGGCCGCCACGGTGCTTCCGGCGCTGGCCGCGCTGCACACCGCGTCGGCACGAGCGTGCCCGGCACCGCGCGGGCCCGAACCGGAGGCCGCGCCCGCAGGCGGCGCCCGCCCCCTCGTCGCGCTCCCCGACGCCGAACCGCCCGCCCTGCACCGGGGGTTCGCCGCCCGGCGCTCGGCGCCCGACGGGTACCGGCCGGCGCCGGTCGCCGTCGGCGACCTGGCACGGATCCTCGCGGCGACCCGGGCGCCCGGGCCGCACGACCTCCCCGGAACAGAAGAGGGGCCGTCCACGCTCGCCCTCTTCCTCGTGGTCTTCGACGCCGTCGACCTGGCGGCGGGCTGCTACCGGTACCTGGGCGGGCACAGCGCGCTCGAACGCGTGGGCGGCCCGGAGGAGGCGGCGGCGGTCCGGCTGGGCCCCTGGCACCCCGACACCCGCTCCGCGCTCTACGGCGCCTCCGCCGCCCTCGTCCCGGCGGGGGACCCACGGGACGACCGCGGAGCGGGGGCCCGCTGGTACCGCTTCCAACAGGTCGAGGCGGGGGCGGCCCTGCACCGTGCGGCGCTGGCCTCCGCGGCCCTCGGACTCGCCTCCCGCATCCATTCCGACGGGGCCTGCCCCGCGGCGGCGACGGCACTCGGGCAGGCAGGAACGGGGCGGGAGCCCCTCGCGCTCCTGGCCGTCGGCGCCCCGTCCCGGAACGCACCGTCCCTCAGCCGGCGCCTGCCCCGGCGGGCCGATCGGTGAGAAGCGGCCGTGCCCGGTAGGCGCCAGGCGCGGTGCTGCTCGCGTCCCCGGTGCGCACCGATGGTGGTGAGATCACCACCCCAGGCCGCCGATAGTGGCGATACCACCACTCTCGATGCCCGGCTGCCGCCTGGTGCGCCCGGTATGCCTGGAACGCGAAAAGGGAGGGGTCCTTCCAAGGCCAAGGCGGCAGGCCACCCGGCGGCCGACCGGCGCCACCGGGCAACCGCCCCGCTTACTCGTCGCCGCCCATCCCCTGCGCCGAAGAGCGCCGCCGCCCGGCATGCCGGTTTCGCCACCCCCGCGGCGCCACCGGAGCGGTCCGCCCGGCGCCACAGAGTCTTGGAAAAGCCCAGTGACCGGTGTATTCGGATGTCCGTCCGGGGTCGCGGCGCCCGGTCCCCTCCCACCTGGCCTCACTTCAGGTGGCGGGCGAAGAACCGGTTCGCGGCCTCCCCCTCGAACCACGGGACGCCGGCGTGCCCGCCCATGTTGGCGTGCAGCGTCTTCTCCCGGGAGCCGAAGGCGTCGAACACCTCCAGGGCCGACCGCCGGTCGTTCCCCTCGTCGTCCCACTGCAGCAGGACCTGCAGCGGAACGGTGACCTTCCGCGCCTCCTCGAACATGGAGCGGGGAACGAAGCTCCCGGCGAACAGCAGGGCGGCCGAGATGCGCGGCTCGACCACCGCCAGCCGGATGCCGATGGAGATCACCCCTCCCGAGTACCCGACCGGGCCGCCGATCCCGGGCAGCGCCAGGAGGGCGTCCAGGGCGGCCCGCCATTCCGGGACCGCCTGCTCGACCACGGGGAGGACGAGCCGGTCGACGATCTCGTCGGACGGCCTGCCGACCTGCAGTGCCCGGCGCAGGTCGGCGCGGGCCCCGTCCACGGCGACGGAGCGGGGCCGCTCCCCGCTCCAGGGGAGCTCGATGGCGGCCGCGGCGAAGCCCTCCGCCGCGGCGTCCCGTGCCCGGGCCACCAGCCGGGGGTACATCGTGTGCAGGCCGCCGGGGTGGCCGAGCAGGATCAGCGGGGCCGGGGCGGACGCGGATCCGGGCGTCCACAGGATGCCGGGGATGTCACCGAGGGCGAATCCGCGCTCGAGGATGCCGTCGTCGAGGCGCTGTTCGGAAGTGAAGCGCATGGTCGTGCCTTTCGGGAGTGCTCATGAACGGCGCTCCCGGACGACCTACCGCCCGACCGTGACCCCTGAGGGGAGCACCCATGTCGAAACGTTCACGGGTACCACCTCCTCGGTCTCACGCACGGCCTCCGGAACGGTAGCAAGGGCGGCCGGGGCCCGCCAACAGGTTCTCGCAGGGCTCTCGGGACCGCCGCGAGAGTGCTCACGCTGAGGCGGAAGGTCGGCGGAACCGCACGGACGCGGCCTGAACGGTGCTTCGACCGTGCGCTCAGCGGCCCGCACACACCCAGGGCCGCGCGGCAGGGCACGATCCCTCCCGCACGGCCCCAGAGCAGTGCTCGTGTCAGCGGCCCTGGCCGCGAGCGCTTCAGCGGGTCCGGTCCGCCCCCTGTGCGGCGGCCGCGGGGACCTGCTCGGCGGCCCCTTCGGCGACCTTCTCGCCGGCGTCGCGGCCCGCGCCCCCGGGGCGCTGCGACCGCCGGTCCAGCAGTCCCGACGCCAGGGCCAGCCCCAGGCCGACCACGGCCAGGCCCGCACCGAGCAGGTTGGGCGCGGTGTAGCCGTACCCGGCGGCGATCACGAGGCCGCCCAGCCAGGCCCCGGCCGCGTTGGCGATGTTCAGCGCCGCGTGGTTGAGCGCCGCCGCCAGCGTGGGCGCGTCCGAGGCGGCGTTCATCAGCCGCATCTGCAGCGAGGGGATCAGCGCGCTCCCGGCGAAGCCGAGCAGGAACACCACCGCGACCGCGGGCACCTTGTAGGAGGCCACCGCGTGCATCAGCAGCAGCACGGCGGCGATCCCGGCCATGCAGGCGTACATCGTCGGCATCAGCGCCCGGTCCGCCGCCCGGCCGCCGACCAGGTTGCCGGCCGTCATGCCGACCCCGTACACGGCCAGGATCAGGGTGACCGCCCCCGGGCCGAACCCGGCGACGTCGGTCATCATCGGCGAGATGTAGCTGTAGGAGGCGAACATGCCGCCGAAGCCGACCGCGCCCACGGCCAGCGCCAGCCAGACCTGTCCGCGCTTGAGGGCTCCGAGCTCGGCCCGGACCGAGGTGCCCGGGTGCGGCTTCTGGGAGGGCACCCACGCGGCCAGCGCCAGCAGCGTCACCACGCCCACGACCGCGACCAGCAGGTAGGTGGCGCGCCACCCGAAGGCGTGCGAGACCGCGGTGCCCAGGGGGACGCCCACGATGTTGGCCACGGTCAGCCCGGCGATCATCAGCGACACGGCCTGCGCGCGCTTGGTGACCGGCACCAGGGATGCGGCCACGACCGCGCCGACGCCGAAGAACGTCCCGTGCGGCAGGGCGGTCAGGAACCGTGACGCGAGCAGGAACTCGAAGTTCGGGGCCGCGGCGGAGGCGAGGTTGCCCAGGGTGAACGCCCCCATCAGGGCCAGCAGCAGGTGCTTGCGGTCCACCCGCGCCCCTACGGCGGCCAGCAGCGGGGCCCCGATCACGACGCCGAGCGCGTAACCGGAGATCATGTACCCGGCCGTGGGGATGGAGACGCCGTAGGATTCGGCGACTTCGGGCAGGATTCCCATCGCCACGAACTCGGTCGTGCCGATGCCGAAGCCTCCCAGAGCCAGAGCGAGCAGTGCGATGGGCAAAGCGCTCCCTTTCGCGGATCGACGGCGGGGGAGGCGCCGGGCGCCCCCAGGTGACATCCCGAGCCAACACGTTCACGCCGGGCGAACTTTCCGATTCGCCGCCTCAGGCCGTGTGAGTGTTGTCGCGTCCAGGGCCGATCTGTGTCACATAGGGCTTCTGGGGGCGCCCTGTACTGGCCTTTTATAGGTCAGCCGACGCAGCAGGGCCTCCGCGGGGCGCGGGGGCGCGCCGCCGAGGGGCGGGGGCGCAGTCGGTGGGGCCGTCGCCGACCGGGCCCGTCGGTTCGGTCGGAGCGGACATGGGGCAGACGCTGGGGAGCCGGGCCCGGCGGACGCATCGCACGGCGGACCCCTGCATGCCCGTGTCGGCCGAAAGCCACAGGGGCCCACCCCCGGCGCTGGGGAACCGAACACCGCTCGGTAGGCTCGGTGCGCCCTCCAAGAACCCGTCGGCGCCCGGGAGGCGCGGGAAAGGCGGCCCCATGAGCAGCAGCGTGACCCAGGAGATCGACCCGGTGTTCGCCCGGAAGGCGTGGGCGGCGCTGGAGCCCTACCACAGCGGCGTCTACTTCTCCCCGGAGGCGCAGCAGAAGTACCAGGAGCTGGGCGCCGACCCGCAGCACTCCTACTTCGCCGCGCGCGCGGCGCCGATGGGGCCGGTGCCGGCCGAGGTGGTCGTCTCGACCTTCTACAACTTCTGCCCCGACCTGGTCCGCCGGGCGGTGCCGGCCGTGTGGGAGGCCGCCTCCCCGCAGGACTACGTGCAGGCGCGGCTGAGCGGCATGGACGCCTCGCTGAGGCGGATCCTGGGCGACCGCGTGGACGGCCCCGAGATGCGCAGGGCGGCCGAGCTGGCCCGCACCGCCGCCGAGGCGGCGGCGGACATGCCCGAGGGGCGGCCGCTGTTCGCCGCGCACGCGGCCCTGCCCTGGCCGGAGGAGCCCCACCTGGTGCTGTGGCACGCCCAGACCCTGCTGCGCGAGTTCCGGGGCGACGGGCACATCGCCCTGCTGGTGGCCGGCGGGCGGAGCGGGCTGGAGGCCGTGGTCCTCCACGCCGCCACGGGGAGCGTGATGCTGAAGTTCCTGCGGGCGAGCCGCGCCTGGCCCGACGCGGAATGGGACGCCGCCGTGGAGCGCCTGCGGGCCGAAGGACTCGTGAGCGAGGACGGCGGCCTCGCCCTGACCGACAAGGGCGCCGAGCACCGGGCCGAACTCGAGGCCGCCACCGACCGGCTCTCGGCGGCGCCCTACGCCGCCCTGGGAGAGGAGGGCTGCAAGGAGCTGCGCACCCTTGGCAAGCCCCTGGGCAAGGAGGTGGGCGCCGACCTGCTGCCCTGGATGCGGCCTGCGGAGTAGGCGTCCGAAGGCGCCCTACTCGTCGGTCCCTCGCCTCTTTTTCAGCCGCTGCCGAGGTCGGCGAAGGGGCGAGGGGCCGCGGTTCTCGAGGTCGGCCCGGCCGGCCCCGGTGAGCTGACCCGCCGGGCGCCGGGACTGGCGACGCCCTTCCTCTCAAGGCTCCCTCCGGCTGACGGCGCGGGCCGGAACAGGCCGGGCGTAGAAGCGGTTGGGAGGAAGGGAGCGGCAGGCCGGGCGGAAGGGGCGGGCGTGGAGCACGGCGCGGACATCGACGTGGCGGTGGTCGGCGGGGGTCAGGCGGGCCTGGCGGTCGGCTACCACCTGCGGCGCACCGGGCTGGAGTACCTGATCCTCGACGACGCTCCCGCGCCGGGCGGGGCCTGGCCCTTGTACTGGGACTCGCTGCGCCTGTTCTCCCCGGCCGAGCACAGCCCGCTGCCGGGATGGTGGATGCCCGAGCAGCCGGGGGAGCCCTTCCCCACGGCCGGCCACGTGGCCGACTACTTCGCCGCCTATGAGGATCGCTACGCCCTGCCCGTCCGGCGCCCGGTGCGGGTCCGTGAGGTCCGTCCCCAGGGCGCGCGCCTGGCGGTGCGGGCCCGGACCGCCGAAGGCCCGCGGGAGTGGCGGGCCCGGGCGGTGGTCAGCGCGACCGGCACCTGGTCACGGCCCCACACCCCCGCCCTCCCCGGCCGGGGGCGGTTCGGAGGGCTCCAGCTCCATGCGGCCGACTACCGCAGACCGGAGGCGTTCGCCGGCATGCGGGTGGCGGTGGTCGGCGGCGGCAATTCGGCGGCGCAGATCCTCGCCGAGCTCTCCGGGGTCGCCGAGACCCTGTGGGCCGCCCGCCGCGAGCCGCGACTGATGCCCGACGACGTGGACGGGCGTGTGCTGTTCGACGTGGCCACCCGCGCGGCCGCGGCCCGTCGGGAGGGCGTGCGCGGCGACGGGGCCGCCGGCCTCGGCGACATCGTCATGGTGCCCCCGGTCCGCGAGGCGCGGGACCGGGGCGTGCTCAAGGCCCACCCGATGTTCGAACGCCTGACCGCCAAGGGGCCGGTGTGGTCCGACGGCCAGGAGTGGGAGTGCGACGCGATCCTATGGTGCACGGGCTTCCGCCCCGCCCTGGAGCACCTCGCGCCGATGGTCGGGCCGGGCGCCGACGGCACCGTCCCGACCGAGGGGACGCGCTCGTCGGCCGACCCGCGGCTGCACCTGGTCGGCTACGGCGACTGGACCGGCCCGGCCTCGGCCACCATCATCGGCGCCGGAATGGCGGCCAAGACGGCGGTGAAGGAGATCAAGGCCCTGCTGCAGGAGTGAGGCGAGGAGAGGCCGGGCGCTGACGCGCCGGTG
Source organism: Nocardiopsis baichengensis YIM 90130 (assembly GCF_000341205.1). Classification (NCBI taxonomy): domain Bacteria; kingdom Bacillati; phylum Actinomycetota; class Actinomycetes; order Streptosporangiales; family Nocardiopsidaceae; genus Nocardiopsis; species Nocardiopsis halophila. The sequence goes on along the minus strand of NZ_ANAS01000004.1, from coordinate 298,359 downwards.
CAGCCCCGCAGAGGGGGCCTGCCAGCGCTCTCGGTGCTCCCCCTGCCAGGCGTTTCGGGGGGCTGGGCGTCGCCGTGCCCTTGGTGGGGAGACCGATGTCGCTTGGACGATCGAAGGGGTACGGGGAATCCGGCACGGTCGGGGCACAGCGTTCTTCCCGGCCCGCCGGGCGGCCCCTGTGAGCCGCCCGGCGCTTCCCGAGGGGATCAGGCGTCGAGTTCCACGCGTTCGAACAGGGCGGTCAGCCCCAGGCCGCCCGCGATGCCCAGCATCGCCAGGCCCTGCTCCCCAGGACGCGTCTCCGGGTCCCGGACCAGGGCGCTGTACAGGCGCGTCACCAGGATGGCCCCCGACGCCCCGAAGGGGTGCCCCAAGGCGATCGCCCCTCCGTCGAGGTTGACCGACTCCTCATCGACGCCCAGCTGGTCCAGGCTGGCCAGCACCTGGGCGGCGAAGGCCTCGTTGAACTCGATCCTCGGCCCGCGCACGTCCAGCCCCGGCTGCCGCCCGACCAGCCTGCGGGTGGACTCCACCGGCCCGATCCCCAGCAGGTTCGGGTCTACCCCCGCCGCGGCCGCGTCGACGAACCCCAGGGCCGAGCGCGCCCCCAGGGCGCGGGCCCGCGCCGCGCTCGTGACCAGCATCGCGCTCGCCCCGTCGTTCAGCGGGCACGAGTTGCCCGCCGTGACCGTCCCGTCCTCGGCGAACACCGGGCGCAGCGACGCCAGGGCCTCGGCCGAGGTGTCCGGGCGCGGGCACTCGTCGCGCCCGACCGGCCCGCCCCGCGTAGGAACCGCAACGGTCTCGGCGTCGAACCGCCCCTCCGCCGCCGCGGCCACCGCCCGGCGGTGGCTGCGCAGCGCGAAGGCGTCCTGGCGCTCGCGGCCCACCCCGTAGGCGCGCGCGACGTTCTCCGCGGCCTCGCCCATCTCCGGGTCGCCGACCTCCTCAGGGGCGAACCGCGCACGCGCATAGAACCGCGGCGTCCCGGTGAGCCGCGTCGGGCGCTCGGCCCGCCAGGGCGCGGTGCTCGTGCTCTCCACCCCTCCGGCCAGGTAGGCCTGCCCGGCCCCGGCCGCGACCAGGCGAGCCGCCTGCACGACCGCCTCCAGCCCGGACCCGCACTGGCGGTCCACGGTCACCCCGGGGACCCCCAGCGGCAGGCCGGCGGTGAGCGCCGCCAGACGGGCGACGTTGCCCCCGCCGCCCGCGGCATTGCCCACCACCACGTCGTCGACCTCGGCCGCAGGCGCACCCGCCTCCTCCAGTACCGCGCGCAGCACCGGCACCAGAAGGTCCTCGGCGCGCACCCGGGCCAGCGCACCGCCGGCGCGCCCCACCGGGGTGCGCAGGGCGGCCAGCACCACCGGGCGGCGGTCCTCAGGCGGCGGGGACGGGGACGAGCCGGGCGTCACCATGGGCGATCCAATCCTCCAGAGCGGTGCGGGACACCTTCCCGCTGCGGGTCAGCGGCCACTCGCGCGCCGCCCACAGGCGGCGCGGGACCTTGTGCCGGGGCAGCAGGGCGGCGCACTCGGCGCGCAGCCGGGCCCGGGTCAGGCCGGCGGTGCCGGGGCCGGAGACCACGGCCGCCAGCACCTGCCCCAGGTAGGCGTCGGGAAGCCCGAGCACCACGGCCTCCTCCAGCCCCTCCAGCCGGGTCAGCGCCTCCTCGACCTCGCCGGGGTGGACGTTGAGCCCGCCGGTGATCACCATGCCGCCCGAGCGCCCGGCCAGGTACAGCTCCCCGTCCTCCGAGAGCCGCCCCAGGTCGCCGACCGTGGCCCACTCCCCGTCCGTCCGAAAGCCCGACCCGCCGCCCGCGTCGCGTCCCTCCTGGGCGTCGTCGTCCCAGAGGTAGCCGGAGGAGGCCAGCGGCCCGCGTACGAAGACCGTGCCCGTCTCGCCGGCCGGGAGGGGCGCGCCGTCCTCGCCGCGCACCTGCACCTCCACCCCGGGGAACGGGCGGCCCACGGCACCGGGCTCGGCCGCCGAGGGGTCGGTGCCGGGCGGCGTGTGGCGCACGGTGACGAAGCTCAGCTCCGAGGCGCCGTAGTACTCGCGAACGTGCGCGCGCGGGAACAGGGCCATGGCGCGACGCGACGTGGACGGGTCGAGCCGGGCGCCGCTGCTGACGACGTCCTCCACGTCGGGGAAGGCGTCGGGCAGGGCGTCGGCCCGCCCTGTGTTCCCGGCCCGGGTGTCGGCCCCGGTGCTGTCGGCGAGCCCGCGCAGCATCGTCGGCACCACCACCAGCCGCGTGGCACGGTGCCCAACCAGCGCGCTCCGGGCCCGGACGGCGTCGAACCGGGGGAGGGTGATGCAGCACGCCCCCTCATAGAGGGCCTCGGTCAGGGCGTACAGCCCCAGCCCGTGGGACAGCGGGCCGGGGACGAGCGTGCGGTCCCCGGCGCGTGCGCCGAACACCTCGCCCCCGTGGCGCAGGCTCGCCCGCCACGAGCCGCGTGTGCGGTGGAAGGCCTTGGGCGGTCCCGAGGTCCCCGAGGTGAACCCGACCAGGAAAGGCGACTCGTCCGGGCCCGGAGTCAGCTCCTCCTCGGGGGAGGCCCCCAGGGCCTCCTCCAGGCGCGGGTCGCGCTCCTGGCCGCCGCCGTCGACCAGCACCGGCAGGCCCAGGTCCCGGGCCGCCTCGGCGATGGGGGTTCCCCGGCCTGCCGCCACCAGGTCCGGGCCCAGACGGCGCAGAACCTCTTCGGCCTGCACGCGCGGCCAGGACGGGTCGAGGACGGCGCACCGCCCCCGGCCCGCGATCGCTCCGGAGTACAGCTCGGCGAAGACGGGGGAGTTCCCGGTCCCCAAGGCCAGCAGGCCGTCGCCGCGCCCAGAGGCCGCGCGCAGCACCACGGCCACGGCGGCGGCCCTGCGCGCAAGCTCGCCGTACCCGATGCGGTCTTCGCCGAGCACGAAGGCCGACCGCTCAGGCTGCCTGCGGGCGTGCTCCAGGATGCGCGCGCTCAGCGGCACGGTCCCTCCTCCACGGCGTCACGGCCTCTCGGGCTGCTGGGGCTCCGGGTGTTCGGCGGCCCGGCGGGCTCACTTCAGCTCCATGCTGTAAGAGCGGGCCACACCGTGCGCCACCAGGGTCGCGGCCACCGCCTTGATCAGGTCCCCCGGGACGAACACCATGCCGCCCGCCGCTGCCTCGCGCAGTGCCAGGCCGCTGCTCACCGACAGCCACGGGATCCCCAGCGCGTACACCACGGCGATCCCGCCGACCACGCAGGCGGCCAGCACCGCACCGGCCTTGGCCCACCCGCGGGTCAGGCGCCGGGCCCAGTACTTGACCATCAGCCCGGTCACCAGCGCCCCGGGGATCCACCCCACCAGGTAGCCGCCGGTGGGCCCGGCGAACACGCCCAGGCCGCCCCGGCCCCCCGCCAGCACCGGCAGGCCGACCGCGGTCAGCAGCACCACCAGGCCGCAGGCCAGCGCGCCCCGGACCGGCCCGAGCACCGCGCCCGCCAGCATCACCCCCAGGGTCTGCAGCGTGATGGGCACCGGCACGATGCCGATGGTGATCGGCGGGACCAGCCCCAGCGCGACGATGATGGCGGCGAACAGGGCGACCAGTACGACGTCCCGGGTGGTGATCCCGCGGTCCTGGGGGCGGTTCACGTGGGGTTCTCCTCGGTGCGGGCGCCGCCCTCCGGGCGGCGCGGTGGCGGGTAGCAGCGTGCGTCGATCGCGTCGGCCACGTCGTCGGCGGCCTTGAGCGTGCGCACGATCAGGGGGACGAGCAGGGCGACGGGGCTTGCCTTGAGGCCGCGTGCGGCCTGGGCCTCGCGGATCTCCTGGAAGCGGCGGAAGACCTCCGGGACGAACCGCAGCACCAGCGACACGCCCAGGCTGATCCGCTCGGGGTTCGCCACCCCGATGCGGGCCAGGGGGGCGGTCAGGCGCTCGAAGAACTCCAGGAGGTCGGCCGGGCGGGTGGTCAGGGTCACCGCCAGGGCCAGCAGGATCAGCGCCGCGAGCCGCAGCAGCATGGCCACCGCGGTCTGGGGCCCCTGGAACAGCGACGTGGCGGCGAAGAGCACCGCCAGCATCACCCCTACCGGCAGCAGCCGCGCCCGCAGCGCGGCCAGCGGCGCCCGCACCGACAGCACCAGGCCCGCCGCCACCGCCGCGGCCGCGCCCAGCACCGCCGGGTGCGACAGCAGGAACAGGCCGATTCCGGCGGCGAAGAGCACCGCGAACTTCACCCCGGCCGGCAGCCGGTGCAGCGGCGTGTCCCCCGGCACGTACAGCGTGGTGTTCACGAGCAGTGCTCCCGGTACCAGGCCACCGCCTCGGCGGGCCCCCCGTCGAAGGCGATCCCGCCCTCGTGCACCACCAGCACCCGGTCGTAGCCGGCCACCAGCTCCAGGTCGTGGGTGACCACCACGGCCGCCTGCTCCATGGCCGCCACCGCGTCGCGCAGCCGGTTGCGGTTCTTCAGGTCCAGCAGCGTGGTGGGCTCGTCGAAGACCACCGTGCGCGGGCGCATCACCATCACCGAGGCCAGCGCCACCAGCTGCTTCTCCCCGCCGCTGAGCAGGTGGCTCTGCCGCTCGGCCAGGTGGGAGATGCCGAACTCCTCCAGGGCCCGGGCGATGCGCCCGGGGATCTCCTTCTTGGGCAGGCCCAGGTTCTTCAGCCCGAAGGCCATGTCCTCGGAGACGATGGGGAAGACGATCTGGTTGTCGGGGTTCTGGAACACGAACCCGACCCGCGAGCGCACCCGGCGGCCCTCGGTGCGGGTGTCGAGCCCGTCCACGAGGACCTGCCCCTCGTCGGGGACCACCAGCCCGTTGAGCAGCCGTGCCAGGGTGCTCTTGCCCGAGCCGTTCTGCCCGATGACGCCGATGCGCCGCTCGGTCAGGCGCAGGTCGAGCCCGCCGAGCACCGGGCGCCCGTCGTAGCCCACGCCGACCCCGCGCAATTCGATCACCGGTGCTTCGGGCCGCACGCCGGTCTGCCCGGCCGAGGGCGCCGGGCCGGGGGCGGGGCCGGTGGCCGAGGTCATGCCCGCCCCTCCGCGCCGCCGGACCCGGGGGACCCATCGGACCCGCCGGAGGCCTGGGGCCCCGCGGCCTCGCGCAGGGCGGCGGCGGTCGGCTCCGGCACCGGGACCGGGCGGCCCGTGGCCGGGTCGACGCACACCCACACCACCTGGGCGCGGGCGGCGGCCGCGCCCTCGGGGGCGCCCTCGTTGCGGGCGACCACCGCGAAGGTCAGGCTGGTGCGCCCGATGCGCTCCACCCGGGCCGCGATCTCGGCGGGCTCTCCGAAGCGCAGCGGCCGCTCGTAGACCACCTCGACCTTCTTGACGTGGTAGGCCGCCGCCGAAGAGGCGGGGTCGAACAGCCCGCTCAGGCCGGCCTCGCGCAGGAACTCGTTGACCGCGTCCTCGGCGTAGGCGACGTACCGGCCGTTGTGCATGTTGCCGTGCATGTCGACGTCGGAGAAGGGGACGCGTAGGCGCATGGGCTGCTTCCTCGGGGCGGGCGCCCGCGCGGGGCGCCGTCGTCGTGGTCCTCGCCCCGCCGTGTGCAGAGGCGGGGCCACCTCTTGTGTACCCGATCGGCCTTCGGCGTCGTTACGTTGGGTCCCGACAACGAACGGCGAGGGGAGAGGATCACGTGCGCAGAGCCGTCGTCACCCGCTTCGGCCCGGCCGACGAGGCGGTCGGGGTGGAGGACTACACCCCCCGCCCGCCGGGGGAGGGGGAGGTGCAGGTGCGCATGGCGGCGGCCGCGGTCAACCCCTCGGACCTGGTCACCATCGCCGGCGCCTACCCCTCGCGCACGCCCCTGCCGCACATCCCCGGGTTCGAGGGCGTGGGGCGCGTGTGCGCCGTGGGACCGGGGGTGCGGGACCTGCGGGAGGGGGAGCGGGTGCTGCCCATCGGCGGCCCCGGCGCCTGGCAGCAGGTCAAGACCGCCGAGGCCCGGTGGTGCTTTCGCACCCTGCCCGAGTTGACCGACGAGCAGGCGGCCCTGGCCTACATCAACCCGCTGACCGCGGTGCGCATGGTGCAGGCCTACGCCCAGGGCTCCCCCCGGCCCGCGGTCGCGGTGAACGCGGCCGCCTCGGCGATCGGGGGGATGCTGGGGCGCCTGCTGCACGGGCGCGGCGTCCGGCCGGTGGCGCTGGTGCGGGGGGACGCCGCCCGGCCCGCGGTGTCGGGGCCGGAGTGGGCCGCGGCGGTGAGCACGGACCGGCCCGGCTGGGAGCACGACCTGGAGCGGCTGACCGGAGGCGGGCCCGACCTGGCCTACGACGCGGTCGGGGGCGACGCGGGGGCGCGCCTGGCCCGGACGCTGCGCCCGGGCGGGCGGCTGGTGCACTACGGGCTGCTGTCGGGGCTGCCGCTGCCAGGGGACCTGGCCCGCAGCAGGCCCGATGTGCGCATCGTGCTCTTCCGGCTGCGCGACTGGGTGCACGCCGCCCCGCGCGCGCAGGTGCAGGAGGCGCTGTACGAGGCCGGGCGGCTGGTCCTGGACGGCACGGCCGCCTCCACGGTGCAGGCCGCCTACCCCTTGGACCGGGTGCGCGAGGCGGTCGTGGCCGCCCAGGAGCGCGGAGGAAGGGGCAAGGTGCTGCTGCTCCCCTGACGCGCTCCCACGGGCCCGCCGCCGTCACGGGGCGGTGCGGGTGCGCTCCCGGGCCAGGTCGCGGGCGAGGTGGGAGGGGCGCAGCCGCCGCGAACGCCGCAGGCGGGCCAGGTCCGCCCGTGTGTCGTGGGAGAGCTGCAGGTGGAAGTAGTTCACCTGCTCGAGGATCGCGAACAGCCACAGCGCCGCGCCCGGCCACGCGTGCGTCCAGGGAGCGCCCGAGCCCAGGCCCAGGCCGACCACGACGGCGCCGGCGGCCAGCAGGACGGGGTTGGCGACGCGGAGCACGCGGAAGAAGGGCAGTCCGGCGGTGCGGGGGCGGCCGGCGAGGAGGCCGCGGTACTTGAGCCACCAGTAGGCGCCGCCCTCGATCAGGATGAGCAGGACGAGGCCGAGGCCGGTGAGGTTGGCCGGTGAGAGGGGCATCTCCCAGAGCCAGGCCACGGCGGGAAAGATGAGCAGGGCGTTCACCCACTCGAGGACGGCGAGGGTGCGCAGGCGGCGCATGGTCGGTTCGGAGCGCAGGGGCGGCACGGTCAGGGCTTTCTAGAGCAGGGGAGAAGGACGCGCTGCCCGGAGGGGCGCGCCGGCGGCACAGGGCAGTGCTCGCATGTGCTCACCGTGTGGGGTGCGGGGATGGTCCCGGTGGTGGTCGATCATGAGCTTAGGCCCTGGACAGCGCCGGTGGCGCAGCGCGCGCTCGGTCGTCCACCGGGGAGGGGAGTGGGCGCAGTATCGGTCGCGTGTCCCAGAGCGCTGGGGGACGGAGAGCGATGCGCCCTGAGCACTTCAAGAATCTACGCCGTAAAGCCAGTGGTTCTGAGCGGCCTCAGCCTCCCTTCAATAGAGGAGCGGCTACGCCGCACTCACTCCCCTGGGGGCACGAGGGGAAGGTGCGACATACAGGGCCAAAGGTTCGATTGCCTAAGCGCTGGTCTGTGCGAAGAAGTGTGAACTTCGGGGGACGCGCCGGGCGGCGGAACACGGTCCGGGCCCAGGCGGAGGCGGAGGTAGATTTCCCGGCATGCCGATCAACGAGATCCCGGGGTCCGTCGTGGCCTATACCGACGGGGCGTGCAAGGGGAATCCGGGGCCGGGCGGGTGGGGCGTGGTGCTGAGATTCGGCCCCCACGTCAAGGAGCTGTACGGCGCCGAGGGGGAGACCACCAACAACCGCATGGAGCTGATGGCGGCGATCATGGCGCTGGAGAGCCTGACGCGGCCGGTGCCGGTGGTCCTGCACACCGACAGCACCTACGTGCGCAACGGCATCACGCGGTGGGTGCACGGATGGAAGCGCAACGGGTGGCGCACCTCGGCCAAGGAGCCGGTGAAGAACGCCGACCTGTGGCGGAGGCTGGACGAGGCGGCCGGTCGCCTGGAGGTGGAGTGGCGCTGGGTCAAGGGCCATGCGGGCGACGAGGGCAACGAGCGGGCCGACGCACTGGCCTGTCAGGGCAGGGACGAGGCCGCGGGGGTCTGACGCCCGGTCCCGGCCCGTGTCCGGGCACGGGGGCCGGGCCGCATTCCGATGGCAGTGGTCGTGGCCTCCTCGACCCCGTCGCCCGGTCCGGCCGGTTTCCGCGCACCGGCGGTCAGACGGTGAACAGGCCCCAGTACGCGGCCCAGGGCGGCAGGACGGCGGTGCCGGCGAGCAGCGAGCCCAGGCGGATCTTCGCGGGGGTATCGAGGGAGGCGCGTGCACGGTGGCCGCGGATGCCCAGGGTGAGCGCCGCCGCGGCGGCGCCCAGGGTCGCCAGCTGCAGTGCCAGCCACGGCAGCGGGTGCCCGGCGAGGACCGGGCCGGGTGCCGTCCCGGCGCTGGTCGGCGGGCCCGGCGACGATCGCCGAGCCCCTGCGGCGGCGCTGATGGGCCCGGCCCGCCCGCGGGAAGCAGGCCTCATCGGCCGACACCTGGTCCGAGCCGGCCGATGCGGACACCGCACACTGGCCGTGCGAACTGCGGACCGTCGCCGCGCTGCCCGGCGCCGGGCACCACCGACGGCTGGAGCTTGATGGAGGGCCCGCCGCGCGAGTGCCCGAGCGCGTGGCCGGCGGGCTCGGGCCTGGCCGTTACGTGCTGAGGCTCTCGGCCCTGCGGACCCGTCCCTGCCGGACGCTCTGAAGAGCCGGGCGGAAGCGGTCAGGGACCGCCCGTGGAGCGGGCGCGGGGTCCGGAGCGCTGCGGGCGGGCGGCCGGACCCCGCGGTCGAGGGGCGCGTTCAGTCCGCGCGGTGCCGCCGTGCGGCGAGGTCGGCCTGGCCGCCCGCACCCACGGCGTGGGCCCGGGTGGCCGCCCCGGCCGCAAGGCGGTCCTGGAGGCGGCGCAGTTCGCGGGGCCCGAAGGCGGCGACCACCGAGGGCAGGGCCCCGCGTGCGCCCTGCAGGGCGCGCAGCCAGGGCTGGCCGTAGACGTGCGGGGAGCGGCGGGCGATCCCGGCGACGATGCGGTCGGCGGCCGGGGGGAGCGGGTGGGTGAGGTTGAGCGGCCAGGGCAGGCGGGAGCGGAGCTCGCGCAGCGCGGGGTCGTCGTCGGCGCCGCGGACCATGTCGGTGTCGGTCCAGGACAGGTAGGCGATGCCGGTGGTGACGCCGTGCAGCGACTCCTCGGGGCGCAGGCAGTGCATGAAGGCCTCGACGCCGGCCTTGCCGGTGCAGTAGGCGGCCATGAGCGGGGCCGGGGTCAGGGAGGCCAGGGAGGCGACCTGCAGCAGGTGCCCCCGGGAGCGGCGCAGCGCGGGCAGGAAGGCGCGCGCGGTGGCGATGCTGCCCATCAGGTTGACCTCGACGACCCGGTCGAAGGCGTCGGGGTCGGTGTCGCCGAAGGGGCCGCCGGTGGCGATGCCGGCGTTGGCCACGGCGATGTCGATGCGGCCGTAGTGGTCCTCGATGGCGCGGGCGGTCTCGGCGAGGGCCGCGCGGTCGGTGACGTCGGCCTCCCAGTGGGCGGCGTCGGGGCCGCATTCGGCGGCGACGGCCTTGAGCTCGTCGGGTTCGAGGCCGACCAGGGCCACGCGGACGCCCTGGTCGGCCAGCTTGCGGGCGAGGAGGGCGCCGAGGCCGCGTGCTGCGCCGGTGATCACGGCGGTGCGGCCGGCCAGGCCGGGGTGGGTGCGGGTCATGCTCCGGCCTCCTGGGTCTTCTTCTTGGCCTTGGGCTTGGCCGCGCCGTTGGCGGCGGGGGCGGGCAGGTGGGCCGCTGCCATGTCGGTGAGCAGGGCGGCGATGCGGTCGGGGGCCTCCAGGGGGGTCATGTGGGCGGTTTGGGGGATCTCGGTGAAGGTGCGGCAGTCGGCCAGCATGCGCCGGGTGCGGTGGGCGTGGGGGAGGGGGATGAGGCGGTCGCGGGTGCCGTGGACGACGGCGGTGGGCATGTCCAGGGCGCGCAGGGCCTCGTCGAGGTCGAGGGTGCCCAGGACGTGTCCCCAGCGGGCGCGGGCGGCGGGGTGGCAGGCGTGGACGAGGCGGGCGGTGAAGTCGGTCATGCGGCGGTCGGCGCCGGGGGCGGTGGTGATGTAGCGGACGGCGGCGCGGGTGAGCGGTGTCTTGGGGCCCAGGGGCAGGGGGGCGCCCAGGGCGGCGCGGTGGAGGGCGGCGCGGGCGGCGCTGCCGGAGGCGGCCAGGGGCAGGACGGTGGAGGTGTGGGGCAGGCGGCTGCTGCCGGTGCTGATGAGGGCGACGGCGGCGGCGCGCTCGCGCAGGGCGGGGCGGCGGGAGGCGGCCATGAGGGTCATGCCGCCCATGCTGTGGCCGGCCAGGACGGCGGGGGTGCCGGCGGGGACGGTGGCCTGCAGGACGGCGCACAGGTCGTCGGCCAGGGCGGTGGTGGAGTAGCCGGCGGCGGTGGCGGGGCGGGCGCTGGAGCCGTGGCCGCGCTGGTCGTACATGACGATGCGCAGGTGGCGGGGGAGGCGGTTGACGACGGGGGCCCAGAAGGCGGTGGCGCAGGTCCAGCCGTGGGCCAGGACGAGGACGGGGCCGTCGTCGGGGCCGGTGGTCTCCACGTTGAGGAGGGTGCCGTCGGCGGATTCGACGGTGCGGTGCTGCCGTTGGGGGGTCATGTCGGCTCCTCGGTGGCGTCCGCGGGGGCGGGACGGGGGTCGGGGTGCACGGGTTGTTACCGACGGGTCGGTCGGTATGCCGCCCGAGCGTAGACCATGACAATGGGCATTGGAAGGGTTATTCGTTTTTCGGTGGTCGCCGCGGGGCCCCGCTCAGCTCGCGGGATTCGCCGCGGTAGGGCCGATCGGCCTAGGATTCGGCGGTGATGGATGCGGCGGACGAGCAGGGCGAGGGCCTGGAAGGCCTGGTCGAGGCGATCCCGGTGTACGTGCCCGAGGGCGAGGAGCGCCCCGGGAGGGTGAGCTCGGTGACGGCGGACCCGGTCGCGGGCACGCCGCTGCGGGCGGTGGTCGACTTCGGGTCCACCCCGGAGGGGCGGGACACCGGCCCGGACGTGGAGGTGGCCACCAGGGTCTGGGACGGGCCGGCCGAGGAGCGGGCGCTGCGGGGGCTGTGCGCCGAACGCGCGCTGATGGAGCGCCGTATGCGCGACCCGCAGGGCGGGGCGGCCCTGTCGCTGGGGGAGGACGCGCGCTGGTCGCAGGCCGAGCTGTCCGTGGACGGCGGAGCGGTGCGGGCCGTGGTGCTGGTGACGGGGATGTGCTGGGTGGCCGCGGCAGAGGCCGAGGAGGGCGTGCTGGTGCGCGTCTACACCCCGGCGCCGGGCCCGGGGCCGCTGCGCCTGGTCCGGGTGCGCGACGCGTCGCTGCTGGAGCCGATGCGCGGCCGCGGCTGAGCGCGGTGCCGCAGTGCGCCGACACCGCCCGCGCCGTCGCGCACGGGCACGGCACCGGCCCCACTGCGAAGTCCCGGGACGGAAAACCGGCAGGAGTCGTTGGCCGACCGGGGGATCGGTGTTCTTCGGGGCCCGCCGCTGGGGTCGCTTCGTCCGCCCGGCGGGGCCGCGGCCCGAGGTCCGTGCCTCTGCGACGCCCCGGCGGTGGAGGGAGCAGGGCCGTGGAGCGCGCTTCCCGCGCCTTCCTGCGGCCGGTCGCGGCTTCGGGAGGTAAGGGCTCGATAGGGTCGCCGGGTCCCTGCGATCACCGGGTCCTCGGGGCCGGTGCACCGAGGAGCCGCCGATGCGCCGCTGTGATTCCGCCTATTCCGCCTACGCCGCGCGTGTGGCCGCCTACGGGACCGTGGCCGCTCACCTGTCGTCGTTGAGCGACCGGCGGCTCGCTGAGGCCGTGTCGTCCGCCTCCGCGGTCGGATCCGGCATCGGCGGCAGGTCCGCGGAGTTGGACGTCGACGGCACGCCCGTCTTCGTCAAGAGGGTGCCGTTGACCGACGTGGAGGCCCGGCCGGAGAACGTCCATTCCACCGCGAACCTCTTCGGCCTGCCGGTGTTCTACCAGTACGGGGCGGGCTCGGCCGGGTTCGGCGCCTGGCGGGAGCTGGCGGTCCACGCCATGGCCGGCGCCTGGGTCCTGGAAGGGCGGCACGAGGGCTTTCCCTTGATGTACCACTGGCGTGTGCTGCCCGATTCCCCTCCCGAGGGCTTCGTGGACGAGTTCGGCGGCATCGACGGCGCGGTCGCCCACTGGGAGGGCTCACCGGCCGTGCGCGAGCGGCTGGAGGCCATCGGTCGCTGCTCCCGCAGCCTGGTGCTCTTCCTCGAGCACGTGCCGCAGACGCTGGGTGCGTGGTTGGGCGCGCACCGGGGGAACGCGGCTCGGGCCGGCGACGGCTCCGCGTATCGGTGGGTGGAGGAGGCCTTGGTGCGGGGAGCGGCGTTCATGAGCTCTCGCGGGCTCGTGCACTTCGATGTCCATTTCGACAACCTGCTGACCGACGGCCGTTCGATCTACTTCGCGGACTTCGGGCTGGCCCTGAGCTCGGGATTCGCGCTCTCAGCCGCCGAGGAGCGGTTCCTTGCGGACCATCTGGCCTACGACCGCCATTCGGCCGCGAGCCATCTGCTCCGCCACCTCGTCGACCCCCTTCGGGGCGACACGGACGGACACGTGTTCCTTCGGGAGTGGTGCGCCGGCCGAAAGCCCGGCGGTGTTCCCGCGGGGATCGCGGGGATCATCGACCGGCACGCCCGGCCCGTCCTCGTCCTGGACGGCTTCCACCGCCGGCTGCTCACGCGGAGCAAGAGGACCCCCTTCCCGGCCGCCGATCTCGACCGCGCGGCGGCCGAGGCGGCATGGTCGGGCAGGCAGTGCACGGTCTCGGCCCCCAGGAGGACGGGCGGGGGATGACGGATTCTCGCGTTGCGGTGTCCGCTTGGAGGGGGACGCCAGGGGGCCCTGTCGGCACCGGTGACGGCCGTTCGTTGGGCCGTACGGCGGGGCGGAGCCTAGAGTCGCGTCCATGGTGAACGTTCTCAGTAGCAGGTTCGTGATCAGGCCGACCGACATGGAGCGCAGCCTGGCGTTCTACCGGGATGTGCTGGGACTGGCGGTCTACCGCGAGTTCGCCACCGGGGAAGGGGCGTGGGGGACGGTCTTCTTCCTGGGCGGCGGCTTCCTGGAGCTCTCGGGGGGTTCGCGGGTGCGGCCCGAGCCGCAGGCCACGCAGCTGTGGCTGCAGGTGGAGGACGCCACCAGTGCACAGCAGGAGCTGTCGGAGCGCGGGTGCGTGATCATGCGCGAGCCGCGGCGGGAGCCGTGGGGGCTGATCGAGATGCATGTGACCGACCCCGACGGACTTCTCCTGCACATCGTGGAGGTCCCGACCGACCACCCTCTCAGGGTGCGCAGGGACGTCCCGTCCGAAGGGCGGTGACAGGGGAGCGGTCCCAGGGGCGGCGGCACCGGGCAGATACGGTGCGGGCGGGCGACGACGGCGGTCCCGCCCGCCGGGCACGGAACCACCACAGGAGGCGGAGCGCGCTGGGGAAGACGCCGCCGGAAGAGGGACGGGCCCTGAGGTAGGGACTAGTCCGGGCGGGGCGTTCGACGGCACACAGAACAAGTACTTTGAATCTACGCCATAAAGGCAGCACTGGTTGCCAGCAACCAGCCACTGCATACCGAAATCGTGCGGCTACGCCGCACTCATCTTCTGAAGCGCGCCCCGCCCACGACGAAATGGAGCTTTCGGGCATAGCGCCTGTCCCTGTCCGAGGAGAGGCGTGTCCGCGGCCGTGTACGGCAGCGGAACGGACCCACAGGGCTGCGCTCGAATCCCGGTAAGGCGGGGGGGCGTGGCGGCCGAGGCGGGCACTCAGGGCGCCCTGGGAGGCTTTCGCCTAGTGGCCCGATCGCTCTGGGCCCCAGGGCAAGGCGGCCCCTCGCTTCCCCTCCCCTACTCCTCGACCCGGTCCTCCAGGCCCGCGACCATGAGGCGGCGCGGCCCCGGGCCCTCCTCGGAAAGGCGGTCGTAGGGGTTGGACAGCACGCACCGCTCCAAGGAGAGGCAGCCGCAGCCGATGCAGTCGCTGAGGTCGTTGCGCAGCCGCTCCAGCTGTTCGATCCGGGCGTCCAGCTCCGAACGCCAGCCGCGGGACAGGCGCGCCCAGTCCTCCACGGTCGGGGTGCGCTCGTCGGGCAGGCTCTCCAGGGCGGTGCGGATGCGCGCCAGCGGGATGCCCACGCGCTGGCTGACCTTGATGAAGGCGATGCGCCGCAGGGTGTCGCGGGCGTAGCGGCGCTGGTTGCCGGCGGTGCGGCGGCTGGTGATGAGCCCTTGGCGCTCGTAGAAGTGCAGGGCCGAGACGGCCACGCCGCTGCGCTCTGCGACCTGGCCCACGGTGAGCTCCTTGCGCTTCCAGGCCTCCTGGGCCACCTGCGGCCTCCCCTCGCACGCCCTGCGTCGGGCACGAGGGTAGCCCACCGCGCCGGGTGGGGCCGCGGGCGGCCGCCGTGCGTGCGGTTGGGAGAGGCGCTGCTGCTGTGCGCGAGCGAGTGGGAGACCAATGCGGCGCGGCATTCGCGGTCGGGGCTGCCGGGCGAGGTGTTCACGGCTTCGCTGTGGCAGGGCGCGGAGGGGTGTGCCTGGAGGTGCGCGGACTGGGGTTCGTGAGCGCGTTGTGCGGTGGGCGTGTGGGCGGCACGGTGCCGCCGCATCCGCAGGGGCACACGGTCTGGTGTGAGCTGGTGGCCGGGGAGCCGGCCGGCCGGCCAGGGCCGGTGGCGCGGTCGTGCCCGCGTGGTCCGGCCGGCCGACTCGGCGTGGGCATGTGTCGGCTTGCGGTGGCGGCGGTTCCTGCTCTGCGCTCTGTCGTCTTCTCTTCGGGTGTGCGGCCGTCGTCGCCCCGAACCGGGGGCGTGTCTGGGTGGTGCCGGGGGTGTTCGCGTGCGGTGTGGGCGTGTGTCCGTCGGCCGGGGTGCGGGGTGTCAGGCGGGGGTGAGGGGGATGCGGCCCTCTTCGAGGGCGGTGAGCACGGCGGCGGCTCCGCCTTTGGCCGCTGCGGTCAGGCCGAGGGTGGAGGGGTGGATGAGGTCGCCGGGGGGCGGGGCGTGCATGTGGGTGCGGGCGGTCCGGCGTGCGGGGGGCAGGAGCCAGGGGGCCAGGTCGGTGTAGTAGCCGCCGAGGATGATGGCGGCGGGGTCGAGGAGGTTGGCGAGGATGGCGCAGCCCTGGCCGAGGCGGTGTCCGGCGCGGGTGAGGGCGGTGAGGGCGCGGGGGTCGCCGTTGCGGGCGTTGTCGGCGGTGGTGGCGACGGCGTGGGTGAGGGCGGTGTTGGTGGGGCTGTGGGGGTCGGGAGCGGTTCCGGCGGCGTGGAGGATGGCGTCGATCCCGGCGAGGGCTTCGAGGCAGCCGCGGCGGCCGCAGGCGCAGTGGGGGCCGTCGGGTTCGAGGGTGACGTGGCCGATCTCGCCGGCGTGGCCGCGGGTGCCGGTCAGGGGGGTGCCGCCGGTGAGGATGCCGGCGCCGAGGCCGACTTCGCCGGTGAGGTAGACGAGGTCGGGGGTGTGGGCGAGGTGGCCGAAGCGGTGTTCGGCCAGGGCGGCGAGGGTGGCGTCGTTGCCGGTGATGTGGGGGCCGGTGGGTGCGGGGGGCGGGGGGAGGAGGTCGGTGAAGGGGGTGTGGGTCCAGCCCAGGGGCGGGGAGGTGAGGACGGTGTGGGTGGCGGGGTCGATGAGGCCGGGGATGGCGATGCCGGTGCCCAGGAGGGTGCGGTGGGCCAGGGCGGGGTGGTTCAGGGCGCGGGTGATGAGGTCGGCGGCGGCCTGGGCGGTGGCGTGCGGGGTGGTGGTGCGGGTGTCGTGGTCGGTGTGCAGGGCGAGGAGTTCGCCGCCGGTGGGGTCCAGGGCGCTGGCGGCGAGGTAGTCGGCGTTGACTTCGAGGCCGAGGACGGCGCGGCGGGCGGGGTCGGGGCCGAGCATGAGGGCGGGGCGGCCGGCGGTGGGGGTGTGGTGGGGGCCGTGTTCGGTGATGAGGCCGGCGGCGGTGAGTTCGTCGACGAGGCTGGAGACGGTGGATTTGGTCAGGCCGCTGGCGGTGGCCAGGCGGGCGCGGGAGCAGGGGGCGTGGGTGCGCAGGGTGCGCAGGATGAGGCCGAGGTTGGCGGCGCGGATGGTGTGTTTGGTGGCGGGGCGGTCGGTGGTGGTCACGGGGCCATTGTGTCGTGGTCGGGTGGGGTGTGCGGGGGTGGTGGGGCATTGACGCGGGGTTTGTTCGGTGACCAGACTAATGGGGGTCGGCAACGCTTCTTCCCCCGAGGAGGTCCCTGATGGACTACCGCCCCCGCCCCGAGGACAGGTTCAGCTTCGGTCTGTGGACCGTGGGCTGGCAGGGCGTGAACACCTTCGGTGCGGCGGTGCGCGAGCCGCTGGACCCGGTGCGCGCGGTGCACGAGCTGGCGGGCCTGGGCGCCTGGGGGGTGAGCTTCCACGACGAGGACCTGATCCCGGCGGGCACCGGCGGGGCCGAGCGCGAGCGCATCGTGGAGCGCTTCACCAAGGCGCTGGAGGAGACGGGGCTGGCGGTGCCGATGGCCACCACCAACCTGTTCAGCGATCCGGTGTTCCGTGACGGGGGGTTCACCTCCAACAGCCGCCGGGTGCGGCGGCTGGCGCTGCGCAAGGCGGCGGCCAACATCGACCTGGCGGCGCGGCTGGGGGCGCGCACCTACGTGTGCTGGGGCGGCCAGGACGGGGCCGAGAGCGAGGCGGGCAAGGACGGGCGCGCGGCGCTGGAGCGGCTGCGGGAGGCCTTCGACGCGCTGTGCGGCTACATCCGCGAGCAGGGCCATGATCTGCGGCTGGCGGTGGAGCCCAAGCCGAACGAGCCGCGGGGCGATGTGCTGCTGCCGACGGTGGGGCACGCGCTGGCGTTCATCTCGGAGCTGGAGCACCCGGAGATGGTGGGGGTCAACCCGGAGGTGGGCCATGAGCAGATGGCGGGGTTGAACGTCGTGCACGGGGTGGCGCAGGCGCTGTGGCACGGCAAGCTGTTCCACATCGACCTGAACGGGCAGCGGGGGGTCAAGTACGACCAGGACCTGCGGTTCGGGGGCGGTGACCTGCGTGAGGCGTTCTTCCTGGTGGACCTGTTGGAGCGTGAGGGGTACGCGGGGCCGCGGCACTTCGACTTCAAGCCGCCGCGCACCGAGGACGATGCGGGGGTGTGGGAGTCGGCGCGGGCGTGCATGCGCAACTACCTGATCCTGCGGGAGCGGGCGGCGGCGTTTCGGGCCGATCCGGAGGTGGCCGAGGCGCTGGAGGCCTCGCGGGTGGGCGAGCTGGCGGAGCCGACGCTGGGTGCGGGGGAGTCGTTGGCCTCGGTGGCGGGCGAGCGGGAGGCGGACCTGGAGGGGCTGCGGGCCCGGGGGTACGGGTTCGAGCGGCTGGACCAGTTGGCGACCGAGTTCATGCTGGGTGTGCGCGGGTAGTGCGCGGCGCCAGGGCCCGGACCCCCTTGGGGTCCGGGCCCTTTTGCCGTGCGGGGTGTTGCGGGGTCGGGGGCGAGGAGGGTTGCTGCGGGATTCAGCGGTAGTGCCTCTCCCCGCTCGCCGGCCAAGGCCGCAGAATGCGCTGTCTGGGTTTGTTCGTGAGAGCGGACAGCGTTTGTCGATGAGTTTCGGCAGCGCCTCCATCCGTCGCAGGGTCGTGTCGATGACTCCTGGCAGCACTGCGTGCGACGGGGCGCACCTTGCCCTTCCTCGATAGTCGCCCCCACCGCCGCCTGCGAAGCCGCGGGTCAAGGTGGAGCGCCCGCAGCGAAGCGAGGACGAACGACCTTGAGGTGCGGCGAGCGGCGGCCACACTCGGCGACGAGGAAGGCGCTGGCGTTGTCGGAACTCATCAACACGACCACGCCGCAGAGGGTCTTGAGCGCCTCCAGAACTCATCGATAAGTGCTGCTACTTCTCATCGACATAGCCACGCTGTCGCTACTCACGGGTTGCTTGTCCCGTCGCCGGGTGTGCGGGCAGGCTCCCTTTCTTCGACGGCGGGGTGGACGGGTGCTTGGCGGAAGCGAACTGTCCCGTGGCGATCAGGACCACGACGAGCGCGAGCGGCACGATCCACCCGCTCCAGCCGAGGATCGTCGCCTGCGTGGTGTCGACGTGCTCTCCCGCCGCGGCGAAGAGGAGGTAGGTCCCGCCCGCCGCGTTGAACGCGGCATGTGCCAGGGCTGCGGGCCACACGGATCCCGATCGGAGCCTCAGCCAGCCGAAGACCGCGCCGATCAGAACGCACATGGCCACCATCGCGGTCAAGCCGAGCCAGCCCGGTGCATCGGGGTAGTTGTACCCGAGGAGGATGAGCGGGGCGTGCCAAAGGCCCCAGATCACGCCGGAGACCAGGAGGGCCGGCAGAGTGCCGAGCGGCATCAGTTTCGGGAGCAGCCACCCGCGCCACCCGAGTTCCTCGCCCAGCGCCGGGATGAGGTTGATGAACGCCGCCAAGGGGAGCAGGGCGATCTGGAGGGCGATGAGCGCGCCGACCGGTATCGGGATCTCGGCCGCTCCTGCGGTGCCCGCCTGCTCGTCGAGGGCCTGCTGGAAGGCGGAGAAGTTCGTGAAGTCGGCCGGATAGACCCCCAGCAGCGCGCCGACCGGGAGCGCCGCCAGGACCAGCGCGATGGAGACGAAGATTCCCAGCGCCGAGTAGACGAGGAGTCTGCGAACCGGTCTGAGCGGCCACAGTCCGAGCGTCCACGCCTTCTGCTGCGGCCGCTCCACGAAGAACACGACGATGAGGGCGGCGATCGCGGGGGTCATCATCGTGGCGGTCGCCACGGGGGTGAACCAGGGGCTGGCGAGTCCGTCACCGAACCAGAGAGGGAGCGCGAGGAGCCAGGCGAGCGCGAAGGCCAGGGCGGTGAATACGCCGATGGGTCGCAGGTCCCGGCCGCTCATGCGGGGCCCGCTAGGAGGCGTGGTCGTCTTCGGTCCGCCCGGAGATCCGTCGGTCACGACATCTGCCCTTCGAGGATGTGCAGGCCGGCGATGGTGCGGTCGTCGCGGAACGCGATCCGTGCCGTGTAGTCGCCCGCCTCGAACGAGAGCGGCGTGTTCGTGATGGTCACGTCGCCGGCCCGGGTGACCTCCGGCTCTCCGAGCCTCTCGAAGGCTCCTGACAGGCCGACGATCTGTGCCCACGCGGCCGCGAGCGCGTCCTCCGGCAGGCCGTCGCGCATGGTCGGATCGAACTGCTCGGTGACACGCGCCCATTGCCCGGAAGCGAGGTCCTCGATCGTCGAGGCTGCCAGTTCGGCGGCGCCGGAGAGCGGGGTGGTGTTCATGGGTTCTCCTGTTCTGGGGTCGATCGGTCTGCCATAGCGCTGGAACGCCGCTTGCCTGCTCACGCCGAGCGCGTCACCGATGACCTGCCACGTAGCGCCGTTCTGGCGCGCCTGCTGCACGACAGCACGCACGACGTCATCGGCGGCCGCCTGCATGCTCACGGCACGCCCTATCGCGTCGGCCCAGTCGTCGTCCTTGGTCAGGACACGTGCCGCGAGGAGCGCCTCCATGCGCGTTTTCAAGGCCCGCAACGCATCTGTCAATCGTTCTTGCATCTGTAAAGCCTATCTTTACAACCGGCTGTGCGCCAGGAGGGTGCGCGCAACGATGTGCGGGGCTGCCCGACCGGGTGTGTCCGCCCACCGTGAGGGCTCATCCACCGACTCGTGCGCCCCGGGGACAAGCCCACCGTCCAGGAGGCCGACCGGCTGGGCCGCAGCCTCCCCGAGGGGCTGATCGTGCTCCACGACCTGTTCGGGCAAGGGGCGGCGGTCAAGGTCCCGGACGGCATCGCCGCCGGAGAGCGCACCGAGCGCAGCCCGATCCTGGACCCGGCGCTCGCCCCGCCCGAGGACCGCCGACGCGACATCGTCCGCACGACCCGCAGCGGCCTGGCCTCGGCCGCCCGGACCGGGGGCAAGGGCGGCCGAGGCCGTGTGGTCGGCGCCGACAAGCGACGGGCGATCCTGGCCCGCCGCGCCGAGGGCCCATCGCCACGCGAGATCGCCCGCGGGGTCGGGGTGAGCCCGGCCGTCGTGCACGGCCAGGTCTAAGCAGCGGAGAACGACCCCGAGCAGCAGTAGCTCAGCTACCTGACGACCCGGCCCCTGCGCCTTCCGGGCTCACCTGGTTCGCCCCCCCGAGATCGCCGGCCTCGCCACGATCCGCGCCGCCCTGGTCGGCGCCCTCCAGGCGGGCTGCGACGACCTGACCGTCCGTGCGTCCAGCGACCGCCGTCCCATCCCCTCCACCGATCGGGCCGAGGAGGACCGCCATGGTGGACCCTGCCGCCGACCGACGCTCCCGCCTGGCCCCGAAGGCGCTCGGGGGCCTGGCCGCCGTGGCGTGCTGCGCGCCGGCGGTGCCGACCACGGCCGGGGTCGTGGGCGTGCTCGCCGCCGGAACCCGGTGGCTCGACCGGCGCCCCCGCTTGTCCAGGTCGCCCGCCGACGGCTCGTCGGGGAAGCGGCCGTAGCGGGCGATCCGCTCAGTCGCCCAGGTCGCGGCTCTACCGTCGCGGCTCTACCGCTGAACCCTGGGGCGATCCTCCTCGGCCCCCGTCAGGCGCGGGCGTCGGCGAGGCGGCCCTGGATCATCAGGTCCATGACGGCCATGTAGCGGTGGGTGCGGGCCCGGCCCAGGACGAAGGGGTTGGGGCCGTGGGGGTCGCGGCGGATTTGTTCCATGCGCTGCAGGCCGTGGTCGTTGGGGTGGGCGGAGAGTTCGACGTCGGCGCCGGCGCGGTGCATGCGGGTGCGGAAGCGGTCGATGGAGTCCAGGTAGTCGGCGAGGTGCTCGGGTTCGGCGGGCGGGTTGGTGCCGCCCCAGAGCATGGCGGTGTGGGGGCGGCCGCGGTGGTGGACGCCGAAGAGGGGCGAGACGGTGCCGGGGGTGGCGGCGTGTGCGGGGGCGGGTGCCAGGGGGAGTGCGGCGGCGGTCAGGGCGCCCATGCCGAGGCGGGCCAGGGTGCGGCGGGTGAGGGGGGTGCTCGCGCATGCGGGCGCTCCTTGCCGTGTGGTGTGGTGGGTGTGGTCCCGGTGGGTGGGATGCGGTGGGGCGGCGGGGTGTTCGCGCTGGTTTGCGGCTCGTCTTTGGGGCGGGTGCGCGTCCTGGGCCGCGCCGCGGTGCACTGGCCGGGCCCACGCGGTGCCGGGGCCGGGGCGGGGGCGGGGAGGAGCCGCCGCCGACCACGCGGGGGCCGGAGTGGATCGGGGATACGGGACCCGTACACGTTGAGCAGTGGGGACAAGGGCCTGCTGATGGCCTTGGGGGGATGTACTCCCTGGGCGGTGTCGCGGGGTACGGAGCCAACGGAGGACACCCCTGAGCGGTTCGGGCCGGTCCAGCGGGTCAGGCTGGCGTTCCTGCGCTGCGTGAGCGGTGTGGACGGCTCGGACGGGGAGGCGGTGCGGTCGGATGCGGTCGGCGGTGGGCGCCCGCCCCGTGCCCCCGGTACCGGCCGCCGGCCTGAGCGCCGACGGCAAGCCCTCGGATGCACGGAGCACAAGGGGGGCCGCGCGCGGTACGCGCGGCCCCCCTTGTCGTGTGTGCGGGCGGGTCAGCCCCGGCGGTCGTGCAGGGCCTGGATGATGCGGGGGCGCATCTGGGCGGCGCTGATGACCTCGTCGACCGAGCCGACCTCGACGGCGCGCCGGATGCTGTGCACGGCGTCGAACTCGGCGGCGACCTCGCCCAGCTTCTCGGCGCGCACCGAGCCGCGCAGCTCCTCCAGCTCGGCGGCCAGGGCGGCGCGTTCGGTGCCCTCGGCCGCCGCCGTGCGCTCCTGCAGGGCCTGCAGGCGGGGGTCGGCGGCGGTGCGGGCGTCGACCTCGCCGGAGAAGACCACGGCCGCGGCCGGGGCGCCGCCCAGCACCGAGGCGTAGGAGCCCTCCAGGGCCAGCACCGTCATGTTCGGGTTGAGGGCCTTGGAGAAGACCACGAAGGCTCCGCCGTGGTAGCGGGAGATGACGCAGAAGACGATGGGCCCGTCGAAGTTGACGACGGCCCGGCCGATCTCGGCGCCGTACTCCAGCTGCAGCTTGCGCATGGACTCGGGTGAGCCGTCGAAGCCGGAGAGGTTGGCCAGCACCACCAGGGGGCGGTTGCCGCTGGCGGCGTTGATGGCGCGGGCGGCCTTCTTGGAGGCCTGGGGGAAGAGGGTCCCGGCGGTGTAGGCGTCGGGGCCGTCGGTGGGCGGGAAGCCGTGGCGGGGCAGGTTCTTGGACTCGATGCCCAGCAGGCACACCGGTGTGCCGCCCAGGTGGGCGTCGGCGACCACGGCGTTGTGGGCGTCGGCCATGTCGGCCCAGCGCTCCAGGAGGGCGTGGTCCTGGTCGGACAGGGCGCGCATGACGGTGCGGATGTCGAAGGGCTTCTTGCGGTCGGGGTTGTGCTCGGCGGAGAAGATCTGGCCGACCGTGGTGAAGTCGCTGCCCTCGGCGGTGTGGGGGTAGGGGCTGATGTCGCGGTCGGCGGGGTCGGTGGTGGCGGCGCGGCGGGGGGCGGTCTCGCCGGGGGCGGTGTAGGTGTGGTCGTAGTGGGCCATGAGCACGCCGTGGGCGGCGGGCAGGTCGCGGGCCCAGTACTGGGCCTGGCCGTTGGGGCCCATGATGCGGTCGTGGCCGCCGATGCCGAAGTTGTCCTCGGCCGAGACGCCGCCGGAGAAGTCCAGGGACTGCTTGCCGGTGAGGACCATGGCCGAGTCGGGGGTCATGACCAGCACGCCCTTGGTGTGCATGAGCATGGTGGCCTCGGCGTTCCAGTAGGGCTGGGCGCCGACGTTGATGCCGGCCACGACCACGTTGATCTCGCCGCCGTCCTGGGTGAAGGTGACGATGCGCTTGAGGGCGGCGGCGACCCAGTCCATGTTCTCGGTTCCGGAGTCCATGGCGATGCGGGCGCCGGCCGACAGGGCGTACCACTCCAGGGGCACGCCCATGCGCTCGGCCTGGTCCAGGGCGGCGATGACGCGGCGGCACTCGGCCTCGGACAGGGCGCCCAGGGCCTTGGTGGGGTCGCCGAGCAGGATCACGCGGGTGATGCCCTGGGGGTGCTTGGCGGTGGGGGTGGTGACGGTGCCGGCGACGATGGCGGCGGTGTTGCGGCCCTTGGGGCGGTCCACGGGCACCAGGCGGCCGTCGGCGTCGAGGTCGTGCTCGGTGAAGTCGCCGAGCATGTCGGTGAGTTCGTAGGGGTAGACGGTGTTGCGGCGTGCGGCGCGCAGCACCTTCTGGCGGTAGGTGTCCAGGGGGCGCACCGGCTCGAGGTCGGGCGGGCCGACGGTGAGCTCGGGGCGGCCGGCGGCGTCGAAGGAGATGCGCACGGCGATCTTGGTCAGGGCGCCGGTGTCGGGGTCGCGGCGGCGGCCGATGAAGGTGATCTCCTCCAGGCCGGCGCCGGCGGTGGTGGGGCGGATCCGTTCGGCGAGCATCTCCATCTCGTCGCGGGTCAGGGTGCTGGGCGGCCAGACGTAGACGACGATGCGGTTGGTGGCCGGGCGCTTGTGTGCGGGGCGGTCGGCCTGGGCGCGGCGGATGGAGTCCAGGCAGGCGGCCAGGGTGCCCTCGGCGGTGGGCAGGGCGACCAGGCGGCCGTCGTTCTCGCGCAGCTCGGTCAGGTCGCGGACCTGGGCGAAGGCGATGAGGCGCTCGTCGGAGGCGTCGGTGCCGGCCTGGGCCTTGAAGAGGTAGACCTCTTCGTCGGTGGAGGGCAGGCGGGTCAGGTCGAAGTCGGCGAAGCGCTCGATCTGCATGCGGCTCGCGATGTGGGGGTGCAGGCCGCGGATGAGGCGCTGCTCGGCCATGCGGTGGCCCCGGCCGGGGTCGGGGCGGAAGGTGAAGTGGTGGTGCATGACGGCGCCGCGGCTGCCGGCCACGGTAGTGGTGACGCGGTTGACCTGCGGGGGCAGGGGGCGGGCGGCCAGGTGTTCGGTCAGGGCGGCGGCGGTGGCCTCGGGGTCCTCGGGCTGGTCCTCCCAGGCCAGGTAGAGGTCGGCGTCCAGGCTGTGCTGGTCGGCGGCGATCTCGGCCAGGCCGGCCAGGGCGCTGTCCAGGTGCTCGAAGGGCAGGGCGGCCGAGGCCAGGCAGGTTCCGTCGCGCTGGGCCAGGGTGAAGTCGGTGCCGGCGGCGGTGGCGGTGCGCACCTCGCTCAGGCCCTTGTTGCCGTAGTAGCGGCGGGTGAGGACCTCGAGCATGACCGAGTTGTCGGCTCGGCCGCGGGCCAGGCGCTGGCCGAGCAGGCGGACGAGGGGCTCGGTGCTGCGCACCATGTGGGCGATGCGCTCGGCGCGGTCGGGGGAGTGGGGGTGGGCGTCCAGGTGGCGCAGGTGGCGGCGGACGTCGGCGTAGACGCGGGCGCGGTTGCGGCGCAGCAGGGGCTGGGCGAACCAGGCGAAGACGACGCCGCGGGCCAGGTCGGCCAGGTGGGGGAAGCGGACCTGGGTGGCGGCGATGAGGCGTTCCAGGGCCAGGCCGACCGGTTCGCGCAGGGTGTGGTCGGGGGCGGGTTCGGTGAGCCAGGTGCGCAGCAGGGCGGCGATGATGCGGGCGTCGGAGGCGGCGCGCTGCTGGGCGAGGAAGGCGCGGAAGACCGCGGACTCCAGGCGGGGGGTGCGGTCGAGGTCGGTGAGGCCGTAGTGGGCCAGGGCGCGGGCCAGGCGGGTGCGGAAGGCCTCGGGCAGGCCGGCGCGGTCCAGGTCCAGGCTCTGCAGGTAGGTGTGGAAGTGCTCGCGGGTGCTGTGGAGGTGCTCCTCGCCGGGGGCGGTGCCCTCGGCGGGGCGGTTGCGGGAGAGTTCGGCCAGGTCGGCGAAGGCCTCGATGATGCCGAGCTCGTCGGCGACGGGGGCGGCGCCCTGGTCGGTGGCGGCGGCGCGGTCGGCGAGGTAGCCGACCAGGTCGGCGTCGGGGTCGTCGGGGTCGGGGTCGAAGCCGAGCATGCGGGCGCGCAGGTCGGCCTGGCCGCGGGCCAGGCGCTGGTGCAGGGGGGTGTGGCCGGGTGCGGGGGGCAGGTCCAGGTGCGCGCTCTGCTCGGCGGGGGCCTGGTCGCCCTCGGCGAGGGGTTCCAGGCGCAGCAGGGCGGCGCCGGTCTCGACCTGGCTGCCGATCTGGACCTGGGAGTCGGCCAGGCGGGCGTCGAAGGGGGCGGTCAGGACCGTCTCCATCTTCATGCTCTCCAGCACCAGGACGGGCTGGCCGGCCTCGACGGTCTGGCCGGGCTGCAGGGGGGTGGCCACGACCAGGGCGGGTGCGGGGGAGCGGACGATGCCGCCTTCGTCGCGGCTGACGCGGTGGGTGGTGCCGTCGATCTCGACGAGGTGGACGGGGCCGTGGGTGGCGGTGAGCAGGCGGTGGCGGTGGCCGTTGACGGTGATCTGGCCGGTGTGGTCGTCGTGGCGGTGCAGGTGCACATGGGCGGTGGCGGTGTTCTCGCCGGAGGCGACGGTGGCGCGGAAGCGGTCGGCGCCGGTGCGGGCCAGGTGGACCTGGTAGGTGGCGCCGCGGAGTTTGAGGGCCAGGGGGCGGTGGGTCTCGTGGCGCACCTGGGGGCGGCCGCCGTAGGCGGTGGCGAGCAGGTGGTCGCGGGCGGCGCCCTCTTCCTCCTCGTAGGCCTCGATGGCGGCGGCGATCAGGGCCAGGGTGGAGTGGGGGGCGTTGTTGAGGCGGCCCTGGGCGCGGACGCGGTCGATCCAGCCGGTGTCGGCGGTGGCGCCGGTGACCTCGTCCTGGTCGAGCAGTTCCAGCACGAAGCTCTTGTTGGTGGCGCCGCCTTCGATGACCACGGTGGTCTCGGACAGGGCGCGGCGCAGGCGGGCCAGGGCCTGGTCGCGGTCGCGGCCGTAGGCGATGATCTTGGCGATCATGGAGTCGAACTCGGCGGGGATGGTGTCGCCTTCGGCGACGCCGGTGTCGACGCGGATGCCGGGGCCGGCGGGCAGTTCCAGGCGGGTGATGCGCCCCGGGCAGGGGGCGAAGTCGCGGTCGGGGTCCTCGGCGTTGAGGCGGGCCTCGACGGCGTGGCCGCGCTCTTGGGGGGCGGTGCCGGTGAGGGGGTGGCCGGCGGCGACCTGGAGCTGGGCGGCGACCAGGTCGGTGCCGGTGGTGGCCTCGGTGATGGGGTGTTCGACCTGCAGGCGGGTGTTGACCTCGAGGAAGGCGAAGAGGCGCTGGCCGGGGTGGTAGAGGAATTCGACGGTGGCGGCGCCGCGGTAGCCCACGGCCAGGGCGAGGCGTTCGGCGGAGGCCTTGAGTTCGGCGGTCTGGTCGGCGTCGAGCAGGGGGGAGGCCGATTCCTCGATGATCTTCTGGTTGCGGCGCTGGATGGAGCAGTCGCGCACGCCCAGGGCCCAGGCGGTGCCCTGGCCGTCGGCGATGACCTGGACTTCGACGTGGCGGGCGCCGGTGACCAGGCGTTCGAGGAACAGGGTGCCCGAGCCGAAGGCGCGGGCGGCCTCGGCGGCGGTGCGGTCGAAGGCCTGGGTGAGTTCGTCGGCGTCGTGGATGACGCGGATGCCGCGTCCGCCGCCGCCGGCGGCGGCCTTGAGCATGAGGGGGTAGCCGATGTCGGTGGCGGCGGCCAGGGCGTCGTCGAGGGTGGCCACGGCGCCGCCGCTCCAGGGGGCGACGGGCACGCCGACCTGTTCGGCCAGTTGTTTGGCGCCGATCTTGTCGCCGAGGCGGCGCATGGCCTCGGCGCTGGGGCCGATGAAGGTGATGCCGAGCTGGTCGCAGAGTTCGGCGAAGGCGGGGTCTTCGGCGACGAAGCCCCAGCCGACCCAGGCGGCGTCGGCGCCGGTCTCGGTCAGGGCGCGCTCGAGGGCCTTGGGGTCGAGGTAGGGGCGGGCCGAGGCGGGGCCGATCTGGTAGGCGTGGTCGGCTTCGCGGACGAAGGCGGCGGTGCGGTCGACGTCGGTGTGCAGCGCGATGGTGGCGATGTGCGTGCCGGTCTGGGCGGAGAGGTCGCGTGCTGCGTGGATGAGGCGCATGGCGGCCTCGCCGCGGTTGACGATGGCGATTCGCTTGAACAAGCCGACCGAGCCCTTCTCTTCGTGGTGAGCAGTGAGCGTGTGCGCCGCGGCGGGGGGCCTGCGCGGGGCGGGCGCGGGTGTGCCCCGGCAGGGTTCCACTTTTCCGTGTGCGGTGCGGTGGTGCCATGTCGTTCTCGGCGCAACATTGGCGGGCCGAGTTTGTAGGAATGGGCCAAAGCGCCGGTCCGGGGGCCGGTGGTGGCGGGCCCGGTCGACCAGGGTATGCGGGGCGGGGGTGTGGGGGGTCTCACCCGAGGGGGCGGGGTTCGAACACCGTCGGCGGCGGGTGTTCGAACCCGGGCCGGGGCGGGGTGCGCTCGGGGGTCAGCGCAGGCGGTAGCCGACGAAGTCGGCGATGCGGTGGTAGCCCAGGCGCTGGTAGAGGGCGTTGCTGGTGGGGTTGGCCGGGTCGGTGAACAGCACGACCTCCTGGGCGCCGGCGGCCAGGGCGGTCCTGCTGGCCTGGGCCGTGGCGGCGCCGGCGTAGCCGCGGCCGCGCAGGCGGGAGGGGGTGTAGACGGGGTCGATGCGGACCATGCCGCCCACGAGGGGGGTGGCGGCGGCCATGGCCACGGGGGTGCCGTCGGGGGTCTGCCAGAAGGTGAAGTGCCGGTCGGCGAATCGCGAGGAGTCCCAGGATCCTGAGTCGATCAGGTCGATGGAGGCCTGTTCGGCGACGTCGAGGCAGAACCGGCGGCACCAGCGCACGACCTGCTCGCGGTCCTGCGGGCCGGCGGCGCGTCCGTGGCCCCGGGGTTGAGGAACATCGGAACGAAACCCCGCTCTAAGCGTTTCGTCCCTGCTCGTAGCTTCTGGGGGCATGCCAGTTGATTTCCTCACCGACGAGCAGGCGGCCCGCTACGGCCGCTACGCCGAGCCGCCCTCGCGCGCGCACGTGGACCGCTTCTTCCACCTCGACGACGCCGACTGGGAGCTGATCGCGCCCAAGCGGCGCGAGGCGAACCGCCTCGGCTTCGCCGTGCAGCTGTGCACGGCCCGCGCGCTGGGCACCTTCCCCACCGACCTCGGCGAGGTGCCTGAGAACGCGGTCGCCTACCTCGCCGAGCAGCTCGGCATCGACGACCCCGCCTGCCTGGGCGACTACGCCGTCCGCGAGCAGACCCGCCTGGACCACGCCGAGGAGATCCGCCGCGCGTGCGGGTTCGAGGACTTCTCGGACAAGCAGGACGAGCTGCGGACGTGGCTCCAGGCCCAGGTGTGGACCACCACCGACGGGCCCAAGGCGCTCTTCGACGGGGCGGTCGCCTGGATACTGCGCCGCGCGGTGCTCCTTCCCGGGGTCACGACCCTGACCCGGCTGGTGGCGCAGGTGCGCGAGGAGGTCACCGAACGGCTCTGGACGACGCTGTGCTCCCTGCTCAGCCCGGCCCAGCAGGCCGGGCTGGAGGCCCTGCTCGCCGTGCCGGAAGGACAACGGGCATCCAACCTGGAGCGGCTGCGCCGCGGCCCCACCCGCCGCTCGGGACAGGAGATGGTGCGCGCCCTGGACCGGGTCGCCGAGATCTTCGGCCTGGGGCTGGGCGAGGTCGACCTGTCCGCCTTTCCCGCCCGGCGCATCACCGAGATGGCCCGCTACGGGCTGTCGGGCAAGGCCCCCGTCCTGCGCCGCCACGACGATCCGGGCAGGCTGGCCACCCTGCTGGCCACCGTCGTGCACCTGCAGGCCCGCGCCGTCGACGACGCCCTGGAGCTGCTGGACCTGCTGATGACCACCAAGCTGCTGGCCCAGGCCGAACGGGAGTCGACCAAGGAGCAGGTCAGGCGGCTGCCGCGGATGAACACCGAGTCGGCCAAGCTCGCGGCGGCCGTGGGGGCGCTCTTCGAGGCCACCCCCGGCCCCGGCGACGGCGTCGACGCCGCGGCGGTCAACCTCGCCCAGGTTCTGATGAGGCGGCCCCGTTGATCGAGGCCGACCGGGAGACACGGCGACCCTTGGAGAACTGAGATCCGGGCCCGTCCGGGCGTAGGGTGGTGGCCCGCAGGCGAGCAGGGAGGGGATCGGTGATGCTGCAGATGCGCCCGGCCGCCGCCGAGGACGCCGACGCCGTCGCGGCGATGGTCCGCCGCCGCGCCGCATGGATGCACGAACGAGGGCTGAAGACCGCCTCCGACATCGCCGAGACCCTGGCCGCCCAGGCCGGGGACCCCGACTGGCCGGTGTGGGCCCTCCTTGAGGAGGACGGCGCCCTCCTAGGGTGCACGACCGTGCTGGAGGAGTCCCCCCAGTGGTGCTTCACCGAGGCCGAGCGCGCCGAGCCCGCGCTGTTCCTGGCCTCCACCTGGACCCTGCCCTCCGACGGTCGCCGGTACGGCCGCCTCATCGCCCGCTGGGCCCTGGACCACGCCGCGGCCACCGGGCGCCGGCACGTGCGCCGCGGCTGCTTCCACCACCGCCTGGCCGCCTACTACACCGACGACCAGGGCTGGGAGCTGCTGCGCACCCTTGAGCGGCGCGGCCGCACCGCCTACATCCTCACCCGCCCGGCCGAGCCGCAGCCCGACCTGCCGGTGAAGACAGACGCCTGAGCGAGCGCACCGCGGTCTCCAGCATCAGCGGCCGGTAGACCTCGTACAGGCGGTGGTCGCCGGTCTCGGTGAAGCGGCGCGCGGCCCGGCGCAGCTCGGCCTCGTCCAAGAACCCCTCCTCCACCAGCACCGCCCCCTCGTCCAGCAGCGCGTTCAGCCGGTCGACGCCGTGGCGGACCATGGCCATGTTCAAGATGTGCTGGAAGTTCTCGGCCAGCTCCGGGTGGGCGACGTCGCGGGAGAACCCGGCCGCGCGCAGCCGCGAGCGCAGCAGGTGCTTGTCGGCACGCCAATCGGCGGGCAGCGACTCGGCCAGCCGGACGAACCCGGGGGCGGCCAGCGGGTTGACCGGCCACAGCCCGCGGCGCATGTAGTGCGGGTACAGGGCGGCGAAGGAGTCCAGGATCGACCACAGGGTGGGGCCGATCGGGGCGGCCTGCGGCGGCCCGGCCTCGATCGCCTCCCGGGCGCGCGCACCGAGGTAGGCGGGCAGGTCGTCGGCGCCGATCTCCAGCGGCACCGCCGCCGGTGCCAGGCCGAGGGCCTGGCGTTCCCGTGAGCGCAGCTTCATCGCCTCGTCCCCGCCCAGCCCGGTGAACACCACCTGCTTGTCCGCCGCGGCGTAGGCGTCGAGGAGGGTGTTGCGGGCTTCGCAGTAGGGGCCCTCCTCCGGGTCGAAGGGCTCGCCGCGGTCGCGGGGCCCGCCGGGGGCGAACGGCAGGTGCCCGGCCAGGTCGAGGGTGTGGTCCTCGGCGAATCCGGCGGTGCGCAGCTCGGCACGGCGCCGGGCCTGCTGGGCGCCGACAGGGCCGTGGAACATCATCGCTCCGGTGGCCACGCGGCCGGGGTGCAGGCGGGCGAGGGTGAGGGCGACGTTGGCCGAGTCCATGCCGCCCGACAGGTCGGCCACCGCCCGCTCGGGGGCGTAGTCCCACTGCTCGACGGCCCCGGCCAGGACACGCTCGAAGGCGCCGACCACGTCGGCGTGCGGCCGCAGCTCACGGGGCTGGGCGTGCAGCCCCGGCCCGGGGTAGGCCATCGACAGGCGGGCCCCGTCGAACTCGGCGGTGGCGCGCTCGGTCAGGGTGCACACGTCGGCCAGGACGGTGCGGCGGGAGTAGAGGCCCCGGTAGGTCAGAAAGCCCGTCACCTCCTGGGGGTCGAGCCGGGCGGCGTCGACGTGCGGCGCCACATCGAGCAGGTCCCAGGAGCCGTGCAGCGCCCCGCCGGCCGCGGCCAGGTGCAGCGGGGCGGTGCCCCACTGGCTGGCGTGCAGCCGCACCCGGGCGGGACCGAACTCGATGAGGACGAACCCCAGCGGCCAGGCGAGCGCGTCGGCCAGGGCGCGGTCGTAGGCCCTCTCGCCCACCGCCTGTTCGGGCGGGGGCGCCGGACATCCGCGCAGGCGCTCGCGGTTGACGATGAACCCGCCCCCGTCCGGGCGGTGCACGACGGTCTGCTCCAGGGCGGGGTGGGCGTAGACCTCCAGGAACGGGCCGCCGGGAGCGGCGGCGCGCAGGCCGGGCAGGTCCTCGGCGGTGAACGGGCGGGCCAGGCGAAACCGGAACACTGGGGGCTCCCTTCAAAGGGCGGGGCGGCCCACAGCGTGCGGGCCGCCCCGTGGAGGTCACATCTCGTCGTACTGCTTGGGGTGGTCGCTGGAGCCGTTCTTCTTGGTGTACTCGGCGGCCACCTCCACGGTGGTCAGAACCTCGGGAGACGCGAACAGCTCCTCCAGCTCCTCAGTCCCGGTCTGCGCGGCCGGGCCGCCGGGCGTTGCGGTCGTGCTCGTCATGGTCACCTCCTTTCGGCACGTGACCAGTACAGGACGGATCGGCTTGACCGCCCAGGCCCGAGGGGAAGGGGAGGTGTTGAACGTGTTGAACGCCGGAGGGGCTCTGATGCCGCGACCGCGCACCCCCAACACCGCCCTGGCCGCCCTGGTCTCCCGGACCGGCTGGAGCTATGAGGCGCTGGCCCGTGCCGTCAACCGCGTCGGCGCCGAGACGGGCCTGGACCTGCGCTACGACCGCACCTCGGTGGCGCACTGGCTGACCGGGTCCCGGCCCCGGCCGCCGGTGCCCGGACTCATCGCCGAGGCCGCCGCCCGCCGTCTGGGGCGCCCGGTCGCCCTGGCCGAGACCGGCATGGGTGGCTCCGGCCGGCCGTTCGGGGACGGCGCTCTGGACTGGCGGGGCGGTACCGTGACCGCACTGGCCGAGCTGGGGAGCGCCGACATGGACATCAGCCGACGCCGGATGCTGCGCGGCATCGTCTACTCCGTGGCCGCCGCGGCCGCCGTCCCGGCCTGGGAAGAGATCGCAGACCGGGCCGAGCGCACCGCCGCCGGCACGGGCCCGCGGGTCGGCGAAGGTGAGGTGGAGGCCGTGGCCACGATGGCTGAGGCGTTCTCCACCATCGACGACAGGTTCGGCGGCGGGCACGCCCGCTCGGCCGTGGCCGCCTACATCGCCAACGACCTGACCGGCTGGCTGGCCGCCGAGGCCGTACCCGCCACGCGCCGAGCCCTGCACGCCGCCGCTGCCGATCTGGTCTACCTGGCAGGGTTCATGGCCTGGGACGACGAGGCCCACGGGCTCGCCGAGCGCTACTACCTCCAGGCCCTGCGGCTGGCCGCCGAGGCCGAGGATCCGCTGACCTATGCCACCGTGCTGCGCGGCATGAGCATCCAGGCCGGCGACCTCGGGCACCGCACCGAGGCGCTGCACCTGGTCCAGGCCGCCGCCTCGGCGGCAGGGACGGCGGCGCCGCCGCGCATGCGCGCCTTCCTGCTGGGCCAGGAGGCCGTCGCCCACGCCGCCGTGGGCGATCGCCGCTCAGCGCTGAACTCGTTCGGCCGGGCGGAGCGGCACTTGGAGGCGGCCACCTCGAAGGTGGAGACCTTCGGGTCCTACCACCACGCCAGCCTGGCCTACCAGGAGGCCCACCTGCGCGCCCACCTGGGCGACCTGGACGGCGCCGTTCGGGCGATGCGCACCTCCAACCGGAGACGGCCCGCGGCCGAGCGGCGCTCGCGGGCGATTTCTACCGCCCAGCTCGCCGAGATCCAGTACCGGGCCGGGCACCTGGAAGCCGCCTGTGACTCCTGGGACGCCTTTCTCGACGACTATCCGCATCTGGCCGCGGGCCGGGCCGACGCCGCTGCCCGGCGCATCCGCGGCGCGGCCCGACGCCATCACGGCAACGCGCGCACCCGGCAGGTCGCCGCTCGGCTGAGCGAGGCCTCCGCGCTCCGCTGACCGGGCGACAGCGACGGGATTGCCCTCAAAAGCCACCGGGATCTCTCTCACAAACGACCCGGTTGTGAGAGAGCCGCGAGGGCCCCGACCGGCGCCCCGGGGATCCGGTTCCTCCGGAAGAGGCCGACCTTCACCGGCGCCTTGAGGAACAGGTCCTCCGCCCCTCCGACCCGGAGGCCGAGTAGCCGTCATGGGCAGGGCCCGTGGCCCGGACCTGCGGCTCAACCCTTAGCGCGGGTTTTCGTTCCGATGTTCCTCAACCCCGGAGCCGCGGGCCGGGCGCGGGCGATCCGGGCGTTGAGCTCGGCACCGAGCAGCACCGCCAGCGCGGTGACGTACAAGAAGAGCAGGGCGGCGGCGGGTGCGGCCAGTACGCCGTAGGCGGCCTGGCCGGCGATGGTCAGGGCGAGCAGGGAGCGCAGCGCCAGGCTTCCGCCCAGCCACAGCAGCACTGCGAGCACGGCGCCGGGGACGTCGCGCCGCCACCTGCCTCGCTCCGGGGTCGCCGCACGGTAGAGCAGGACCAGCAGGCCTGTGAAGACGAGGATGGGAACGGGCCAGGAGCCCGCCTCGAGCAGGTGTGCGACGGGCGGGCGGGCCAGGGCGGGGGTCGCGGTGAGGATCCAGCCGGGTGCGGCGACCAGCAGCGGCAGTGCCAGGGCGCCCGCCGCCAGCGCCCCCAGGTAGAGCGCGAAGGCCAGCGCCCGGGACCGGGGCGCCGACCGCAGGCCGTGCATCCCGTAGGCGATGGTGATGGCGTTGACGTAGGTGTTCATGGCGGCCGAGCCGCTCCACAGCACGAGCAGGAACCCGGCCGAGACGACCTCGCCCCGTCCGTGGTGCAGCACGTCGTCCAGGACGGGGCCGATGATCTCCTCGGCGGCGGGGGGCGCCAGGACCTGTCCGGCCGCGGCGAGGAGCCAGTCCTCGACCTCGCCGACCGTGCCGCCGCCGAGCAGCGGGGGCAGGAAGCCGATGGCGGCCACCAGGACCAGCAGCAGGGGGGTCAGGGACAGCAGGGACCAGAACCCGGCTTCGGCCGCCAGCCCCAGGATGCGGTCCTGCCAGGCCCGGGATGCGGTGTCGAGGGCCAGGCGCCGCGCCTGCCGCGCCCGGTCGGCGAGCATGCGTGCGGCGCCGGCGGGCCGTGTGCTCGGCAGCGCACCGGTGCGGGCTCTCACGGCCGGTCGGCGGGGGGCCGCTGTTCGCGGCGCCGGCGGTGCTGGAGGAGGGTGAGGCGGGTGGCGGCTCCGGTGAGGGCGACCACGATTCCGGCGATCATCGCGATGAGCAGGGCGATCGCCAGGGGCAGCTCGCCGCGCAGGGCCAGGAAGGAGACTTCGACGCGGGCGGTGTTGCTGATCAGGAACACGATGAGCAGGGCCGCGAGCAGGACCAGGGCACCGATTGCGGCCCAGACCGCGCCGGCGCGCGCCTGGGGTGCGGAATCGGCGCGGGGCCCGGGCTCGGCCGCCGGTGCGGGGCCGGCGGAGCCTTGGGGGGCGGGCGGGTCGGGTGGTCGGTCCTGTTGTGTGCGGTGGCGGTCGGGCCGGCGTGGGAACGGCATGCCGCATACCCCCTGACGGAAGCCGGTAGGGCGGGCGTCTCGGTTCGAGGATGTCGTCGCGATACCGGTACGGGGCCGATTCTACGCCGGGGTGTCCTGCCTGAGCCCGGCCGCGGGGCCCGAACACCGCGCCCGCGCCGTCTGCGGCTGGTGGCGCGCGGCAGCGGCACCCGGTCTTCTCCTCGCCCGCCCCCCGGCCTCGGGTGCTTCCCGGGCCCCTGTCCTGTGTGCCGGTCGAGGCGGGAGTGGCCGGTGCCTCGGGGGTTCTGCACCCCCCACCCGAATAACGTTAGTGAAATACGTTATCTCGTTACGTAATCCAGGTTTGCAAACACAAAGAAGGCGCGGAACGGCGGGGAATCTGACCCCCGATAAGTGGGCCTTACCGGATGTCAGCTCATGAGGCGGGCCGAACCGTCACCCGGCCCGGCCGGTCCCGCCCAAACGAAACCCCCTCCCCGTGGGGAGCCCCCTGGGCCCGCCCCTGCCGGGAGGCGGCCGGCGGGCGCAGGGGGGGGTGGATCGGAGCAGGTCGGAGGCGTGTGCGGTCACCGCCGCCGCGGGGAAGACGCGCGATGCGGTCGGTGAGGCCCCGGGCGCCGCCGGGGCGGGCGGCGCCCGCCCCAAGGGGAAGGGGCAGCGCAAGATTTGCCGCGCCCTGTCGTAACAGTTACCGTTACGACAAGAGTCGGGCGGCGAGGAGAGTGGGGAGGCCCGCGTGAGCGCCAACAGCAGACTGACCGTCGCGGCGCACGTCCTGACGTGGATCGGGCTGTACCAGCGGCGCGGCCACGAGGTCGCCACCTCCGAGCAGATCGCCACCAGCGCCAGCACCAACCCGGTGGTGATCCGCCGCCTGCTGTCCGAGCTGCGCAGGGCCGGCCTGGCCGATTCGCAGCGGGGGGCGGGGGCGGGCTGGACGCTCACACGGGAGCTGTCGGCGATCACCCTGCTCGACGTCTACCGGGCGATCGAGCCGGGCCCGCTGTTCGCCCTGCACCGCGCCGCACCGGACCCCGAGTGCGTCGTGGGCCAGGGCATCGGGCCGGCGCTGAGCGCCGTGTACGACGGGGTGGAGGCCGCCCTGCGCAGGGAGCTGGCCCAGACCACGTTGGAGGACGTCCTGCAGGACATCCTGAAGGCCGCCTGACCTCAGGCCGTCGGCCTCCCTCGACCGAGGGGGCGCGCCCTGCACCCGTCAATGTAACAAAAATGGTTACGACGAAGATCCGGAGAACCCCATGGGACAGCTGGACGACAGGACCGCCCTGGTCACCGGCGCCTCCAGCGGCATCGGCCCGGCGATCGCCCGCCGCTTCGCCGCCGAGCCCGCCCCGCCCGGCCGCGTCGGCCGCCCCGACGAGGTCGCCGCCACCGCCCTCTACCTGGCCGGCGACCAGAGCACCTTCCCCAGCGGCGCGGAACCGCTCGTCGACGGCGGCGCCACACAGCTCTGAGGGCCCGACCCTCCACACGGGAGGCTTCGGACGCTCCGGGGCCGTCCGGGCCGTGTACTTGCCACCGCCGCAGGTGCAACGGCTTCGACACGGCAAGGGGGCGGCCGTCAAGAGCGCGCCCACCACCGGGCGCGCGGCGCGGCGGCCCGATCCCCGGCGACAGGCCGCCCTCCCCTTACACGGCCGAGGCCCGACCAGCACACCTCCTACGAGCAAGAAGACAAGGACAACGATGACGGCAACAGACGCCCAGGCCTCGCGGACCGTGGCCGAGAAGTTCGTGGAGCGCCTCGGCAGGCAGGACCCCCACGGCATCCAGGAGCTCTTCGCCGAGGAGATCGACTGGCACGTCCCCGGCAGTGACGCGCTGCCCTGGACCGGGCGCCGCACCCGCAGGCAGGAGGTCGCGCCGTACTTCACCACGATGTGGCCGCACTTCGCGCACGGCATGAGCACGGTCGTGCTGGAACGCGTCATCGTCGACGGCGGTGACGTCGTACTGCTGGCGGTCTGGACGCACACCGCCGTGGCCACCGGCAAGGAGTTCACCACACCGGTGGCCATGCATCTGGTGGTCGAGGACGGCCGGATCGTCCGCATGCACCTGTACGAGGACACGCTCGCCGTCGAGAAGGCGTTCAACGCCGGCTGAACCGGTGCGGCGGCAACACGCGTTCGCGGGTTCGCGGATCGGCGTGAACGGGGTCGGATGCGCCCGATCGGGGCAAACCACCGGCCCGGGCAGCCGGATCCGGTGTCCGCGTTCGAACAGGTACACCTCCCCGTCGAACAGGGCCCGAGGAACACGACCGCGCGTTGGGGCACCCGGGCTGGGGGCGTGTTCACTGCAGGCCCGGGCTAGGGCGACGGAGGTGGGGCAGCGGGCGCGGCGGCGCCGGCCGCCGTCAGAGCCGATGCGCGGGTCGGCGATGAGTCTGCGCCGCCCGCTCCGTCCAAGAGGGGAGGGCGCCTTCGCCCCGATCCCGTTGGGAGGGCACATGATCGACCTCGAACCGGCGTGCGCGCACTTGGAGGAGCTGGTCGCAGGCCTCCCCGGGGATGCACTGGGCCGGCCCCCTGAACCGCCCCGCGGGGGCGGCTCGGGGCCGGATTCGGCCCGAGGCGGTAGGCGCCGCGGGCGGGCAGGGAAGGCTACGGGCGATGGCCATCGTTACCGGAACGTTCACGCCCTGGTCCGCAGTGCTGTCGGCGGGGGCCGCTGCCGCCTCGGGCGCGCTGACCGCCTGGGCCTGGGGCGCCCCCGTCCCCGACCCTGCCGCCCACCGCGTGTTCCTGGGGGTGTGGTGCACGGCGGCTCTGGCCCTGGCCGCCCTGGGGTCGGGCCGGGCTCCGCGCGCCTTGGGGGTCTTTGCGTTGGGCGGGCTGGTGGGGGCCGCCCTGGGCAGCACTCCGTGGCAGAGCCTGGACGCGGTCTTCTGGTACCAGCTGTGGTGGACCGTTCCGGTCGCTTCGGGGCTGGCGGCGGCCGTGCGGAGTGCCCGGCGCGGGCGTGCCGGCGAGTCCTGACGGCTCGGCCGCCTGGTGCGCGGCCGTGTTCCGGAGCGGGTTCAGGGGAGTCGGGCCAGGCGGTGTGCGCCCTGTCCGGGGTCTGCCCGTGGGGCCATTGGGCGATCGGTCCCGCGCCAGGACGCTGCCCCGAAACGGTGAGGGCGGGCCCCGGAATGGGGGCGGGACTGGCCAGAGCCGTTGGTCGAGTGATCGGTGCTCGCCGCGGCCCCGCCGATTCGATCACTGTGCGCGGTCTGTGGGGACGTAGCGGTTCCCGGCCCCTCCGGCCCGGGCACCGCCCGGAGCGGGGGCCTTCCGGGGATGGCGATGCCGCGGATCAGGTCGGCGAGGCAGCGCGGGGGCATGGGGCGCCCGGCCGCAGGGCCGGTCGGTGGTGCTCTTGCCGGCCCGCTGATCCTTCGCCTGGAGCAACAGAGGGTTCGGGGGCCGGGGCCGGCGGGCCGCCGACGCGTTCAACCGCCTTATCCTCCCTACAGCCGGTCCCCCCTGATGGGTGGTTCCGGAGGATGCGCCCCTCCGCCGTCCTTGGCGTCCACTTCACAGGTGGGGCGGTCGTGGGACCGGTCGTTGGGGATCAACAACACGTCGGCAACCTGCTCAGGGGAGTCCACGACGAGCCAGTCGCCGCCCGTGAGGGGATCCTCGGCCGGCCCGAACGCCTGGGACGAGTGAACCGTCTGACACCCCAGCACCACACGATCCTCGTCGACCGCGCAGGCGTCCACCGCGGGGTCGGAATATTCGTCGGCGCCGTCGAAGCGGAAGGAGAAGTGGACCCGGTCGCCTTCGGAGGGCTCCTGCGGGTGGGGCTCAAGGCGCCAGTCGACGACCGCTGCGGTGACGCCCATAGGCCGCCCTTCCGTGTCCACGACCTCCACCCCGGCACCGGCCTCACCGCGCTCCGCCGTTGTGTCGGTGCAGCCCCAGGAAGAGCACCCGGACAGGGTGAGCATCACCAGGGCAGGCGGGACAACGGCGAATACTCGTGCAGGTGACGCAGGCGGCACTGAGACGACCTCCGGCCGGGGCGGGGCAGTGTATCCAGGTGGCGAATCCGGACAAGGCCGGGAGCCCGCTCTTGCGCCTCCGACCGCGGCCGGAACGCCGGCCGTGTCGGCCGGGAAGGTGCCCAGCAACCGAAGAA
Source organism: Nocardiopsis baichengensis YIM 90130 (assembly GCF_000341205.1). Lineage (NCBI taxonomy): Bacteria > Bacillati > Actinomycetota > Actinomycetes > Streptosporangiales > Nocardiopsidaceae > Nocardiopsis > Nocardiopsis halophila. The sequence continues at coordinate 259,791 of NZ_ANAS01000004.1, read as the reverse complement.
GCTCAGTGAGCGGGGCGGGGCAGTACAGCCAGGGCCGTCCCGGCTATATCGGTCAGCGTCTCCTCGCTCGCTCCGGCCTTGCCCAGCGCTTCGATGCCGCGCAGCACGGCGAGCACGAGCGCGGCCAGCTTTCCCGGATCCGCGTCCGCGGCGATATCGCCGTTGCGCTGACAGGCCGCGATGTCGCCCTCCAGCAGCGCTTGCAGCTCCTCGATGGCCGCGCGTGCCCGCTCGGCCACCGTCTGGTCGTGTTCGGCCAGCTCGGCGGCGCCCTTGGCCAGCAGGCATCCGCGGTGGGCGGTGTCCGCGGCGGTCGCCGCCGCCACCGCGTACACGTGGGCGCACAGCCGCGCGTAGGCGTCCGCGTCGTTGCCGCGCAGCTGCCGGCCCACAGCATCGACGACGGAGCCGCAGTAATCGTCGAACACGCGGTGGAACAGCTCCTGCTTTCCGCCGAACGCGCCGTACAGGCTGCCTTTGCCGAGCCCCGTCGCCTCGGCGATGTCGTCCATCCGCGTGGCGGCGTACCCACCCGACCAGAACCGCTCCCGGGCGGTGTCCAGTACCTGCCGCTCGTCGAACTTCTTGGGCCGTGCCATGGGGGCAGCCTAACCGTTCTTGACTCGTTCGTCCAGAACGGTTAGCGTTCTGGACGAACGAGTCAAGAATTGAGGAGTGGGCGCGCCATGACAGAAGTACTCGCGGGCAAGGCGGCGGTGGTCACCGGAGCCAACAGCGGCATCGGGCTCGCCATCGCCAGGAGGTTCGCTGCGGAGGGGGCACGGGTGTTCCTGGCCGGCCGCCGCCAGGAGCCGCTCGACGCGGCCGTCGCCGAGATCGGGCCGGCGGCCATCGGTGTGAGGACCGACGTTTCGGTACAGACGGACCTCGACGGCCTCTACTCGGTCGTGCGCGAGGAGGCGGGCCGCATCGACGTGCTCGTCGCCAACGCCGGCAGCGCCGTCCCTCAGCGCCTCGGTGAGATCACAGAGGAAGCCGCCGACGCCACCTTCGGCACGAACGTGAAGGGCACGATCTTCACCGTGCAAAAGGCGCTGCCCCTGCTGTCGAACGGCGCCTCGATCGTCGTGACGGGATCGACCAGCACCCTCCGCCCCGGACCGGGCCTGGAAGTCTACGGCGCATCGAAGGCCGCGGTGCGCAACCTGGTGCGCAGCTGGGCGCTCAGCGCGCAGGAACGGAGGTTCCGGGTGAACGCGCTGAGCCCCGGCCCGACCGAGACCCCGGGCCTGGTGGGCGCCGTAGGCCCCGACCACCAGCTCGCCTCGGAGGTGCCGCTCGGCAGGATCGGCCGCCCGGATGAGATCGCCGCCGTGGCGACGTTCCTGGCCTCGGACGCTTCCAGCTTCGTGAACGGCGTCGACTGGTTCGTCGACGGAGGCCAGGCCCAGGTCTGACCACGCCCCTCATACGGCCGGCATACCGGGCACCCCGGTTCACCGGTGGAAGGGGCGGCGGCCGTACGCCGAAGGCCGGGCTCTGGCCCGCATCCGGGTGCCCGGCGAGTGGGTCCTCCCACCGGTTCGCACCCGTTGACCACGGAGGCGCTGGTCAGTGCGCGCCGAGGCTGTAGTGATACTCCCCGCTCCCTCCTGCGGTCACGGCACCCCCTGGCATGCGAAACGGGGGCGGCGCGCAGTGCGCGCCGCCCCCGTCGGAGCCCTCCCGCCCTGAGCGGCGGGTCGGTGTCAGTCCCTGGGCGCGCGCGTGGCCGGGCGGCGCTTGGCGCCGCCCTGGCGCGGACCGCCGCCGCTCTCGCGGGCGTCGCGGCGCACCACGGCCTTGCGGCCCTTGATCATGGCCCCCTGCAGGGCGTCGATGACACGGTCGGCGTCAGAGGCGGGAACCTCCACCAGCGAGAAGCGCTCGGCGATCTCGATCGCGCCGATGTCGCGCCCGTTCAGGCCGGCCTCCCCGGCGATCGCGCCCACCAGGTCCTGGGGGCGCACCCGGGCGCTGCGGCCGGCGCCCACGAACAGGCGGACCCGATCGCCCGAGGGGCCGCGGCCGCCTCCGCGCCGCCCCGGGCCCTGGGGGCCCCGGTCGCGGTCGGAGCGCTCGCCGCGCCGGCCCCGCCGGTCGGTCTCGGCGCGCACCGGCACCTGCGGGATCTCCTGCTCGCCCTCGGCGGCCGGAGCAAGGGCGCCGTGCGCCAGGCGCATGGCCTCCAGGGCCACCCGCTCGGCCCCGAACTCCTCGCGCAGCGACCCCAGGACCTCCTCCAGCTCGGCGGCGGCCGGTGCGGTCTGGTCCTGCGACAGGGCCTCGTGCAGCGCCTGGCGGGTGCGCTCGAGGCGGCGGCGCCGCATCTGCTCGACGGTGGGGACCTGCTCGACCTCGATCGGCCCGGAGGCGGCGCGCCGCACCGCCTTGAGGCGGCGCTGGTCGCGCGGCTCGATGACGGTCAGTGCCACACCGTCGCGCCCGGCGCGGCCGACGCGGCCCACCCGGTGCACGTAGGACTCGGGGGCCGCGGGCAGGCCGAAGTTGACCACGTGCGTCAGGTGATCGACGTCGATGCCGCGGGCGGCCACGTCGGTGGCGACCAGCAGGTCGGCCGCGCCGGAGCGCAGGCGGCCCATCACCCGGTCGCGGTGCTCCTGGCCCATGCCGCCGTGCAGGGCCTCGGCGCGGCGGCCGCGCCCGTTCATCGCCTCGGTGACCCGCTCGACCTCTTCGCGGGTGGCGCAGAAGACGATCGCGGCGCCGGGCTCCTCGGCCTCCAGCAGCCGGGCCAGCGCGGCCTCCTTGTAGCCGCGCGGGACCAGGTAGGCGCACTGGCGCACGCGCGGGGCCTCGCCCTGGGCGCGCTGCTCGGGGGCGATGCGCACGCGCACCGGGTCGGTCAGGTGGCTCTGGGCCAGGGACTCGATGCGCGAGGGCATGGTGGCCGAGAACAGCACCCGCTGGCAGTCGGCGGGGGTCTGCTCCAGGATCGACTCGATGTCCTCGGCGAAGCCCATGTCCAGCATCTCGTCGGCCTCGTCGAGCACCGCCATGGACAGCCGGTCCAGGACCAGGCCGCCGCGGCCCATCAGGTCCAGGGCGCGGCCCGGGGTGGCCACGACGGCGTCCACGCCGCGCTCCAGGGCGCGCAGCTGGCGCCCGATGGGGGTGCCGCCGTAGACGGGCAGGACGCGGGCGCGGGCGGCGGCGCCCATGCTCTCCACGGCCTCGCACACCTGTACGGCCAGCTCGCGGGTGGGCACCAGGATCAGGGCGGCCGGGCCGCCGGGGGTGCGCCCGGAGCGCTGGGCCAGCATCTGCATGATGGGCAGGGCGAAGGCGGCGGTCTTGCCGGTGCCGGTGGCGGCCTGGCCGAGCAGGTCGCGTCCGGCGACCAGCGGCGGGATGGCCTCGCGCTGGATGGGGGTGGGGTCGGTGAAGCCGGCGGCGGTCACCGAGGCCAGGACGCTGGGGTCCAGGGGGAGGGCGGCGAAGCCCTCGGGGGCGGGGTCGGCCTGCTCGGCCGCCTGGGCCGGCTCGTGGAACTCGGGAAGCTCTGCTGCCATGTCCTGCATGTCCTGCTCGGAGGGCAGGGTCGGGGCGGCGGATGCCATAAATCTCCTCTGGGGACGCGGGCGTCGGTGTCCGTCGGGGCATCGCGCGGTGCGGGCACCCGGGGGTGCCCGCAGGCTGCTGCGGGTGGATGGGCGCGGACCTGTCCCTCGCGGCGCCGCGCGTCCGCAGTGCGCTGTCGCCGCATGCCCGGATCCGGCCCCTTCGCATGGGGCCGCGGGCGCACAAGGGTCGCGGCCTCCCCGACGGTCACTAGGCTCCGGCCGCCCCACAAGCCTAGGTGATGGGCGCCCCTGCCCGCGCCCCGGGGTCCGCAGAGGAGACCAGAAGCACACTGGGCCAGGGGTGTGCGGGGGTGGAGGGCGGGGGTGTCGGCGCAGGTGGGTGCGGTGGCCGAGTGTCGCCGGGCGGGGCGCGGAGGGGAGCGGGCTTCGGTCCTTGTTCCGGGCGTGGTGCGGCGTTCCGTGCGCGCCGGGGCCCGCTCACAGGCCGTGCGGAACCGGGCGGGAGTAGACGAGCATGTCCCGCGGGGCGCCCCGGACGGTGCGCGACCGGGGCCGCAGCCCCTGGCGCCGGAAGCCGGCGTGCTCGGCGGTGCGTACCGAGGCGGTGTTCCACGGCTCCACGTACAGCTCCAGGCGGGGGATCGCCAGCGACCCCAGGGCCCAGTCGGCGACCGCCGTCAGGGCCGCCGCGGCCGCTCCCCGCCCCCGGTCCAGGTCGTTGAGCCACAGCCCGGCGGCTCCCACGGGGCGTCCGGCGTCGACGATGACGAAGGGGCAGCCGCTTCTCGTTGCCGTCCGCTGCCATTGGCGGCGGATGAACGCCGCCCCCTGCTCCTCGGTGAAGGGGGAGGGGACCGTGGTGATTGCGGGGATGTAGTCGTCCTGGGCGGCTTCACGGACCAGTTCAAGGTCCGACATGCGCCAGGGGCGCAGGAAGGCGCCCAGGCGGGCGCTGAGGACGGGCAGGCCGACGGGTCGGTGCATGGGCGTATCGTGCCCGCCCCTGAGGGGCCGCACGCTCCCCGCCGGGCCCCGGCCCCGCGGCGGCGGGGCCCTGGGGTGCTGCCCCTCGTCCGGGCTGCGCAGCCGCCGCCGGCCGGGGCGGCTGCGCGCACCGCCCGCTCACCCCGCTCTGCACCCCTGGGCCCGATGGCAGGAGAAGCGGCGGCCCCGTCATCGCGGTCCCGCCCGGCCGGGGGGCGTGGCCGGCCTTGTGGGCCAGGTGCGGGAGTGCCTGCGGCGGGCCTGGGGCGCCGACACGCGGGCGCAGGTCCTGGACGGGCGGGTGCGCGTCTTCGATTCCGGCAGGCCCGGCTCCGGTCAGCGCGCGCGCCGGTCGATCAGGGCGCCCAGCCCGTCCAGGATGCGCTGCAGGCCGAACTCCCATGCCTGGCCGCGGCCGCCGTCGCGGGCCGCCGGGGCCAGGGCGGCGGCCAGTGCGGGGAACCGCTCTCCGTGCTCGTGCACCAGCGTGCCCAGGGCGGTGCCGAGCTGCGGTCCGTCCCCGCCGGCCGCGCCCGGTGCGCGGGCCTGCTGGGCGATGGTGCGCACGTGGCCCACCAGCAGGACGGCCGCGTCCATCCGCTCGGCGCCGCCGAGCCCGGTTCCCTCCAGGGCGCCCACGGCGCTCTCCAGCCACGACAGCTCTGCGGGGCCGGGCACCCGCGGGCCGACGGTGGCCTCCAGCGCCCAGGGGTGGTCCAGGAACGCGGCCAGCAGCCGGCGGGCCCACTCCTCCAGCCGCGCGCGCCACCCGGCGTGCGGGTCCTGGGGGGCGGGGCAGGGGCCGACGGCGGTGTCCGCCATGAGCGCGACCAGTTCGGCCTTGCCCGGGACGTAGCGGTACAGGGCCATCTTGGTGACGCCGAGCCGCCCGGCCACGCGGTGCATGGACACCTCGCCCAGCCCCTCGGCGTCGGCGGTCTCGATGCCGGCCCGGGCGATGCGGTCCAGGTCGAGGGCGGGCCTGGGGCCGCGCGCGGGGGCCGCGCGGGGCCCCCACAGCAGCCTGACCGCTCCGGAGTGGTCCTGGCCCATGCCGGTCCTTCCTTGTGGCCGCTCGGAACTGCGTCTACGATACACAGCACCGGACAGTGTCCGTCGGACACAGTTTCAGGGCACAGGAAGCGGAGGCCCCCGTGGTGAACAGCGACATCCTCATCTCCGGCGCCGGCATCGCCGGCCCGGCACTGGCCTACTGGCTGGCACGCCACGGCTTCACCCCCACCGTCGTGGAGGACGCGCCCGCCCTGCGCCGGGGCGGCCAGGCCGTCGACTTCCGCGGCCCCACCCACCTGACCGTCCTGGAGCGCATGGGCCTGCTGGACGAACTGCGCCGCATACAGACCGGCGGCAGCCCGATCCGCTTCGTCGACGAGGCCGACCGCACCCTGCTGCACCTGCCCGACTCCTTCGCCGGCGGCGACATCGAGGTCGCCCGCCACGACCTGGCCCGGCTGCTCCACGAGCACAGCGCCCCGACCACCGAGTACATCCTCGGCGACTCGATCACCGCCCTGACCCAGATGCCCTCGGGCGTCCTGGCCGAATTCCGCCGCGCCGGCCCGCGCGAGTTCCACCTGGTCATCGGCGCCGACGGGCTGCACTCCAACGTCCGCCGCCTGGCCCTGGGCCCCGAAGAGCGCTACGTCACCCACCTGGGCCACCACGCCGCCACCTGGCCCCTGCCCCACGGCACCGGCCTGGCCCCCGCCCGCGGCTCCACCGCCTACAACACCCCCGGCCGCTTCGCCTCCGTCGTCGCCGGCCACCGCGACGGCGCCCGCCCCCAGGCCTACGTCGTCTTCGCCGCACCCCCGCCCGGCCCCGACCGCCGCGACCCCCGAGCCCACAAGCGCCGGATCGCCGAGGCCCTCTCCGGCATGGGCTGGCACGTGCCCCGCCTGCTCCAGGCCCTGCCCGGCGCCCCCGACCTGTACTACGACGCCATCAGCCGCGTCGACGCCCCCGCCTGGTCACAGGGCCGGGTGTGCCTGGTCGGCGACGCCGCCTGCGGCGCCACCATCGGCGGCATGGGCGCCGGGACCGCCGTGGTCGGCGCCTACGTCCTGGCCGCAGAACTGGCCCGCACCCCCGACGACCACCGGGCCGCCTTCACCCGCTACGAGGACCGGCTGCGCGCCTACGCCCGCCGCTGCCAGGCCGGCGGCGACCGCACCGGAACCTTCCTGGCCCCCGCCACCGCCCGCGGCATCCGCCTGCGCAACACCCTGCTCTCGCGGCCCCTGCTGCTCAAGGCGATGCTCGCCATGGGCCGGCGGACCACGACCGTGGCCCTGCCCGACCTGCCGGCCGGCCGCACCTCCCGCTGAAGGACCGCCCGGGATCACCCCCGGCGCGGCCCCAGCCGCGAGCGCCGGATCTTGCCCGACGGCGACTTGGGCAGCTCCTCCACGAAGTCGATCGTGCGCGGGTAGGCGTGCTCGGCGAAGCGCCCCCGCACCAGCTCGCGCAGCTTCTCGGCCAGCTGCGCCCCCGCCTGCGCCCCCTCGGCCAGCACCACGCTGGCCGCCACCGTGCGCCCGCCCGAACCGTCCGGGGCGCCGTAGACCGCCGCCTCCACCACGTCCGGGTGCTCCAGCAGCGCCGTCTCCACATCCCCCGGGACGATCCGGTACCCCGAGGCCAGGATCGCCTCCTCGTCCCGCGAGGAGAAGAAGAAGCACCCCTGGCGGTCGCGCACCGCCGTGTCACCGGTCACGAACCACCGGCCGTCAGGCGTCAGCCGCGCCCGCCGATCCCCGGCATAGCCGCCGAACCAGTACGCCGGGCTGTCGTGGGCGTCCACCGCCACCCGCCCCAGCACCCCCGGGGCGGCCTCCACGTCGTCGAAGGGGTCCAGCACCGCCACCGACCAGCCCGGCAGGCACGTGCCCTGCGACCCCGCGGGCACCGCCGCCCGGGCCCGGGGGTGCTGGTGCTGGCCCACGCACACCCCCAGCTCGGCCTGCCCGTAGTGGTCGCGCACCGGCGTGCCGAACACGTCGGCCGCCCACTCCGCCACCCCCTCGGGCAGCGGCTCGCCCGCACTCGACAGGCGCCGCACCGCCACCTCCGGCGGCAGCGTCTTGACCGACGAGCGCAGCGTCCGGTACAGCGTCGGCGGTGCCACCAGGTTGCTCACCCGCTGCTCGGCCAGCACGTCCAGCACCAGCTCCGGGTCGCCGCCCGCCCGCAGCTGCAGACTGGACCGCCCCTCCGCCAGCGGCGCCACCAGCCCGTGGAAGAGCCCGTAGTGCCAGCTGGGGTCGTGGGTGTTCCAGTACACGTCCCCCTCGGCCACGTCCAGGCCGAAGCGCAGGTGGGACTGGAAGGCCGCCAGCGCCCGCACCGGCACCTCGAAGGCCCGCGGCATGCCGCCCGGCCCGGGCGCGAACAGGTGCAGGAACGGCGCCGCGCCGCCCACCGCCGCCGGCTCGGGCACCGGGCCCGCCCCCGCGGCCAGCCCCTCCAGGCTCAGGTCCCCGGCCAGGCCGCCCCCCTCACCGGCCACCGCCACCCGCCACGGCCCGGCGTCCTGCAGCTTGTGGCGCACCTGCTCCTCGCAGACCACCAGCCGGGCCCGCGCCGCGGCCAGGCGCGTGCCGATCGCCGCCGGCGCCAGGGCCGTCAGCAGCGGAACGTGCACCGCCCCCAGCCGCCAGGCCGCCACCGCGGTCGCCGCCAGGTCGAACCCGCGCCACAGCAGCGTGGCCACCCGGTCGCCCGGGCCGATCCCCAGGCGCGCCATCCCCGCCGCCAGGCGCGACGAGCGCTCGGCCAGGTCGGCGAAGGTGCGCACCGACGGCTCCAGGTCCTCACCGATCTCCACGACGGCCGTGGCCGAGCCCGGATGCCGGTCGCACAACAGGCGGGCCACCGATGCGTCCGGGGCGTCGTACATGGCCAGCCAGTCGTGTACCTGCTGCGCCGGGGTGGGCATCGGTGAGCGTCCTCGTTTTCTACGCTATCGGGGTGTTGGCGGCGTTCGGTATAAGAGTATGCCTTGGTGTGTGATGGTGCCCTCATCCGCCGGGGGCACGCCCGCGCCTGGGGGAGGGGAGAGGACCGATGAACGGACCCGGGTACGACGCCGAGGAGCTGTGCGAACGCCACGGCCTGGAGGCCGCCGCCGCGCACTGGCTGCGCAGCGCCGCCGACCTGCCCCACCCCGCCGCCCGGGGCGCCGCCGACCCCCTGACCGCCGACCCCGACCGCCTCCTGGCCCCCTTCGCCCTGCCCGAGCCCGACCGCGCCGAGATCCGCGCCGCCTGGCCCGACGCAACCTGGCCCCCCGGCCTGCTCCACCTGGTCGAACGCCTGGCCGCCCGCGCCGCCGCCGACGCCGGCACCGCCCCGGCCTGGCAGGACTGGCCCGCCCTGCACACGGCAGAGGACCCCCGCGCCCGCTGCGCCCCCGTCATCGCCTTCGCCCTGTCCCTGCCCTGGTACCTGGAGCACCAGCGCGCCCTGGGCGTACCCGAGGACGTCACCCGCGCCACCCTGCGCGACGTGGGCCGCCAGGTCGCCGCCAACCGCCGCATGTTCGGCCGCACCGGCCTGGAGACCGCCGGCTGGGTCGCCCTGCAGTTCCGCTCGGGCCTGTACGAGCTGGGCCGCCTGCAGTACGAGCCCAACGTCCTGGCCACCCAGGCCTCGGTCCGCTGGTTCGACCACGCCCGCGCCCGCGCCCTGGGCCGCCCCGACCTGGCCCCCGGCGCCCCCTGCCTGCGCATCCACATCCCCGCCGGCCCGCCCCTGGACCCCGGCGACGTCGCCGACTCCCTGCGCCGCGCCCGCCCCTTCTTCCGCACCCGCCTGGGCGCCGACCACCCGGTGGCCACCTGCTCCTCCTGGATGCTGGACCCCCGCCTCAACGACCACCTGGGCCACGACGGCAACATCGCCCGCTTCCAGAAACTGTTCACCCTGGTCGACGAACCCGCCCCCGGCGACGACGACGTGTTCCGCTTCATCCACCGCAGCCCCCGGGCCGACCCCGCGCGCGCCCGCCGCACCACCCGCCTGGAGCGCGCCACCGCCGACCACGTCGCCGCCGGCGGCCACTGGCACGTGCGCACCGGGTGGCTCGACCTGCCCGAATGAGCACCGGCAGGCGCCCGGCCGAGCGCCGGCGCCCTCCCGGCTCCCCGTCCCCCTCACCGGCTTGACCCTGCCCCAAGGGCATGGACTGCACTGGTGTGCGAGCCGCCGGCCCGACCCCGCGGGCGACCCGCGCCCCGGCACGCGCCCTCGGCGCCACCCGCGACCGCGCCCGGCACCGCCCGGCGACGGCCCGGACGGCTCGCCACCCGCCACACGCCACCGAGTGAGGACACATGCGAGCCCTGCACAGGCCCTTCCAGATCATCCGCGCCCACCTGGGCGCCTACCTGCTGGGAAGGTCCTGGATCCGCCCCGGCGCCGTCGGCGCCCCGAACCGGCGCCGGGCCTACCTCCACGGCCTGCGACAGATCGGATGGCTGAGCCTGCCCGCACTGGCGCTGTTCGTCATCGGCGCCCTCTACGAGGCCTTCGAGATCATCTACCTGGTCCCGCCCCTGCTGGCGGGCTGACCACGGGCCCGGGGCGGAGGCGATCCGCCCCGGGCCCGCCCGGCCCCGCTCAACAGGCGGCCGAGTCGATCAGCCAGTGGTACCGGAGGCGGGAGGCGCGCTCGAAAGCGGCCAGGAACCCCGCCGCGCCCAGAGCCGCGTTCGCCCACACCGGCAGGCGCACCGGCGAGGCGAACGCGCCCACCTGCTCGGCCACGGCCTCGGGACGGGTCAGCACCTCCGCCCCCTGGAGCAGCCCCACGGCCAGCGCCGCCAGCAGCACCGCCGCCGACACCGCGCCCACCACCGCGCTCGCACGCGGATACCGCCGGCCCAGCCGCTCCCGCAGCCCCTCCAGCGAACGCGGGTGCGGGCGCAGCGCGAACTCGGCGCCGTCGTCGCCGACATAGCGCATGCGCTTGAGCCCGAACGGGGAGGCGGCCACCTCGACCACCCCGCCGGGCACCGGGAAGGCCGCCGGAAGGTTGGAGCGGTGCACCTGCAGGCCGTCCCGGTACAGCGCGGCAGGGCTCTTACCCGCCCCGGCCTCCTGCTCCCGCTTGGACTTGGAGTCCACCAGGTGGCGCACGTCGACCGCGAAGACGCACCGCCCGCCCGCCGGGCCCGCGGTGTCGAGGAAGAACAGCGAGCGCGTGGACACCTGCCAGATGCGGTACTCGGCCAGCGCGCTCCCGTCGCCCGGCCCGACCCTGCCGCGCCACCGGCGCCGCCTGAGACCTTCGACCATCTCGCCCACCTCCCGGGGTTCGGCCCATCCACGAAACGGCCCGGGCCCCGCGCAGGCGGGAGACCACAGGTGCAGGAGGCGGCCGCAACGCCCACCGCCCCCGCCCGGGGCGCCGAGCCCAGTACAAGGCCTGCCCTCGGGGCAGGGTCAACCCGGCCAACTCCGGCGCGCGGTACCGTGGCGGCCGCGGACAAGGAAGGATGCCGCCATCGAACGATTGGCCGCACGCATGGCGCCGGTGGTCCGCAAGGCACGGCAGAAGGACCCGCAGTCGGCGGACCCGACCGCCGGCTCGCCCCAGGGGGCCGAGGCCGCCCGCAACGTGCTGGCCCACGCGGTGGCCGAAATGTACAACCCCGCACAGATCCGCCTGCTGCAGTGCCTCAACGAACTCCTCGACCGGCAGGACGCCGACGACCCCCGCACCGGCGGGGGAGGGCCCCGCGACGACTGACGGCACCCCGCCCACCGGGCGACTCCGGCACCGGCCCTGCACCACCGGCTAAAAGACCGGCTCGCACAGCCCCAGCGCCGACAGGAGAACGTTCAACCGCTTGGAATCGTGCTCGATCACCGGCGCGTACTCGCACACCCCGATCCCCACCACCTCGTGGTGGCGCGCCAGCGCGGCCAGCACCCGGGCCACCGCCTCCACCGACGGCCCGCCCGGCTCCGGGCACGCCACCGCAGGCACCTCGGCCGGGTCGCACACGTCCACATCCAGATGCACATACGCCGGGCTGCCCGCCGTGCGCCGCAGCGCCACCCCGTCGGGGTCGGCCTCCACCGCCTCCGGACCGGCCACGGCCACCCCGTGCGCCCGCACGAACTCCTCCTCGGCCGGATCGAAGGCGCGCGTGCCCACCAGCGTCACATCACGGGCCGACAGCGCCGCACCCGCACCGGTCAGCCGCGCATGGCCCTGCCCCAGCAGCGCACGCAGCACCATCCCGTGCGCCCGCCCCGACGGCGAGGACTGCGGGGTGTTCAGGTCCGGGTGCGCGTCCACCCAGTAGCAGGCCATCCCGGGGTAGCGCGCCGCCAGGTGCCGCACCGCCGCCAGATCCGAGCAGCAGTCCCCGCCCAGCGTGAGGGTGCGCGCCGGATCCCGCCGCGCCAGGCGGTCCCCGAGCTGGCGCTGGGTCTCGGCCACCGTCTCCAGGTTCAGCACACCGCCGACCACCCGCCGGGGGCCGTCGGTCACCGAGACGTGCAGCCTGCTGCCGCCGGAGGGCACCTGGCGCGCCAGCGCCGCCGCCCCCGGCGCCACCCGCACGTCATCGCCTCCCTGCCACAGCGGCACCACCAGATCGACGTCGCGCTGCCAGACCATGGACCCACCCTAGGACCGCACACCCCAGCCCCGCACCGGATCCGGCGCGAAAGGCCGGCGACCGACAGCGGCCACCCCCGGGGGACAACCGGTTCCCGCTCCTGGGCCGGGCCCGGTGCCCGGCGGCGAGACGGCCGCAGCCCTGCCGGGCGGGCCCCTCCGGACCCGGCCCTAGGCCCGCGACGGAACCCTGCGGGCCGCCCCGGCCACCAGCCGCTCCAGCGGCCCCTTGCCCCACCGCGCACGCCAGGCCCAGGCCCCGCCCACCGCCGCGACGGCGAACGCCTCGGCCAGCAGCGGCCACTCCCACCATCCGGCCGAGCGCACCGCCCAGATGCCCAGCACGTGCGCCACGTAAACCGTCAAGGACATCGCCCCCACCGCCGCCAGGGGCGCCAGGGCGCGCGGCGCCCGATCGGCCGCCTCCAGGCACACCGCCACCACGACCACGGCGACCCCCGCCGACCCGGCCGCCTCGAAGGTGGTGCCGCTGTGCGGAACGCTCGTCAGCAGCCAGGCCGGGCCCTCCAGCGGCACCGCACCGTGGAAGTAGGTGTGCGCCCCCACCCGCGCCGCCTCGGCGGGGGAGGCCAGCCACCACAGCGCCAGCCGCGCCCCGCCGTACCCGACCGCCGCCAGCACCGCGCCCCAGGCCGCCATACGCGCCCGCACCCGCCCCTCGGCCAGGTCCACACGCCCCAGCGCCAGCCCTGCCAGCACGAACGGCAGGAAGGAGACCGCGGGGAACATGCCCGTCAGCAGGAACGGCGCGGCGCCCGTGGAGACCGCCAGCGCCTCGGCCGCACCGCCAGCCGCGACCCCCTCCAGCCCCGCGCGCGCCAGATAGGAGGCCTGCGGGCCGACCAGGGCCCACAGCGCGGCCACGAGCAGCAGCCGCCGCGCGGACATTCCCAGGAACGGCAGCGCCAGCAGCAGGAAGCCCCCGTAGTGGGCGATGATGATCGCCACCGGGGTGTCCAGCCGGATCAGCACCAGGCCGACCACCGCCAGGCACCCGGCGCGCACCGCGATCCGGCGCCGGGCCGTGGCCAGGCGCGCCCCGGCGGGAATCCGCGTGCGGCCGCTCATCATCGCCAGCGCCACCCCGGCCAGCAGCGCGAACAGCGCCGAGGAGCGCCCGTGGGAGAGGGTCCGCACGGCCTCTTGGAAGGGCTCGGGTGTGAAGGGGGCGCCCAGGTGGACGGTGAACATCGCCAGCACCGCCACGGCGCGCGCCAGGTCCAGTCCGCCCAGCCGGGCGGCGCCCTCGGCGGGAGCGGACGGCGGGGCGGGGGCGTGCAGGGGCGCAGCGGTGGTCAAGCGGGGGCCTTCCTGACCGCGCGGGGCGGCCGAAGGGGGAGCGGGAGCGTGTGAGAAGGCCGTGGTGCGAGAGTGCAGGGCGGCACGGCGAAGGCAAACAGGGGGATATGCCGCCGTAAAGGGTAAGTCGCGCCCCCGAGGAGGCAAACCCTGCGGGTCGGTGCCGCCGACCCGCAGGATCCCGCCCCCGCCGCGCTTCCCGCACGCCCGAGCGACCGGGCACCAGGGGAGAAGTGGCCAGGATCACGCGACGGTGACCTGCGAAAACGGTCCTCCGTGCCGCCGCCGTCCAGGCCCGGAAACCCGCCATGGGCCCACGCCGGAGGGGGAGGGGAGTGCAGGCTCCACAGGCGAGGCGTCGGCGCCGAATCCGGCACTGCACGCACTCCTCGGCCAAGCGCCGTCCGCTCACATGAGGCCCCGTGCCCGGTCGACTCGATGTCGCGCACCCGCACCGGCAAATGGCCGTCGGCGGCGTTGAGGCACAGCTCGCCGACCATGACCGCGAGCGCATCGGCCCCGGCGAAGGTCGTCGCCTCGATGAGCTCGTCCTCCCGATGCTCGATTTCGCACTCGGGCACAGGACGGTCAGCCGGTTCGCGCCGGTGCACTGACAGGCCGCCCGGCGGACGGGGAGGGTTCCACCGGACTCAACTTGACATAATGCTGATTATCGGCGCTTCGAGTACCCGCCTGGAAGAGGGGTTGCCCAGGGCTTCTCGCGCTTGCGGTTCGCGTGCGCACGTTTCGCTCACCGGCCCACCGGTGCTCCACGCGCGGTCGGTGCACGCCCCGCCGGAGGCGCCGTAGGCCGTGGCGCGCCAGTGCGAGAAGGCATGCAGCGCATCGGGGTTCACGTCGCTGGCCGACCTCGGTCGACCTCGTGAGCGGCCTCTGAGGCCCAGGGCCTCAATGGGCGAACACCGGGTCGCCGGGGCGGGTCGGCACGTCCGACCGGCTCGGGTCTCCGTACCTGACCCACTTCGCAGATCGCTTGTCTGCTGCCACGCGCCCGGAGCCTCCGTCCGCGCTCTGTGTGCGTCCGGACGGCCGGGCGCTGCGCTTCCTGTCAGGTTCGACCAGCCGTGCCGGCCGAACTGCGCCGGCGGCCCGCCTGTGCGATGCGGACGACTCCGGCGGGCGCGGCTCGGAAGGCGGTGACCGTGCGACGGCGAATGCTCGGCACCCCCTGGCGCTCCGCCCCCATGGCGTAGCCGTGTCGCCCCCCTGCCCCGGATCGCCCGGGGCCCCTCGGGGTGGACGTGCAGTTCGAGGTGAAGACGCGGCGTTCCCGCAGGTAAAAAGAGTGCCAAGCCCCAGAGTCCCTGCCGCGGGGTGGATCTGGGCCCTCGGGGGGCGATCGATGTTTCATGCATAAAGTACGTTATGCATGAAACTGGGGCATTCTTGGCATAACGGTCATACCGCCAGGTCCGCCGGGCGGTGCGCCGTCGGTAGGACGCGCGGAGGGGCCCTTGCGTTGTCCCCGCCGCGCCTCTGTGCCGCGCTCCGGCCACAACCGGTCACAAGCCGCCTGTACCCCTGCAATCCTCCCCCGGGCGCGCGATGCTCGAAGGGTGTCGAACAGCATCAGCCCCTCCCCTCGCGACGGTGCGGCCGAGACCGCCGCCCCGACCGACAGCGCCCCGGACGGCCCCGAGGCCGCCCGCCCGGCGCCCGCCGCGCACGACGACGGGCGCCCCTCCCCTCCCCCCACCGAGGCCTCCGGCGCCTCCGGTGCCCCGGGGGCGCCGCGGCGCCCCGCGGCCGACCGGTTGGTGGGCATCGACGTGGCCCGCGGCCTGGCGGTCCTGGGCATGTTCGTGGTGCACGTGGGCGTGGGCTGGACGCTGGCCGACGGCAGCAACGCCCTGTACGGGCTGGTGTCCGGGCGCTCGGCGGCGCTGTTCGCGCTGCTGGCCGGGGTGTCCATCGCCCTGCTGTCGGGCGGTCCCTCCCCCAAGGCCGGGCACGAGATGGGCGTGGCGCTGTGGCGGGTGGTCATCCGCGGCCTGATCATGCTGCCGGTGGGCACCCTGCTGACGATGCTGGGCACCCCTGTCTCGGTGATCCTGGCCTACTACGCGGTGTTCTTCGTCCTGGCGGCGCCGTTGATGAGCGAGCGCTGGAAGATCGTGGCCGGCACCGCCGCGGTGCTGGGCGTGCTGGGGCCGGTGGTCTCCTTCTACCTGCGCGACCTGATCTCGGGCGGGCCGCTCGCGGGCCCGGTGGGCGCGGTCGACTCCTACGACCCGCTGGTGTCCCTGGCCGGGGACGGGTTCGTGAACTTCCTGATCACCGGCGCCTACCCGGCCATCACCTGGATGCCGTTCGTGCTCGCCGGGATGGCGGTCGGCCGGCTGCGGCTGCGCCGCCGGGCGGTGCAGTGGTCGCTGGTGGGCGTGGGCGCGGGCCTTGCCGCGGTGGCCTACACCGCCTCCTGGGCGGCGCTGGAGCTGGGCGGGCGGGCCCGGTTGGAGGGGTCCTTCGACGCCTCGGCGATGGAGGCCTACGGCGGGGCGTCGAGCGTGGGCGAGGCGCTGCGGGAGGGGTTCCCCGGGACGGTGCCGGTGAACGACTGGGCGTGGCTGCTGGTGTCCTCGGGGCACAGCGGGACGCCGTTCGAGGTGTACGGGGCCGGGGGCATCGCGCTGGCGGTGCTGGGGCTGTGCCTGATCGTGGCGCCGTATCTGCGGTGGGCGGTGTATCCGCTGGCGGCGGTGGGTGCGCTGGCGCTGACCACTTATGTGGGGCATGTGCTGGTGATCCGGCTGGCGGGGTCGGGGCTGGTGGACGGGACGCCGCTGGCGTTCGTGTCGGACCGGTTGGACCTGACGGTGCTGGTGGGGGCACTGGTGTTCGCGACGGTGTGGCGGCTGCTGGTGCGGCGCGGGCCGTTGGAGTGGCCGCTGCACGCGGTGTCGATGTGGGTGGCCAAGCGCATTCCGTGAGTGCGGGCGCCCGGCGGTCGTGCCGGGTGCCGGAGGCGTGGGCAGGGGCGGGGCGCGGGGCGTCCGGCCCCTTCGTCGTGGCGTGGGTGGAGGGGGTGCCGCTCCCCTGCCCCGGGGCGGTCCGGCGCGGGGCGGCGGGGCGGCCGCGCTGCGGTCGAACAGCGGTGGCCGGGGTGTTCGAAAACGCCCGGGGCCAGTGTGGTGGGCGGGTTCGGGATCGGGGAGGGTTGGGGGCATGAGCACTGCGGAGTTCGTTGGAGGTTCTGTGCAGGGGGCCGGGGGCGCGCCGGGGCGGTCGGCGGCCGAGGCGGTGGAGGAGTACCTGGTGGCGCGGATGGCGGGCAAGCCGTCGCCGCACACGGTGGCGGCCTACCGGCGTGATCTGCGGGGGGTGCTGGAGTGTGCGGCGCAGGGTCTGGGGCGCCCGGAGGAGCGGGTGGGCCTGGAGGAGCTGGACGCGCAGGTGATGCGTAGGGCGTTCGCGGAGTTCGCGGCCGAGCGGGCGCCGTCGAGCGTGGTGCGGGCCTGGTCGACGTGGAACGGGTTCTTCGGGTTCTGGGTCTCGGAGGGGGCCCTGGCGGGCAATCCGATGCAGGCGGTGCGGCGTCCGCGGCTGCGGCAGGGCGAGCCCAAGCCGTTGATGGGCGAGGACACCCCGGAGCGGTTGCTGGAGGCGTTGGCGGCGGGGTGCCGTCGGGCGCGGGATCCGTGGCCGGAGCGGGACATGGCGGTGATGGCGCTGGCTCTGCTGACGGGGTTGCGGTCGGCGGAGATGCTGGGGCTGCGGGTGGAGTCGGTGGGCGGTCGTCCGGGTGAGCGGCGGGTGCGGGTGGTGGGCAAGGGGGGCCGGACGCGGTCGCTGCCGATCGAGCCGCCGTTGGAGGCGTTGTTGGAGGCCTATCTGGCTTCGCGCGAGGCGCGGTTCGGGGTGCGGGTGCGGGGCGGGGATCCGCTGCTGGTGGACAACCGGGGCGAGGGGCTGCGCCGGGGCGGTCTGCAGTACCTGGTGCGGCAGTGCTACAAGCATGCGGGGGTGAACGACCGGGTGGCGCGGGGGACGCTGGTGCATGCGCTGCGGCACACCTTCGCCACGCGGTTGGCCGAGGACGGGGCGTCGGTCACCGAGATCATGCGGTTGCTGGGGCATACGTCGTTGACGTCGTCGCAGTCCTATATCGATGTGACGGCGTCGGCGCAGCGGGAGGCGGCGCGGTCGAACCGGACCTATGGGGTTCTGCGGCGGTTGTCGGAGGGTGCGGGTGCCGCGGAGGGGGCGCACTAGGGTGTGGGGCCGTGTCTTCGGTGATTTCGACGGTGAATGTGAACGGGTTGCGGGCGGCGGCGCGCAAGGGGTTCTCGGAGTGGCTGGGTGCTTCGGGGGCCGATGTGGTGTGTCTGCAGGAGGTGCGGGCGCTGGCCGAGCAGCTGCCGGCCGAGGTGGCGGCTCCGCAGGGGTGGCATGTGGTGCTGGCGCCGGGGGCGGTGAAGGGGCGTGCGGGGGTGGCGGTGTACTCGCGTGCGGATCCCGATGCGGTGCGGGTGGGGTTCGGCGCGGAGGAGTTCGCCGGGTCGGGCCGGTATGTGGAGGTGGACGTGGGGGCGGTTTCGGTGGGGAGCCTGTATCTGCCCTCGGGTGAGGTGGGTACGGAGCGGCAGGCGGAGAAGGAGCGGTTCATGGAGGCGTTCTGGCCGTATCTGGTGCGGCGGCGGGCCGAGGTGGAGGCTGCCGGGCGTGAGCTGGTGGTGTGCGGTGACTGGAACATCGCGCATCGGGAGGCGGATCTGAAGAACTGGCGGGGCAATCGGCGCAGTTCGGGGTTTCTGCCCGAGGAGCGGGCGTGGTTGTCGCGGGTGTTCGACGAGGCGGGGTATGTGGATGTGGTGAGGGCTTTGCATCCGGGTGTGGAGGGCCTGTACTCGTGGTGGTCGTACCGGGGGCGGGCTTTCGACAACGATGCGGGGTGGAGGATCGATTACCAGGTGGCCACGCCGGGGCTGGCGGCGCGGGCGGAGCGGGCGTGTGTGGAGCGTGCGGCCTCGCATGATGCGCGTTGGTCGGACCATGCGCCGGTGACGGTGTCCTATTGCTGAGTGCGGGCCGTTCGAAGGGATGGGATGTCGGCATGGGCGTTGCGATCGTGTTGGTGCACGGGTTGCGGGTGTCGGGGAGCATGTGGCGTCCGCAGGTGGAGCACTTGCGGGAGGAGGGGCGCCGGGTGGTGGCGCCGGATCTTCCGGGGCACGGTGAGCGTCGGGGTGAGGAGTTCTCGCTGGGGCGTGCGGTGGATGCGGTGCTGGATGCGGTGGACGGTGTGGGGGGCCGTGCGCTGCTGGTGGGGTTGAGTCTGGGGGGGTTCGTGTCGATCGCGGCCGCGGCGGCGAGTCCGGGGCGGGTGGCCGGGTTGGTGGCGGCCAGCTGTACGGCGCGGCCGGCGCAGTCGTTGGCGCAGGTGTACCGGATTCCGACGGCGTTGCTGGATGTGCTGCCGGACAAGGGTGAGTCGGTGAACGAGCGGTTCCATCGGTTGACGCTGCGCGGTGAGGGGGCCGAGGCGGTGCTGGGCGGTGGTCTGGCGATGGAGGCGGCGCGGTCGGTGATCGATGAGATCGCGGACATGGACGTGTTGGGGGCGTTGGGGGCGTATCCGGGGCCGGTGTGGTTGGTGAACGGTGCGCGGGATCATTTCCGGATTCATGAGAAGCGGTTCATGGACGCGTGTGCGCAGGGGCGGTTGGTGAACGTTCCGCGGGCGGGGCACATGGTGAGTCTGGATCAGCCGTTGAATTTCTCGCGGTTGGTGGCGGATGCGGCCGATGTGGTGTCGGTTCGGGAGGGGCGTCGTCCGGTGGAGGGCGGTGAGGGGCAGGCGCGTGTGCTGGAGGGGCCGGCGTCGGGGTGAGGGCGCGGCTGCGTTTTCGTGGAGGGGCGGCTTTCGGGCCGCCTCTTTTTTGGTGTGTCGGTGGCGGTGTCGGTGGTTTTCCTGAGGTGGGGCATGGGGAGGCGGTAGCTTCGCGTCGTCTGCCCGGCCGGTTTCCAGGGTCTGGGGCGGACGAGTAAGTATGATGAAAGTATGAGCGAGGTGAAGAAGCGCGTGACGGTGACGTTGGACCCCGAGCTTCTGGCGTGGGCGGAGCAGGCGGTGGAGGCGGGCGAGGCGCGGTCGGTGTCGTCCGTGGTCAATGAGGCCCTGGCCGACAAGCTCCGACGGCAGGAGAACGCGGGGGTGCTCATCGAGCAGGACCTGCAGCAGGCGCGCGAGCGCGACCCGGAGGAGTTCGAGCGCGCCATGGAATGGGCGCTGGGCCTCACCGGTGAGTCCCGGCCCCGCGAGGCCGGCCCGGACGGGGCGGCGGCGTGATCGGCGGGAAGATCCTGACGGCCTCGGCGATCTCGTCGTGGGTGGAGGGGTCGGTGTACATGTCGGCGCTGGTGGGCGTGGCCAAGCGCAAGGTGGTGCCCCTGCACGTGCCCGCGTTGGCGCTGGTGCAGGCGCTGAGCGGGCTTCCGGGTGAGCGCGCGGAGGCGGCCCGGGGGCGCCTGGACGCACCGGTGTTCACCTTCGGCGCCCTGGGGCGGGGTGAGGCCGAGGCGGTCGCGCACCTGGTCACCCGGTGGCAGGGCACCGGCCTGTCCCCCGCCGATGCCCATGTGATCTGGGCGAGTTCGGCGTACCGGGGGTGGCCGGTGGTGGTGGCCCACGGGGCCAAGGCGTGGGAGTCCTGGCTGCCCGATGTGGCCGTGGAGCAGGTTCCCTAGGCGCGGCCCATCGGCGGAGGACGGCGGCGGGGCCGGGGGGCTCTCTCTCCCGGCCCCGCCGTGCGGTCTGCGGGGCGCCGCGGGGTTCCGTGGCGGCGTCGGTTCGGCGGCGTAGGGGTGAACGCCGTGGTCCCAGGGGAGGAAATGTCGTCGGGTTCGGCCGATTCGGCCGCGCGCGGGGGTGCGGGGTCGCTACGTTCGGTTCTGGCGGGGGCACGGTGCGTCCGTGCTTGCGCCGGGACGCTGTCGGTGACGACGGGGCGGTTGATGAGGCCATGAGCGCACGCGAGGATCTTCTGTCGGCTTTGGACCAGGGGTGGATGAGCGACGCCCACGCCTACCTGGCGCTCAAGCCGCTGTGGCGGGACGGGCGCATCACGCGGCCCGGGGGCAGGTCGCGCCAGCACATCCTGCTGGCCAAGGAGACGCTGCGGTCGGCGGCCCGCAACGGGGTGCTGACCGAGGAGGAGGCCGAGAAGGCGATGCGGCCGCTGCGCGGGCCCGGCGAGGGGGACGCGGGCGCGCCGGGGTGAGGCGCGGCGCCGCCGGGCGGCGCAGGGCGATGATCTTGGTCACTTTCGGGCGCGGGGGCGGCCGGTGCGGGGCCCCGGTGCGGTGCCGGGGCGGCTGCACGGCGTAGCCTCGGGGGCTGTGACCTCGCACGATGATTCCCCCGAAACGGGGCCGACGACGACCTCTTCCGCTCAGGGCAAGGGCAGGCCGGGCCTGGCGCACACGCTGCGCCGCCGCCATATGGCGATGATCGCCATCGGCGGTTCTGTGGGCGCCGGCCTGTTCATCGGCTCGGGTGCGGTGATCCATGCCGCCGGGCCGGCGGCCGTGGTCTCCTATGCCATCGCCGGTGCGCTGGTGCTGCTGACGCTGCGGGCGCTGGGCGAGATGGTGGTGGCGCGGCCGGCCTCCGGCTCCTTCTCCGACTATGCGCGCCTGGCCCTGGGCCCGCGCGCCGGGTTCGCCATCGGGTGGCTGTACTGGTGGATGTACTCGGTGCTGGTGGCGGCCGAGGCGGTGGCCGGCGCGGCGATGCTCTCGGGGTGGGTGCCCTTGGACGGGTGGCTGCTGTCGCTGCTGCTGCTGGTGGTGATGACGGGGGCCAACCTGATCTCGGTCCGGGTGTTCGGGGAGACCGAGTCGCTGTTCTCGCTGATCAAGGTGGCCACCATCGTGGCGTTCCTGGTGCTGGGCGGCCTGTACGCGCTGGGGCTGTGGCCCGGCGGGGGCGAGGGGGTGACGCTGTCCAACCTGTGGGCGCACGGCGGGTTCGCGCCCAACGGGTGGGCGGCGGTGCTGGCCGCCGTGGTGGTGGTGCTGTTCTCCTTCGGGGGCGTGGAGATCGTGACGATCGCCGCCGGTGAGAGCGACGAGCCCGAGCAGGGGGTGGCGCGGGCCACGACCAACGTGCTGTGGCGGATCGCGCTGTTCTACATCGCCTCGATCCTGGTGGTGGTGGCGGTGGTGCCCTGGGACACCGCCGAGCTGCTCAAGAGCCCCTTCGTGTCGGTGATGGAGACGGTGGGGGTGCCGGCGGCGCCGCTGGTGATGGAGGTGGTGGTGTTCATCGCCGTGCTGAGCGTGCTGAACGCGGCGCTGTACACCTCCTCGCGGATGCTGCACGTGCTGACCCGGCAGGGGGATGCGCCGCGGGGGCTGGCGGCGGTGACCCGGCGGGGTGTTCCGGCGCGGGCGATCCTGCTGGGCACGTGCGTGGGGTACGCCTCGGTGGTGGGCAACTACCTGTGGGGCGATGCGGTGTTCGGGTTCCTGGTGGCCTCGATCGGCGCGATCCTGCTGGTGCTGTTCCTGGTGATCGTGGCCTCGCAGCTGGTGATGGGGGCGCGGATGCGGCGTGAGGAGCCCGAGCGGCTGCGGTTCCGGATGTGGGGCTTCCCGTACCTGTCGTGGGCGGTGCTGGTGGCGCTGGTGGCGGTGCTGGGCGCGATGGCGGTGCTTCCGGACCAGCGCACTCCCCTGCTGGCGACGCTGCTGTCGGTGGCGGTGGTGCTGGTGGCCTATGAGCTGCGGCGGCGGCTGGGGCGGACGCCGGTCAGCTCCGAGCCGCTGTACACCCGCGCCGACGGGCGCGAGGCGGCCCCCGGTTCCGGTGGGGCGGCGGCGGGGGCTGACCGGTAGGGCGGCCGCCGGAAGGGGTGTTCGACGTGGTGGGGGCGACGCGCGGCGTCGCCCCCACCACTCGTTTGGCGGGCTGCGGGTCGGGCCGCCCTCCCCTGCCGCCTGTGCCCCGGGGCGGCGGCGACGGCGCGTGGCCTCGGCCTCGTGGCCCATCGGCCTGTCGGCCGCTCCCGCCTTCGGGGCCTCAGTCCTGGGCGCCCTCGGCGAACAGCTCCAGGAACTCCTGCTTGTCGAACATGCGGGCCGCCTCGACGGCCGAGGGGGTTCCCGCGGCCGCGTCGGCGCCGTGGCGGACCAGGGTGCGCACCACTTGGTCCTCGCCCTTGAAGACGGCCCCGGCCAGCGGCGACTGGCCGCGGTCGTTGAGGCGGTCGACGTCGGCGCCCCGCTCGCACAGGGCCTGCACCGCTTCGTGGTGGCCGTGGTAGGCGGCCAGCATCACCAGGGTGTCGCCCTTGTCGTTGGTCAGGTCCACCGGCACGCCCGCGTCCAGGTAGGCGCGCAGGGAGCCGCTGTCGCCGGTGCGCGCGAAGTTGAACACGCGGGTGGCCAGTTCGATCACGTCGGGGTCGTCGGTGGGGTCCGGGCCGGACCGCTGCGGGTCGTTGCTCACGCCCACCAGCCTAAAGGGCGCGGGGCCGGTGGCCGCTCAGGCGGTCCAGGGGGCGGGGCGGCCGTGTTCGAGGTAGACGGTGGTGCCGGCGTCCTGGGCCTGCAGTGCGCGGGCGGTGCGGCGGGCCAGGTCGGCGGGCAGGCGGTCGGCGGCCTGTTCGGGGGTGAGGAGTTCGGCGGCGGCCAGCTCGTCGGGTGGGAGGCGCAGCCGGTCCAGGGCGCGGGGCGGGAGCAGGCCGCCGAAGACGTGGATGAGGGCGGGGCGCCGGTTGGGGGTGGTGTGCGGGGGGATCCAGTCGACGGCCACCAGCGCGTTCAGGTGGGGGCGCAGTCCCAGTTCTTCGGTGCATTCGCGGATGCAGGCGGCCAGTGGGGACTCTCCCTCTTCGACGACGCCGCCGGGCAGGCCCCAGCCGGGGCGGTAGACGGGGTCGACAAGCAGGACGCGGCCGCCGGGGGCCTCGCGCAGCAGGGCGGTGGCGGCGCCGCGCACCCGCGGCAGGCTCTCGTAGAAGGCGGTCTCGGCGGCGGGGTCGGCGCCGGGGGCCGGGTCGGTCTCCCGGGGCGGAGCGTCGGGGGCGTCACCCATGGGGGCAGGCTACCGGTCGGAGGGGCTCTGGGGTGGTGCGGTCCGGGTGCCCGCGCCGGGGCGGGGTTCGTCGGGATGGGGACTTTCAGGGCTCGAAGTCGGGACTTGGGGCCCAGGGCGGGCCCGTTGGCGGTCGGTGCGGGGCGGGCGGAGGCGGCAGGGGGGCGTTGTGCAGGCGGCAGCGCGGGTTCGGCGGGTTCGGCAGCCCCGGGTGGCGGTTACCGTGCGTGGTGCGGGCCTCGGCGCGCTCAGGGGCGACAGCGTCGGCTGAGCGGGCGATCGGGGCCGCGGTGGGGCTCGTTCGCGGTCGGTCCGCTGGTCACTCCCGGTGTCCGAGATGCCCAAGACGCCGCGAATGTCGCTATGGTGCAGGCTCGACTTCGAGAGGAGCTGTTCCGTGCGCCACTTCGTCGGATTCTTCGTCGGCCTCCTCCTCGCCCCGCTGGTCGTGTTCGGCGTCGGGTGGGCCCAGCCCCGCCTGGCCGCGCTCAACGGGGCCGGAGGGACCTTCGCCGGCCCTGCGGGCGCGGTCACCGCCGGCGGCCTGTGCGCGCTGGCGCTGGTGGTGGCCGTGGTCCTGGTCGGGCCCCGGCTGACGCCCCTGCTGCCGGGGATCGCTGGGCTGACCCTGATGGCCGCCAGCGCCACCGCGGTGCTGCGCCCGGGGCTGGCCGACCGGGTCCCCGGGTGGGTGCCGGGCCAGGAGGGCGCGCTGTCCCTGCTGGAGCTGGGTGTGTTCCTTCCGCTGGCGGTGCTGCTGGTGGCGCCCCTGATGGTGCCCTCCCGGTGGGTGCGCGAGGAGCACGGCGGGGTCAGCCCGGACGAGTACTTCGACGGCCTCTACGACGAGGACTACGAGGACGGGGGCGCCGCCGGCGCCCAGCGCCGCCCCGCCGTCTGAGGGGCCTGCCCGCACCCGGCGCGGCCGCCCACCGCCCGAGGGCGGGCGGTGGGCCCTCCCCTTCGCCGGACAGGGCCGACCTGCCACGGCCGGCCGCTCACCCCGCGGGCGGCCGCCGATCGGCGCGGGCGCCATCGGCACGCCGGCACCGGGCGGAGGCGGACGAGTCACGCCTGAACCCGGAATCACCGCTGGTCCGAGTGGTTCTTCGGTGTCCGGGTGAGAGGCGTTTCAGTTTCTCCGGTCGCGATTCAGCGAAGCCTCGCGCGCACCGCCTGTATCCCCGGCTCAGGAAGCTCACCTCGGCGCGAACCCTCCACGAGACGGCTGCGTGCTCCCCCTCGGCCGATGAGGGCGCCCGAGGTCGCGGTTCGACCACGTGCGGCGCCGCCCGGAGCCCGGAGCTGTCCGAGCACCGGCGCGCGGCTCAGGCGCGCCCTCAGCGCCAGGTGGGGCCCCAGCCGGACTTGTTGGAGACGCCCGGGGGCAGCGGCGGCATGATGCGCTTGCCGGGCGGGTCCTGATCGGGCTCCTCCCGGGAGGCGCGGGACTCGTCGTAGGCGCGCAGCATCTC
This sequence comes from Nocardiopsis baichengensis YIM 90130, assembly GCF_000341205.1. NCBI lineage: Bacteria > Bacillati > Actinomycetota > Actinomycetes > Streptosporangiales > Nocardiopsidaceae > Nocardiopsis > Nocardiopsis halophila. The sequence goes on along the minus strand of NZ_ANAS01000004.1, from coordinate 234,756 downwards.
CTCGGTCAGCACCGGGATCTGCTCGGTGGCCGCGGCATGGGGCTCGGGAGCGGGCTCGGGCTCCTGCCGCCCCCCCTCCCGGCCGTCCCGGGCCTCCGCATCGCCCTCAGGCTCGGGCTCGGGGGCGGGCTGCTCGGCGGCCGGGCCCTGCCCGTGCCGGTCGTTGCGCCCGGTGTCCTGCCCGTCCGCGGGCTCCTCTCCCCCGTCGGCGCCGGCCTTCCCGGGCTCGGGCGCTGGGGGCACCGGAACCGGGTCGGGCACCTGGTCCCCTGCGGGGTCCTCGGCCCCGGCGCCGGTCGCCTCGCCGTAGCCGGGCCAGGGGCCCAGACCCGATTCGACGGGCCCGGTGCCCGGCAGCGGCGCCTCGGGGGCGTGCTCGGGCCCGGGGGCCGGCTCCTCGGGGACTGCGGGGCCGGAGGCCTGCTCCTCCCCTCCCCCGGGGACGGGTTCGCAGGCGGCCGGCTCCGCCGGCTCGGGCGCGGGCGCGGGCGGGCGGCCGAAGGCGTCGAAGGAGCCCGAGGCGGTGTCGGAGGGCGCGGAGGCGCGGGCCCACCACTGCTCGGCCTCCTGGGCGTCGAGCTCGGTGTCGACCTCCAGCCAGCCGTTGACCTGGGGATGGCGTCTGCGGGCGTTCCAGGAGCGCGGGAAGGGCTGGGGATCCAGGACCAGCACGTGCTCGCCGTCGTGGGTGGGGATGTCGGCGGGGACGCCCTCGTTCCACACCCAGGATCCGTCCAGGGCCACCATGTTCCACCAGCCCTTGACCGGGCCGGCCGCGGGGTCGGGTTCGGCGTCGCGGAAGGCCGCGGTCCAGCGGGGGTCGGGGCGGTGCCCGGGAAGCCCCTGGCCCTGCTCGCCCACCAGGGCGTCGGCCAGCAGGGCGTGCAGCTGGAAGTTGTCGCCGATGCCTTCGAAGAACACCCGGAAGCCGCGTCCGGTGGCCCGGTCCAGGACCAGGGCCGAGGTGGCGCCGGTCATCCGCAGCAGCGCCCGCATCTCGGCGAACTCCTCCAGGACCGCCGAGAGCTGGTTGGAGATGGCGATCAGCTCGGCGCTCAGGGCGGTGTCGGCGCGCACGGCGGCGCGCACGCGGTGGTCGGCCATCATGGTGGCCGCGGCCAGCACGTGGCGGCGCACGGTCCACCAGCAGATGGTGGCGGTGGCGGCGGTCTCGCCCAGCTCTGCGGCCACGGTCTGCTCGGCCAGGGCGGTGACCTCGTCGGGGTCGGGGACCGCTCCGGCGCCGGCGGAGTTCCAGGCGTGCAGGAACACGGCCGCGCCCTGGCCCATGGTGCGCAGCAGGCGCACCACGGTGGTGCCGGTCTCGCCGGGGATGGCGCCCGACTCCACCAGGGCGCCGGCCACCACGCACAGGTCGGCGGTGATGCCCGGGCCGGTGTGGCCGCCGGAGAGCAGGGTGCCCAGGGCCTCCAGGGCCAGCTCCTGCTCTTCGGTGGGGACGTGGTGGGCCAGGTTGTAGACGCGGTGCACGGCTTCGGGGAAGCGCTCGGTGTCGGATGCGACGGAGGCGTCGATCAGCTCCTGGAATGCCGCGCGAAACTCATCGATCACCCCGGCATCCTTGCACATAACAGACACGGGGAGATCACAGCCCGAGGCGGGTCACGGCGTTGTCTTCCAGCGGATTCGCGGTGCGGATGTAGGCGTGGACGGTGCGGGGGTTGGTCCAGCGGCCCTGGCGCATGATCTCGCGGTCGGCGGCCCCGGACAGGGCGGCCTGGGTGGCGAATCCGGCGCGCAGGGAGTGGCCGCCGAAGGCCTGGGGGTCCAGTCCGGCGCGGTGGGCGTAGCGCTTGACGAGTTCGGCCACGGCGCGCCCGGAGACGGGGCGGTCGCCGATGCGGCCGTGCCGGTCCACGGGCGGGAAGAGGGGGCGGGCGGTGCCGTCGGCCAGGTCGGTGCCGGTCCAGGTGTGGCAGCGGTGGGCGGGGCGGGGGTCCTGTTCGCGTTCGGCGCACTCCTCCAGGGCCCGGCGCAGGGCCGCAGGGCCGCCGTCGCGCAGGGCGGTGCGCAGCTCGGCCCAGTCGGCGAAGGCGCACACCGGGCAGGTGGCCCGGTGGCGGCCGCGGGGCAGGGCGACCTGCTGGTCGCGGCGGGCCTCCTGGTCGGTCTTGGTGGCCTGCAGGCGCAGCACCAGCAGGGGGTCGCCGGTGCGCGGGTCGGTGTCCACGGCCGCGTCGTCGAAGGTCAGGGCGGCCAGTTCGCTGCGGCGCAGGGCGCCGGCGAAGCCGGTGAGCAGCAGCAGGGTGTCGCGGGCGCGGGCGGCGCCGGCGGGGTGTCCGGGCTCGGGGCGGTGGTCGAGCAGGGTGGCCAGGGTGTGCAGCAGCACGGGGCGCTTGCGGCTGGGGGCGGCGCGGCGCCGGCGGCGGATGCCGCGCAGGGTCAGGCGCACCACTTCGGACCGGGTGGGCGAGGGCAGGCCGTGGGCGCCGTGCACGGCGGCGATGGCGGCGGCCTTGCGCTCCAGGGTGGAGGGGGACAGCGCCCAGCGCGCGGGGTCGTCCCGGCGGACGGTGTCGGCGGCGGCGGCCAGGTAGACGGCGACGTCGACGGGGTCGGCGGGCAGGCTGGTGCGGTGCTCGGCCATGCACCAGGCGGTGAAGGCGACCCAGTCGGTGCGGTAGGCGCGCAGGGTGTTGGGCGACTGGGCCGAGGCCAGGTAGCGGGCCAGGGCCCCGGCCTGGTCGGCGTCGAAGCGGCGGCGGACCTCGTCCAGGGCGCGGGTGTCGACCAGGACGCTGTGGGCGACCTGGTCGAGGCGGTGGCGGACCTCGGCGGGCACGGGCAGCGCCTCGGCCTCGGGCTCTGGCCCCGGTTCGGCGCCGGGGCCGTGGTCGTCGGGTTCGGGGGGGTTCTGGTCCGGTGTCGTTGCGCCCACGGTGGTCCATGATGGCGTATTCGCGGCGCGCGGTGTCCCGGGCGCGCCGCGGGCGGGGCGGGTGCGGATCAGGCGCCTCCCAGGCCGCCGCGCAGGGCCTGGAACAGCTCGGCCGGGGAGGCCAGGGTGAACAGGGCGATGGCCGATGCGGCGGTGGCCAGGGCGAACAGGCCCGCGGCGATCGTGCGGCGCATCAGGGCGGCGGTTGCGGCGCCGGCGAGGGGGACGGCCAGGGCGCACACGAGCATGCCGGTCAGGTACCAGGCGGTGGAGCGCAGGGAGGCGTCGGCCACCTCGGGGTCGTCCATCATGGCCAGGCCTTCGGCCAGGACGAGGATGAAGAACAGGGCGGTGCCGCCGAGCCAGGCCAGGGTCAGCAGGGTCCACAGGGCGACGGGCCAGCGGGCCTTGGGCTCGTCCAGGGGCACGGGGGTGCGGCGCCGGGAGGTGGCGGTGCCGGCGGGCGTGCGGGGGGCGCCTTCGGGGGGCCGGGGGGCCTGCTCGGCGGTCTTGCGCTTGTTCTTGTTCTTCTTCTTGGGCGACATGCCCCTCCCCCGCTGCCCCGTGGTGTGCGCCTGGTCGGCGCCCACCCTAGTGGCCGGTCGGGCCTGGTCGGGCCGTGTGGAGAGCGGCCCCGGGGTGCGACGGGCCGGGGGGTCAGGCGGGGCCGGGGGCCAGGTGGACGGCGGCGATGTAGACCGGCGGCCAGGCCAGCAGGGCGATGCTGCACAGGGCGGCGCGGCGGTCGCCGGCCACGGTGGTGATGGCCGCGGCGAGCAGGGGCAGTCCGGCCGAGGCGGCGAAGCCCAGGGTGTACCACTCGGCGGCCGAGTGGGCGCCGGCCGAGACGCCGTTGACATAGCCGACGGGGCCCAGGACCAGGGCTGCCACGGCCAGGACCGCGGCGACGATGCGGATTCCGGCGGGGTGGCGTGTGTTGGTGCCGGTGGGCAGGCGGCGCGGGCGGTCGCCGTTGTCTGTGGGACGCACGGTGTCGCGGGTGCCTTTCAGGCGGTGCGGCGGGCGAGGGAGGCAGACGGAGGCGGGCTCGGTCGGCCCGCCTGGCGCTGGTAACGCATGGTACCCCTGCCGCGCGGCCCTTCCGCCCGCTGCGCCCGCCGGACAGGGGCCGCCGCGGTGCGCGGACGGGGGGGCGTGGTGGCCATGGACGCCTTTCACAGGGCGGCCGAAGTCCCCTGAGGCCACGCCCTTGGGAAGGGTGCGACTTCCCTTCCCCCAGGTCAGCCTGGCCCCCCTCTGTTCCGGGCTCGACCGCCCTCGGGGCGTCCCGGCCGGCACACCCTCAGCCGCCGGGCAGGGCCCGCCCTTCGGTAACGCTCCGCGTCCTGGCCTGTCACCGGCTTCGAGGCGGCGGGCGCGGAAGGGGGCGCGTGCTCGTCGGCCCGGTCACGCGTGACCGACGGGCACGAGCGCGGTCGGGAGGGGCGGCCGGGGACGGTGCGCGCCGTCAAGGGAGCACCTGAAGGAAAACACCTATGAGTAGGCGATGCGTCACGTAGAGTGCATGACGTGGGTGCCCGGGATGACGGCTCCCCCTCCATCCCGGGGCCCGCTCTTCGGCGCGGCCACAGGCGCGGACGCTCGTTCACCGGTCGTGCGCCTCGGGGTCGTGTGTCGGCACGGTGCCGCCCGCCGTGCCGACCCGCCCCAGAGGATGCACCCGGGCCATCTGCGCCCGCCTCCCCGTTCGCCCCCTCCCGCCCCGGCGCCTGCAGATGGCCCTCCCGGCGCTCGGTGGCGATCGATTCCGGCGCCACCGCGTTGACCTGCCCCCCGCCGGACGTGCCCCATCGCCGGCGCCCGGGTGAGCCTTTCACCGCCGCCTCGGCAGTGGCATGAGGGGCTCACCCGGGGAACGCCTGGCGGGCCTGGTGGGAGGAGACGTTCACGATCGTGCCCTCGCCGACGCGGAAGACCGCGGCGCCTCGACCCGGCCGGGCCGCGCCGGTCACCCGGCCCTGCCCGGCGGCGGGGTGAAGGTGAGCTCGGCGCCGGGGAGTACGCGCACGCCCTCGGCGCGCAGGTCCTGCTCCGTGGCCCGGGAGATGGCGTGGGCGTCCTCGTCCTCGTCGTAGGTGGCGTGCGCCCCGGCGACCAGGACGGTCTCCAGGCCCTGCCCCAGGGCGCCGCGGGCGGTGGCGGCGACGCAGTACTGGCTCTGCATCCCGGCCAGGACCGCGGTGCGCACGCCGGCCCGGGCCAGCAGGCCGGCCAGGTCGGTCCCGGCGAAGGCGTCGCATTCGCCCTTGCGCACCACGTGCTCGCCCGGCTCGGGGGCGTGCACCAGTTCCCAGCCGGGGGTGTGGGGTTCGTCGGGCTCGTCGGGGCCGCCGTCGTTCTGCACGTGGACCACCACCGCCCCGGCGGCGCGCGCCCGGGCGAGCAGGCCGGCCAGGGCCGGGCCGACATCGGGTGCCGAGGGGACCGCTTCATCGCCCACCAGCATGTTCTGCTGGGCGTCGATGAGGACGAGGGCGGTGGTCACTGCTGCCTCCCAGGGGTCGGCCGCCGATGCGGGGACGCGGGTCTCGAGGGGAACCGTTCCTATCAGAGGGGGCCGACAGGGAGGCGGGGATCGCGCAGGCCGGGTGCGGCCGGTCTGCGCGCCGGGCCCATCCGCCTCTCGGCGGGGCGTGTGAGCTGGTGTGTTAGCGCGCGGGAAGCCGAACGAAACCGGCGCCGCCGATGCTGGGGGCGGCCGGCGATCCTTCGAGGGTGGACGCGCCGGGGCCCGGAAAGGGCGGGGGAGTCGTTGGGGATCCCCCGCCCTCTCATGTGCACGCCGGGGCGGGCGGCGTCGTACGGCTCCTGGACCTTCCTGCTCCGGGGGTCTCCGGCGGCCCGGCGGAGGACGGGCACCTGCTCTCTGGGGCGGGAAGGCGAGTGGCGGACACCCTGCCGCTCGGGGTCGGCGCGGCCGCGATCCTCAAGGGCCGGCCACCGCCCGTGGGACGGTGGAGGGCCGATGGGGTCTGCTGAAGCGCGTGCGGCCACGAGTCCCGACGTCCTTGCGAGGGCGTTCCATGGCCGTACGGCGGAGCCGCGTGGACGCTCTTGGGCGTGACCGTCGGCGCCTCGGCGCCGCACGCAGCCCCGGCGCCGACCTTCTGCGCGGGGGACGGCGGCCGGGGTCGGCCGGTGCGCTAGTCGGCGGGCGGGGGCCAGGGGGCGGCCTGGGCGCACAGGCCCGCGAAGCCCGACAGCACCCGCAGCTCCTCCACGGTGCGCGGCGCCGCCTGGGGCAGGCGCGGGGAGTACACCAGCACCGCCACCACCTGGGCGCGCGAGAGCGCCACGTTCAGCCGGTTGCGGGAGAGCACGAAGTCCAGGCCGCGGGCCAGGTCGGCGCCGCTGGAGGCGGTCATCGAGCAGATCACCGCGGGGGCCTCCTGGCCCTGGAAGCGGTCGACGGTGCCCACCCGCACCTGCTCCAGCCCCGCCTCGGCCAGGGCCCGGCGCAGGGCGCGCACCTGCATGTTGTAGGGCGCCACGACCAGCACGTCCTCCCCGGCCAGCTCGCGTTCGGCGCTGGAGCCGGGCTCGCGGACCGTGCGTCCCACCAGGTGGGCGGCGGCCTCCACCACCGCCTCGACCTCTTCGGGGCTGTGGCTGGTGCGGCCCTGGTGCTCCACCGTTCGGGCGTACAGGCCCGGGCGCACCCCGGCCACGGTGCGCTCGCCGGCGCTGGGGTGGGCGTGCAGCAGGCCGCGGTAGGCCAGGCGGGAGACGGGGGCGCACACGGCGGGGTGCATGCGCCGGGTCTGGTCCAGGAAGTAGCCCAGGGCGGGGTCGAGGATCTCGGCCCCGCCCACCAGGTGCTCCAGGGCCGAGGCGGCCGCGCCCTCGCCGTGGGAGCCCTGGACGACCTGGGGCAGCTGCTGGGGGTCGCCCAGCAGCACCAGGTTGCGGGCGGCGGTGGACACGGCGAGGGTGTCGGCCAGGGCGAACTGCCCGGCCTCGTCGATGACGAGCACGTCGAAGGGGTCGGCGGCCAGGGCCTCGTTGGCGAAGTTCCAGGCGGTGCCGCCGACCAGGTGCGCCCCGGGGTTGGCGGCGCGCCAGGCGGCCAGGGCCTTGACGGTGGCCGGCTGCTCCCAGCGGGCGTCGGGGTCGGGTTTGCCGGAGGGGCGTTTGGCGCACGGCAGGTCCAGGCCCTGGCCGCGGGCGGCGTGCAGGGCGGCGGTCAGGACGTTCTCCACGGCCTTGTGGCTGGTGGAGCACACGCCCACGGTGCGGCCGGTGGCGATGAGGTGGGCGATCAGCCGGGCGGCCAGGTAGGTCTTGCCGGCCCCGGGCGGGCCCTGCACGGCCAGGTAGGAGTCCTCCAGGGCGTCGACGGCGGCGATGGCGGCGGCCACGGTGTCGCCGCCGGTGTCGGCGGGGCGGGGCAGTGCGGCGCCGCCGGCCAGCCGCGGGGGGCGGCGGCGCAGCAGGTCCGGGCCGGGGCCGGCGGGCAGGTCGGGCAGCTCGGGCAGGACCTGTTCGGTCAGCGACCACAGGGCGGCGTCCTTGGGGGCCGAGCGCACGGGCGGCCCGGGCAGGACGGCGGCGGGGGCGCGGGAGTAGGTCTGCTGGGGGTCGCTGGTCTCCTCCAGGGTGAGCGATCCGGCGTCGGCGGCGGTGACCTGGGCGTCCACGGCGTCGGCGGGGCGTCCGGGGGCGGCGGGGTAGAGCAGGCGCACCCGTTCGCCGGGGGTGAAGGGGTGGGGGCGGGCGGGGTCGGCGCGGGCGTGGATCTCGCGGCGGGACTTGCGCCGGCGCCCGGTGGGCTCGACCCATGCGCCGGTGCGCACGCGCAGGGGCACCAGGCAGTCGCCGTCGGCCTCCAGCTCCTCGATGGGGGCGGACAGCCGGCGGAAGAAGTCCCACCAGGCGGGGTTCTCCTCGCGGCGGTAGTAGCCGGCCAGGGCGGCGAGCAGGGCGCGGGCGTCGTGGTGCTCCCGGCGTTCGCGGGGGTCCTGGGGCACGTCCTGCAGGAGGGGGGCGGTCAGGGCGCGCAGGCGCTCCTCGGCCTCTTCGCGGCGGCGCCGGTTCTCCTGGGCGCGTTCGTCGGCGTCGTCGGGGGCCAGTTCGCCCTGGGCGCCGGGGCGCTGGTCGATGCCGTGCTCGCGGCGCAGGTCCTCCAGCCAGTCGCGCAGGCGGGCGGTGGAGGCGCAGTCGTCGTGGTTGTAGTCGGCGATGTCGGCCAGGACCTTGGCGGCGCGGTCGGCGTCGCCCTCCTGGGCGGCCAGGGCGTAGTCGGCGTAGGCGTCGATGCTGGAGACGGCGCTGGTGACGTCGCCGCTGCGGGCCTGGGGCAGGTAGAGGGGTTCGAGGTACTTGATGGAGTAGGAGCGCTGGGAGACGCGCAGGCTCTTCTTGACCACGGTGTACAGGTCGATCAGGCGGCGGTCGCGCAGGAGTTCGTCGACCTGGGCCTCGCGGGTGCCGAAGGCGGCGGCCAGGAGTTTGAGGCGGTCGGCCTCGTAGGAGGCGTAGTGGTAGACGTGGGCGCCGGGGTCGCGGTCGATGCGCTCGCACACGAAGTCGACGAAGTCCTCGAAGGCGCGCTTCTCCTGGGCGCGGTCGTGGGCCCAGAAGGCGTGGAAGCGCTCGGGGCCGGGGGCCGCGTCGCCGGGTTCGGCGGGGTGGTCGGGCAGGTCGCGGGCCACGGCGCCGAACAGGTACTCCAGTCCCCTGCCCTGGGGGCCTTCGTAGTAGGGGTAGCCCTCCATGTCGAAGAAGACGTCGCCGGGGCTGGGGGCGGGCAGTGAGGCCAGGCCTTCGGGGGCGTGGACCTCGGCCAGGACGGTGCCGCGGGGGTCGTCGCCGGTGCGGGTGGCGTCCTGGCGGACCTGGAGGGCGGCCTGGGCGCGCAGGCGTTCGAAGGTGTGCGGGGGCAGGGCGGCCGGGCGGTTATCGGGTTCGGCGGCGGCCAGGGCGTCGATGGTGGTGATGCCGGTGTCGGCGAGTTTGCGGGCCTGGTCGGTGCGGATGCCGGCGACCAGGGTGAGGTGGCGGGCCTCCTCCCGGCCGCGGGTGCACAGGGCGGCGTAGCCGCAGCCGTCGCAGGCGGGCTGGGGCGGGCCCCACAGGGGGTCGGGCAGGGCCACCGAGGCGGGGTCGAGGGGGCCGCCGCCGGGGGCGGTGAGGCGGTCGGCCATGCGGGTGCGCACCTGGTGCAGGACGGGCAGGTACTCGGCGGTGCGGTGGCGGTGGGCGGCGTCGTCTCCGGTGAGCAGGTGCATGTTCTCGGGTTCGGGGGCGCCGGTCTCGGCGACGGAGGCGGCGTAGGCGGCCAGCTGCAGGACTGCGCCGGGGCCGGGGCGGCGGGCGAGCTTGGTGTCCCAGGGTTCGTGGGTGTGCGGGCCCGGGGCGTCGGCGGTGCGGCCGGTGGCGGGGTCCACGGCGGTGCTGACCAGGAAGTCGGCGCGGCCGTGGAAGGCGACGCCGGGGCGCAGGGGGTGGTAGAAGGCGGCCTGGTAGACCACGGGCGCCCCCTGCTCCATGGCGGCGCGGGTGGCCTGGGCGGCGCGCAGCATGTCCTGGTGGGTGGGGCGGGGGTCGTCGATCTCGACCAGGTCGTCGCCGAAGAGGGCGCGCAGGCGTTCGAGCTCGGCGCGTTCGTGCTCGTGCCCCTGGCGGGCGATGAGGGGGTCGATGTCGGCGGGGGCGGGTGCGCCGGGGGCGCCGGCGGCCAGGGCGGCCTTGAGGGCGCTGCGGTGGTCGCACTCCATGGCGTCGACCAGGTCGGTGGGCGAGATGACCCACCCGTTCTCGTTGCGGAACACCTGGCCGCTCCCTCCCCGCTGGTTCTTCGCGGGGCATTGTGCCACGTCGGTGCGCCGTTCGACCGGTGTTCGCGCCGGGGCGGGTGGGGCGGGCCGCGTCGGGGGGTGCCGGGGGTCACCGCGACCGGTCACGGTGGGGTGCGCGGGGCTGACGGGGCGTCGACCACAAGGGTGACATGTTCCACAAACCGGGGTTTTCTGTTCTCGTTACCTCCTCGTGATGGTTAGGGTCGGTCCCCGTTGGTCCAGACCCCCTTTGCGTACACGTGACCAGCTCTTTTCGGTCGCCCCCGGATCCCGGGCGGCCCACCGCTGCGCCGGCGCGCCCCTCGGTCGCGGGAGGCGCCGGGCCCCAAGTCCCGGCGGTTCCAGGCCTTGCGCAGCCGACTTTCGTGTTCCCGTTCAAAGGACGATCAGCCGTGGGCGATCACCAGCCCGAAAGCACCTCCCTTCTCCAGCGCATGAAGACCAAGCGCGCCCTGGTGGCCGTGGCCGCCTCGGGTGCGGTCCTGGCCGCCGGCGGCGTGGCCGGCGCCGCGGTGGTCGGGGGCGCCCAGCCCCAGGACCTCAACAGCGCGGCGAAGGTGCCCCAGGCCCAGACCTCCGAGCAGGCCGGCGACGAGCAGGCCCCCGACCAGGAGCAGGTCGACAAGGAGCGCGAGCAGGCCCAGCAGGAGCGCGAGCAGGCCGCCTCCCAGGCCGAGGGTTCGGCCAGCGGCACCGCCGCCCAGGCCGAGGAGGAGAAGGAGGAGGAGCCCGAGCAGGAGTCCTCCTCCCAGGACGACTCCTCCGGCTCCGAGTCCGGCTCGGGCGAGTCCTCGGGGCTGACGCCCACCGGCCAGGGCGGCGCCTGCGAGGCCTCGATGTACAGCGACCCCCAGCCCACCGCCAGCGGCGGCACCTTCGACCCCTCGGCGATGACCGCGGCGCACAAGGAGCTGCCCTTCGGCACCAAGGTGGAGGTGACCAACCCCTCCAACGGCAAGTCGGTGGTGGTGAGCATCAACGACCGCGGCCCCTACATCGCCGGGCGGTGCCTGGACCTGTCCACGGCCTCCTTCGAGACCATCGCCAGCGCCAGCCAGGGCGTGGTGGACGTGGAGTGGCAGGTCGTCGGCTAAGGCCGCCTCCCCTCCCCTGCTCTGCGCCGTGCGTGCGGCCCCGGCTCCGGCCGGGGCCGCACGTGTGTGCGCGGCCGGGCCGGGCCCCTGGTACTGCAAGGACAGGTCGGTCGGGGACCCGGCGGACGCCCCCGCGGGCAGGCCCGTTGTTGATCTCGGGGAAGTCGGCCTTGTACCGGCCGGTACAAGGCCGACTTCCCCGAGATCAACAACGGAGAGGGCGCAAGCCGCACCACGGCGTCGGCCCCCTCCCGCTGCCCGCGCCCGTCCCCGGTCATGTGCGCGCGGGGTCAGTCCCCCCGGTGCTCGCGCGGCGCGGGCGTGCCGTCGGGGAACAGGGCGGCGGCGGGGTCGGCGAGGTCGACGCCGTTGAGGGCGGCGGCGGCCGTGGACAGGGCGGGGGTCTTCAGGTGGCCGCCGGTGGCGCGGATGATCAGGCGCAGCGCCTCCACCACGTCGGCGCCGCAGGCCAGGGTGGCGTAGTGGGCGGCCACGGCGGGGGTGCGGGACTGCCCGGCCGCGCAGTGCAGCAGGACCCGCTTGCCCTCGGCGCGCAGGGCGGCCACCGCCCCGGCGGCCTCGTCGAGCACGAAGTGCAGGTTGGGGTTGACGCCCTCGCCCTGGGCGTCGGCCAGCCACACCTCGATGCGGTCGCGGGCGGGCAGGTGTGCCGGGGCGTCGGCCGGGCCGATCCGGTTGAGGGAGACCACCGCGTCCACGTCGGGGCCCGAGCGCAGGTGGGCCACGTTGCCCAGGAGCACTCCGGGGTCGTGGGGGTGGGGGGTGCAGAAGGGGGTGTTGACCGAGGGGGCCGCCCCGGTGGGCTGGGCGGGCGCCTCGGGCCAGGCGGCGGGGTCGGTGCCGCGGGCCAGGACGACGGCGCGCCGGACGAGGGTGCGGGGGGCGACGATGTCGGCCAGGCGCCGCTGCGCCTCTAGGGGGATGCCCGAGGCCCCCCACCGTGCTCCGGCCATGGCCCCTGCGTACATGGCCGCTTCGTCGCCCCCCGCGGCATAGGCCCGCCAGACGGCCTCCACCAGCTGGGAGCAGGGGAAGACCGCGCGGGCCGGCTCCAGGGCGGGCGCGGGCGCCTCGGCGGCGGCGCGCCAGCCGGCGCCCATGGGGCTGTGCGGGGGGACCACCGGTTCGGGGGCGGGGATGCGCCCTTCGGCGGCGGTGGCGCGCAGGGCCAGGGCCCAGGCGCGGTCGGGGAGGGTGTCGACGGCCTTGTGGACGGTGGCGGGGTCGGCCATGCCCTCCAGGGCGGTGGAGATGAGCCAGGAGAGCAGGGCGGGCCCGGCGCCGTCGCCGTCGGGGTGGGTGGCCTCTTCGGCCATGGCGGGCGGGGCGCCCACGATGCACGCGGCGGCGGCCGCACCGGTCCAGGCGCCGGCGCAGCGGTCGTAGCGGGGGTCGTCGCGGGGCCAGGAAGGGGGGTCGGTCCGGTCGTCGGCGGGCATGGAGGGGCTCCTCGGGGTCACTGCCGCGGCACGTTGTGTCTATGCCCTCTAGAGAGGCCTCTCGCCCGTGATAGCCGCATCCGGCCACGGATCCCCACAAGACGCCCCAATCCGGAAATCGATGATGTCCGAAAGCGGAACGGCGGGGACCGGGCCGGCGGCGCACGCAGCGGGACGACAGGACAGGGGACGGGCGCGGGCCCCGACCGCCCTTCGGAGCACGGCGCCACGGCCCTTGGTCCCCGCCCCCGTCCTTCCGCTCCGGGGATGTGGTCGGATCGGGGCCCATGGGTCGGTCTTCGGTCACCGCGGCGCTCGAAGGGGCCGTGCTTGTGTCCCCGGTGCGGGTCCTGCTGTTCGCCGTCCTGGTCCGGATCCGCAGGCGCCGGCGCGCCGATCGGCTCCCGGCCGTGCTCGACAGCGCGGCCGACCTGCTCTGTGCGGTGTCGGTGCTGGGGATCGTCTCGCTGACACTGCTCAACCCCGGGACCGTGGGCGGGCTGGCGCTGGTCCCCTTCAGCGTCACGGCCTCCTCCGGTCCGGAAGTGACCGGCCTCTGCCAGAACGGCGGGAACGTTGCCCTGTTCCTGGCCCTGGGAGCCTTCCTCTCGCCGGCCCGGTGGCCCCGGCTGCTGGCGGCGGCAGCGGCCGTGCCGGTCACCGTCGAGGGGCTGCAGTACCTGATGGCCCGGGGTCACGTGGCCCCGGTGGACGACGTACTGCTCAACTGCGCCGGCGCCCTGCTGGGGGCGTGCATCACCCGCCCCTGGTGGCGCACCGGCCCGCGGACGGCGCCGGTGGCCGATCCGGCCCGCGGCGGGGAGGGGGCCGCGCCCTGATCGGCCGTGGTCGGCCGTGCGGTCAGGCCTGGTCCAGCGCCCGTTCGATCGCCCGGCGGGCCCGGCCCGCGGCCGCCCGGTCGTGCTGGAGCTGCATGGCCGTGTTCAGCGCCAGTCCGGCGGCGACGATCTCGAACAGCGCCTGGTCGATGTCGAAGCCTGCGGGCAGCTCACCGTTGTCCACCGCCGTGGCCAGGTCCGCGCGCAGCCGCCCCCTCCATTCCGACCACACCTGGGCCACCGCATCGCGGACCCGGCCGGGGCGGCCGTCGTACTCGGTGAGCGCCGCGGTCATCAGGCACCCGCCGGGCAGCAGCGGCGCCTCCAGATAGTCCACGGAGTTGGCGCACACCGCGTGCAGCCGCCGCAGGCCCGGCGGCTCGGCCCGCGCCGGCTCCACCACCCGGTGCCAGAAGTCCACGAACGCCTTGTCCAGCGTGGAGATCTGCAGCGTCACCTTGGTGCCGAAGTGCTTGTGCACCCCGGACTTGCTCATCTGGAGCTCCTCGGCGAGTCGGCCGATGGTGATGCCGTCCAGCCCTTCCTCGGAGGCGATCTCGGCGGCGCGGGTGAGGATCCGGCCCCTGGTGGCCTGCGCTTCGGCCGCTGAGCGTCGTGGCGACATGCCACGAGGATAGCGTACGCGCGTCCGCCATTGCTTTAGCGAACGCACGTACGCTAATTTCTGTGGCGACAACCGAGACGAAGGGGCGTGCGATGCGGGTGCGACGACTGGGCTGGGCCGGAGTGGAGGCCGAGGCGGCGGGCGAGCGCGTGGTGATCGACCACGTGCAGGACCTCTCGCCGCTGTTCACCGGGTGGAGGCCCGGCGAGGGGCTGGCGGCGCCGAGCGGGAGGGCCGCCGCCGCATTGGTCACCCACCTGCACCGGGACCACACCGACGCCGCCGCGCTCGCCCGCGCGCTGGCGCCGGGGGCGCCGGTGCTGCGGCCAGCGCCCGGCCCCGGCGACCAGACGGACAACGCGGCGACGCTGGCGGCCGAGCGCGAACTGGCCCTGCACCTCCCCGACGTCGAGGTCGTGGAGGCCTGGTCCACCCGCGAGGTCGGGCCGTTCCGCCTGACCGCGGTCCCCGCCGTCGACGGGCTGGGCGATCCGCAGCTGAACTGGGTGGTGCAGGCCGACGGGCAGCGGGTCTTCCACGGCGGCGACACGATGTTCCACGGCCACTGGTGGCGCATCGCGCGCCGGTTCGCCCCGTTCGACGCGGTGTTCCTGCCCGCCAACGGCGCGGTGGTCGACGCGCCGCACCTGCAGCCGCCGAGCCCGGTGCCCGCCGTGATGGACCCGGGGCAGGCCGCCGCGGCCGCGGAGATCCTCGACGCCCGGCACGCGGTGCCGATGCACTACGAGGCGGAACAGCCGGACAAGGTGGCGGGCTATGTCGAGGCGGCCGACCCGGAGGAGGAGTTCCGCGCCCGCGCCGGAGGGCGCGCATCCGTGCCGGCCCTCGGACGGTGGCTGGACCTGGCCGTGTGACCGGCGGGTCCAGGCGAATCCGGGATCCGGGGCCGATGCGCCCGAGGGGCGCCGGAGGCACGTGCCGGACTCGTTGCCGGCGAAGGCCTCCTTCACGCACCCGGCGGCCTCCGGGCCCCGGATCCGCCGACCGAGCGCCGTCCCTCCCTCCCGCGGCCTTCTGCCGCCCGGCGGGATGCCTCCGGGGCGCGGAGAGCCGGGGGCCGACGGGGCGGTCAGCGCATCGCCGACGCCGCCAGGGGGCGTTCCTGCGCGGTGGACAGGGTCCGGGCGTAGCGGTCGGCCAGGACCCGGGCCACGGCCGGGTGCGGGCACAGCGGGCCGGCGACCGTGTCGGCGCCCGCCTCGGACAGGCGCGCCTGGAACAGGCCCGGGGCCAGCAGCCAGGAGGCCACCGCCACCCGGGCGGCGCCGCGTGCGCGCAGGGCCGCGACGGCCTCGGCGACGGTGGGGGCGGCCGTGGCCGCGTACCCGGTCACCACCGGTGCGCCCACCATCGGCGACAGCATCCGGGCGGCCCGCTCGACCTCGCCCAGGGCGCGCCGGTCCGAGGACCCGGCCCCGGCCAGCACCACCGGCTCCCCCGCGCGGTGCCCGGCCCGGGCCAGCCGGGCGGCCGCGGCCGCCACCAGGCGCCGGTCGGCGCCCAGGGCCGGCGCGACGGGCACCTCCGCGCGCCCGGCCCGGGCCAGCTGCTCGGGGATGTCCACCCGGACGTGGTAGCCCGAGGCCAGGAAGGCCGGGACCACCACCAGGGGGCCTTCGACGCCGGCGGCGACCTGGCCCACGTCGGGTTCGAGCACGTCGGCGAAGGCCAGCCGGACCGGGGCCCCGGAGGCCGCGGCGGTGGCGCGGGCCAGGGCGCGGGCGGTGCGCGCCCCCTCGGGGTCGCGCGTGCCGTGGACGGCCAGCAGCAGGGTGGGGGTGGGCGGGACGCTCATCGGGGCCTCCTATGCCAGTGGGCGGACCGGAAGGGGTCGGCCGGGCCCCATTGCCCGGGAGGGAAGCGGTGGTTCAGAGGTCGTGGGCAGTGCCGCCGGTGCGGCTCACTCGCACGGTTCGGCGTCCAGGGCGAGGCGGTAGCCGCGTTTGACCACGGTCTGGATCATCCGCGCGTCCCCCAGGGCCGCGCGCAGGCGGGCCACCGCCGTCTCCACCGCGTGGGCGTCGGCGTCCGGGCCCAGGGCCGCCAGCAGCTCCGAGCGGTGGCGCACCCGCCCCGGGCGGGCGGCCAGCTCGCGCAGCAGCCGCATCGGCGCCGGGGTGAGCGGGCGCAGCTCGCCGTCGACCTGGGCGGCCCGCCCGCGCAGCCGCAGCCGCCGGCCGGCCACCGGCAGCTCCGGGCAGGTGCGCGGCAGCTCCTCGGCCAGGCGCCGCACCAGTGCCCCGATGCGCCCGCGCGCCGGCCAGACCGTGGGCACGTCGTCGGCGGCCAGCGGCGCCGCCGTCACCGGGCCCACGCACATCGCCATCGGCCGCCCCGCGCGCAGCGCCCGCACCAGCGGCCGGTAGGCGCCGGTGGTGCGGGACCGCTGCAGCAGACCGGCCGCCGCCGGGGCGCTGGTGAAGGTCAGCGCGTCGATGCCGCCGCCCACCGCCGCCTCGATCAGCCGGTCCAGCGCCGCCGGGTCCTCGGGCCCGGTCCACCGGTAGACCGGCACCTGCACCACCTCGGCCCCGGCCATGCGCAGCGCCGCGCAGAAGTCGGGCAGCGGCTCGCCGTGCAGCTGCACCGCCACGCGCAGCCCGCTCACCCCGCCCTCCAGCAGCCGGTCCAGCACCTCGGCCGAGGACTCCGAGGGCGGCGACCACTCCTCGGTCAGGCCGGCGGCGCGGATGGCGCCCTTGGCCTTGGGCCCGCGGGCCAGCAGCCGCGAGGAGCGCAGCGAGGCGGTCAGCGGCTCGGCCAGCCCCCACGTCTCGCAGGCCTCCAGCCAGCCGCGGAAGCCGATGCCGGTGGTGGCCACCACCACGTCGGCGGGGCGGTCGATGAGCGCGCGGGAGACGTCGGTCAGGCGCTCGTCGTCGCTGAGGGGCACGATGCGCAGCGCCGGGGCGCACACCACCTCGGCCCCCTTGCGGCGCAGCATGGCCGCCAGCTCCTCGGCGCGGCGGCTGGCGGTCACCCCGACGGTGAAGCCCTCCAGCGGCGCCGGGTCGGAGGGGCCCGGGCCGGGCTCCGGCGGGGCCTGGGGCCGGGAGGAGGCGGTCGCGGCGGGCGGGCTCATCGCAGCGCCCCGGCGTCGATCTCGACCCGCCCGTCGCTCTCGCGCACCGGGTAGCAGGCCAGGCCCGGCCCCTCGGCGTCCAGGGGGCGGCCCGTGCGCAGGCTGAACACGTGCTTGAGCAGCGGGGAGGCCACGGTCGGCTCCCCGGCGCGGTCGCCCATGATGCCGCGGGCGATGACCGCGGCCCCGGTGTAGGGGTCGATGTTGGAGACGGCGTACAGGCCGCCGGCGGCCGAGCGGAACACGGCGGCCTGGGCGCCGCCGGGCAGCAGCACCGCCGCGCCGCGCTCGGCGGCCAGCAGCGCCGAGGCGCACACGGGGGTCCAGGTGTCCGGGGTGGCCGGGGCCGGGGTCTCGGTGATGGTGGTCATGGTCAGGCCTCCACTGCGGTCGCGGTCTCGGGCATCCCCAGCAGCACGGGCTCGGCCGGCACCGGCTGTTCGCGCACCGTGTCGAAGGAGATGGTGGGGTCGGGGGTGTGGGGGGCGTTGGCGAAGGAGACGAACCGGGCGAGCTTGTCGGGGTCCTCCAGCACCCCGCGCCACTCGTCGGTGTAGGCGCCGATGTGCGCGGCCATGTCGGCCTCCAGGTCGGCGGCGATGCCCAGGGCGTCGTCGACGACCACCTCGCGCAGCCGGTCCAGCCCGCCGTCCAGGGACTCGATCCAGGCGGAGGTGCGCTGGAGCCGGTCGGCGGTGCGGATGTAGTACATGAGGAAGCGGTCCAGGTAGCGCACCAGGTCCGCCGAGTCCACATCGCCGGCGAGCAGTTCGGCGTGGCGGGGGGTGAAGCCGCCGTTGCCGCCCACGTAGAGGTTCCAGCCCTTGTCGGTGGCGATCACCCCGAAGTCCTTGCCGCGGGCTTCGGCGCACTCGCGGGCGCATCCGGAGACCGCGCCCTTGAGCTTGTGCGGGGAGCGCAGGCCCCGGTAGCGCAGCTCCAGGTCGATGGCCATGGTCACCGAGTCCTGGACCCCGTAGCGGCACCAGGTCGAGCCGACGCAGGACTTGACGGTGCGCAGCGCCTTGCCGTAGGCGTGGCCGGACTCGAACCCGGCCTCCACCAGGCGGCCCCAGATCGCCGGGAGCTGTTCGACGCGGGCGCCGAGCAGGTCGATGCGCTGGGCGCCGGTGATCTTGGTGTAGAGCCCGAACTCGCGGGCCACCTCGCCGATGACGATGAGCCGCTCGGGGGTGATCTCGCCGCCGGGGATGCGCGGCACCACCGAGTAGGTGCCGTTGCGCTGCATGTTGGCCAGGAAGTGGTCGTTGGTGTCCTGCAGCCCGGCCTGCTCGCCGGAGAGGATGTGGCCGTTGCCCAGGGAGGCCAGGATGGAGGCGACGGCGGGCTTGCACACGTCGCAGCCGGCGCCGGTGCCGTGCCGGGCGATCAGCTCGGAGAAGGTGGTGATGCCGGTGGCGCGCACGATCTGCATCAGGTCGGCGCGCGAGTGCGCGAAGTGCTCGCACAGCGCCCGGGACTGCTCCACCCCCGCCTCGGCCAGCAGGGTCTTGAGCATGGGCACGCAGCTGCCGCAGCTGGTGCCGGCGCAGGTGGCCGCCTTCAGGGCGGGCACGTCCGCGGCGCCGCCGTCGATGGCCGAGCCGATGTCGCCCTTGGTGACGGCGTTGCACGAGCAGATCTGGGCCTCGTCGGGCAGGGCGCCGGGGCCGGCGGCCGCGCCCGGGGAGGCCGGGGAGATCATCTCCAGCGGGTCGCCGGGCAGCTCGCGCCCCACCAGGGCGCGCAGCGTGCCGTAGGAGGAGGCGTCGCCCACCAGCACCCCGCCCAGCAGCCGGGAGGCGTCGTCGGAGACCACGAGCTTGGCGTAGCGGCGGGAGGCGGCGTCGTTGACCACCACCTCCAGGGCGCCTTCGGCGCGGGCGTGGGCGTCGCCGAAGCTGGCCACGTCCACCCCCATGAGCTTGAGCTTGGTGGAGGTGTCGGCGCCGGTGAAGGCGGCGGTGCCGCCCAGCAGGGCCTGGGCGGCGGTGTCGGCCATGGCGTTGGCGGGGGCGACCAGGCCGTAGACGGTGCCGTCGTGGCTGGCGCACTCGCCCACGGCATAGATGTCCGGGTCGCTGGTGCGGCAGGCGTCGTCGACGGCGGCGCCGCCGCGCGGGCCGATCTCCAGGCCGGCGGCGCGGGCCAGGTCGTCGCGGGGGCGGATGCCGGCGGAGAAGACCACCACGTCGGCGGGCAGGACGCGCTCGCCCAGGTCCAGCCCGTCGGCGCGGCCGTCGGGGCCCGAGCGCACGGCCGAGGTGGCCGCGCCGGTGTGGCACTTCACGCCCAGGTCGGCGACCATGCGGGCGAGCAGGGCACCGGCGCCTTGGTCGACCTGGGCGGGCATCAGGTGCGGGGCCAGTTCGACGACGTGGGTGTCCAGGCCCAGCAGGCGCAGCGCGTTGGCGGCCTCCAGGCCCAGCAGGCCGCCGCCGACGACGGCGCCGGTGGCCGCGCCCCGGGCCGAGGCGGTGATGGCCTCCAGGTCCTCGATGGTGCGGTAGGCGTGGCAGCCGGGCAGGTCGGCTCCGGGGACCGGGGGGATGAAGGGGGTGGAGCCGGTGGCCAGCACCAGGGCGTCGTAGGCCAGGACGGTGCCGGCGTCGGTGGTGACGGTGCGGGCGGCGCGGTCGATGGCGGTGACGCGTTCGGACAGGCGCTGGGCGGCGCGGTCGGTCAGGTCGCCCAGCAGCAGGTCGTCCGCGCTCGCGCCGTCGAAGTAGCTGGAGAGGGCGACCCGGTCGTAGGCGGGGCGGGGCTCCTCGCCGATGACGGTGACCTGCCAGGCGCGGCCGGTGTCGGCGCGGGTGAGGGTGTCGACCAGCCGGTGGCCGGCCATGCCGTTGCCGATGACGATGAGTCGTGCCATGGCTCGGGGGTCCCCTTCCTGTGGGTGGCGGACCGGGGTGGGCCTCGGGTTCGCCCTCCACGTAACCGAGTACGCGTTTCTGGTCGGTCAGGCGTTTGTGACCGGGGTGTTTCGTTGTCCTGTCACCGCTGGTCAGCAGTGAGTGAGACGGGCGGCGCCGGGTGGTGGGGCGTGTGCGCAGGCGGGAGGGGGCGTCGCGGCCGAAGGCCGGCGCGCGGGCACGGCGGCGTGGCCGGGCGGGGCGGGGATTCGGCCGCCCCGGTCTGCGGACTCTTCCGCATTCGTCTGCGGATCGAACACGGGTTCGCCAAGCTGGCCGCCGTGGATTCGAGGAGGCAGGATGCGTGTCATGAGCATCGGGGAGTGGAGGCCGCCGGACCGGCTGTTGACGGTGGACGACTTGGTGCGCATGCCCGACGACGGCAGGCGCTACGAGCTGGTCGACGGGGCGGCTTGACGTGTCGCCCGCGCCGGTCAGCGACCATTCCACGGTCGAGCACCGCCTGAGCTGGTGGCTCCAGACGGTGGCTCCGGACGACCTTCGAGTCTTCGGCGCCGTCGGGATCAATTTCAACGCCGACCGAACGCATCACCGCATTCCGGATGCGGCGGTCTTCCGCTGGCAGGACCACGAGTGGCAGGACTACGAGCGGCCGTACCAGACGCGGCCGCCGCTACTCGCCGTCGAGGTGGTCTCACCGGAAAGCGCGCTTCGGGGCTTCACCACGAAATGGAGCGAATACGCCGAGTTCGGTATTCACTTCTACCGGGTCGTCGGCCCCTCCCGAGATCAGCCCGGCATCGTCGAGTACCGGTTGGAGAAGGGGACCTACAGGGAGAAGGCGATGGTCTACGGCACCAACGTATTCGTGACCGACTTCCCCTTCCCGGTCTCAGTCGTCCCCCATTGGCTGTTCGCCGACGACCCCGCATGGCGACAGCACATCGGCGGCCCCGCCTCAAGCGGGGCCGCCGACTGACGGTGCACCGACGGTGCGGGCACGGGGCGCGGCTCAGCCCACCTTGGCCGCGCCCTTGCCGTCCATGGCCTTGAGCAGGGCGTCCACGTCGCGGGTGCACCCGCCGCAGCCGGTGGTGGCGCGGGTGGCCTGGGCGATCGCCGGGCGGGTGCGGGCCCCGTCCAGCCAGGCCTGCTCGATGTCGGTGCGGGTGACGGCGTTGCACCGGCACACGTGCGCCTCGCGGCCGCCCGCGCTTCCCTCCCCTTCGGCGCCGGCCTCCTCGGGCCGGCCCTGCAGCAGCCCCAGCCGGTCCTCGGGGACGGCCGCCCCCTCGTCGAAGAGCCGCGACACCTCGGGCGAGGCCTCGGGGAACCCCAGCAGCACCGCCCCGCTGACCCGCCCCCCGGCCACGTTGAGCTTGGCGTAGCGGCGCTTGGCGGGGTCGCTGACCACCACCGACTCGGTCCCGGGCTCGGCGGCCTCGTCGTCGGTGGCGCCCATGGCGGTCAGGTCGATGCCCTGGGCCTTGAGCCGGGTGACCGGCCGCGCCCCGGTGTAGCGGGCCGCCGGGTCGGCGCCGGTGAGCAGGTCGGCCAGGATGCGGGCCTGCTCGTAGCCGGGCTGGACCAGCCCCGCTCCCCCGCCGGGGTGGGATGCGCAGTCGCCGATGGCGTGGATGCGCGGGTCGCTGGAGGCCAGCCGGTCGTCGACCACCACCCCGTGCTCGACCTTGACGCCGGCCTTGTCGGCCAGCTCCACGGCCGGGCGCACCCCCGCCGTCACCACGATGGCGTCGCCCGCCAGCACGGTGCCGTCGTCGAGCACCAGGCCGCTTCCGGGCGCCCACCGGTCGGCGACCCGCCAGGCGTGCACCCGCACCCCCAGGTCCTCGTAGGCCCGGGCCAGCACCTGGGCGCAGGCGCGGTCGATCTGGCGGCGCATGATCCAGGGGGCCGCCTCCACCACCGCGACCCGCACCCCCGCGCCGGTCAGCGCCCGGGCGGTCTCCAGCCCGAGCACGCCCCCGCCCAGAACCACGGCCGGGGCGCCGGGACGCACCAGGTGGGCCAGGCGGCGCTGGTCGGCCAGGTCGCGCAGGGCGGTCACGCCCTCGGCGGGGGTGCCGTCGGCGGCGGCCAGGCCGCGCAGCGGGGGCAGGGCGGCCCGGGCGCCGGTGGCCAGCACCAGTTCGTCGTAGTCCAGCCGCTCGCCGGTGTCCAGGTCGACGGTGCGCTCGCGGGGGTCGATGCCGGTGGCGGCGGTGCCGCGCAGCCGGGTGATGCCCGCGGTCTGGGGCTCGGGCAGGGCGATGTCGCGGGGGGCGTAGGCCCCGTCGATCAGCCCCGGCAGCAGGACGCGGTTGTAGGCCGGGCCGGGCTCGGCCCCCACGAGGGTCACGCGGACGCGCCGCCCGTCGGGGTCGCGGCGGGCGACCTCTTCGGCGAAGCGCGCCCCGGTCATACCGTTGCCGACCACGACGATGCGGCGGGCGGGAAGGGTGCTGCGGCGGGTCACGGGTCGAACCTCCAGGGCGGGGACGGCGTTCGCGGAGCGGGGCGCCGGGCGCGGCGAGGGGGCGGGGCCGCGCCCGGCGGGTCAGTCGGGGGCGGCGGCCCCGGCGGCCGCGGGCGCCGCGCCGGCCGGGGACGGGCCGGGCGCCGCGGGTTCGATGCGGGCGGCGGCGACCTTGAACTCGGGCATCCGGCTGAGGGGGTCCAGGGCGGGGTTGGTCAGGTCGTTGGCGGTCTGGTCCCCGCCGAAGTGGAAGGGCACGAACACCGTGTCCCGCCGCGCCGTGGGCACCAGGCGCACCCGGGCGAGCATGGTGCCGCGGCGGGCGGTCAGGCGCGCCCACTCCCCCGGGGCCAGCCCGTGCTCGGCGGCGGTGTCGGGGTGGACCTCCACCCACGCCTGCGGGTCCGCGGCGGCCAGCTCGCCGATGCGGCGGGTCTGGGCGCCCGACTGGTAGTGGCCCATCGTGCGGCCGGTGGTGACCACCAGGGGGTAGTCGGCGTCGGCCTGCTCGGCGGCGGGGGTGTGGCCCACCGGGCGGAACCGGGCCCGCCCGTCGGGGTGGGCGAAGCCCTCCAGGAACAGGCGCGGGGTGGAGGCGCCCGGTGCGGGGGCGGGCCAGTGCACCGCCTCGCCGTCCTCCAGGCGCTGGGCGCTCACCCCGCCGTAGTCGGCGGCGCCGCCGGCGCTGGCGCGGCCCAGTTCGGCCAGGACCGCGTCGGGGTCGCTGGGGAAGCGACCGGCGGGCTGGCCCAGGCGCTCGGCCAGGCCGGCCAGGACCTCCAGGTCGGTGCGCACCCCCGGCGGCGGCGCCAGGGCCCTGCGGCGGCGCAGGACGCGCCCCTCCAGGTTGGTCATGGTGCCCTCCTCCTCGGCCCACTGGGCCACCGGCAGCACCACGTCGGCCCGCGCGGCGGTCTCCGACATCACGAAGTCGGCGACCACCAGCAGGTCGAGGGAGTCCAGTCGCTCGCGGACGCCGGCGGCGGCGGGGGCCGAGACGGCCGGGTTGGAGCCGAAGACCAGCAGCCCCTTGGGGCCCGAGGGGGTGCCCAGGGAGTCCAGGAGCTCGTAGGCGCTGACCCCGGCGCCGGGGATGTCGGCCTCGTCCACCCCCCACACGCCGGCGACGTGCTCGCGGGCGGCCGCATCGGTGATCATGCGGTAGCCGGGCAGCTGGTCGGCCTTCTGGCCGTGCTCGCGCCCGCCCTGGCCGTTGCCCTGCCCGGTCAGGCAGCCCCACCCCGAGCCCTGGCGGCCCGGCAGGCCCAGGGCCAGGGCCAGGTTGATCCAGGCCGAGGCGCTGTCGGTGCCCTTGGCGTGCTGCTCGGTGCCGCGGCCGGTGAGCACGTAGGCGCCCTGGTCGGCGGCGGCGGTGCCCAGCAGGCGGGCGGCGGCGCGGATCCGGGAGGCGCTCACCCCGGTCTGCAGCTCGGTGCGCTCGGGCCACCAGGCGGCGGCCTGCTCCCAGGCCGCCTCGAAGCCGGCGGTGCGCTCGGCGATGTAGCCGGTGTCGAGCAGGCCCTCCAGCCGGGCGGCGTGCAGCAGGCCCAGCGCCAGCGCGGTGTCGGTGCCGGGCCGGGGGGCCAGGTGCAGGCCCCCGCCGTCCAGGGCGGCCTGGGCGGTGGCGGTGCGGCGCGGGTCGACGACCACCAGGGCGGGCGCCGTCAGGTGGCCCATCAGCGGCGGCATGGTCTCGGCGGGGTTGGCACCGGCCAGCAGCACCGCGCCGGCCCCCGACAGGTCGGACACCGGGAAGGGCAGGCCGCGGTCCAGGCCGAAGGCGCGCACCGCGGCCGCGGCGGCCGAGGACATGCAGAACCGGCCGTTGTAGTCGATCATGCGGCTGCCCAGGGCCAGGCGGGTGAACTTGCCCAGCAGGTAGGACTTCTCGTTGGTCAGGCCCCCGGCGCCGAACACCCCCACCCCGTCGGGGCCGTGCTCGGCCTGCAGGGCCCCGACGCGCTCGGCGACCAGGTCCAGTGCCTGCTCCCAGGTCGCCTCGGCGAGTTCGCCGCCGCGGCGCACCAGCGGGGTCCCCAGGCGCTCGGGCGAGGTCAGCAGCTCGCCGGCGGTCCACCCCTTGCGGCACAGCCCGCCGCGGTTGACCGGGAAGTCCCGGGGCCGGGTCGCCCAGCCCCCCTGGCCGTCGGGTTCGACGAACATCGCGCACTGCAGGGCGCAGTAGGGGCAGTGCGTGGCCGTGGCGCCCCGGCCGGCGGGGCTCACCGGGCCACCTGCGCGGCCGGGTCGGGCCCGGAGGAGGCGTCTGTGCCGGCGCCCGCGTCGGGCCGCACCGCCGTGGGGCGGCGCAGGTACACGGCCCAGGTCACCGCGAAGCACACGAGGTAGAAGGCCAGGAAGGCGGTGTAGGCCGAGACCGCCCCGCCGGTGGAGGCGAAGGACTGGCGGAAGACGAGGTTGATGCCGACCCCGCCCATCGCGCCGACCGCGCCGACCAGGCCCAGGGCGGCCCCCGACACCCGCCGGAAGTGCTCCTCGGCCCGGCGCCGCGGGGTGCCGCGGGCGGCCAGGTCGGCCGCGCGGGCCGCGTAGATCGCCGGGATCATCTTGTAGGTGGAGCCGTTGCCGATGCCGGTGAGCACGAACAGCACGATGAAGGCGCCGGTGAACACCGCCAGCGACCCCGAGGCCGAGGCGGCGATGATCAGGCCGGTGCCGGCGGCCATGGCCGCGAAGTTCCACAGCGTCACCCGCGCCCCGCCGAACCGGTCGGCCATCAGCCCGCCGAGTGGGCGGATCAGCGAGCCGATCAGCGGCCCGATGAAGGTGACCGCGGCCGCCTCCAGCGGGCTGCGCCCGAACTGGTTCTGCAGCAGCAGCCCGAAGGCGAAGGAGTAGCCGATGAAGGAGCCGAAGGTGCCGATGTAGAGCAGCGACATGATCCAGAAGTCGCGGTCCTTGGCGGCGGCGACCTGGGCGCCCACGTCGGCCCGGGCGGTGCCCAGGTTGTCCATGCGCGTCCAGGAGACGACGGCGGCCACCAGCAGCAGCGGGATGTACAGGCCGGCCAGCGCCCAGCCCCCGGCCACCCCGACGGCGGCGATCACGCCCAGCCCGGCCAGCTGCACCACGGCCACGCCGACGTTGCCGCCGCCGGCGTTGAGGCCCAGCGCCAGGCCCTTCTCGCGCTCGGGGAAGAAGAAGTTGATGTTGGCCATGGAGGAGGAGAAGTTGCCTCCGCCCACCCCGGCGGTGGCCGCCAGCAGCAGGAAGACCCAGAAGGGGGTGCCGGGGCTCTGGATGAGCACCACCGCGATGACGGTGGGCACCAGCAGGGTCAGCACCGACACGACGGTCCAGTTGCGCCCGCCCAGCATCGGCACGGCCAGGGTGTAGGGCACCCGCAGTACGGCCCCCACCAGGGAGACCACCGACACCAGCAGGAACTTCTGGGCCGGTGAGAAATCGAACCCGGTCTCGGGGACCATGAACAGGGTGAGCACCGACCAGATGCTCCATACGGAGAATCCCAGGTGCTCGGCGAAGACGGAGGCCCACAGGTTGCGCCGCGCGATGCGGCGGCCCTGGTCCTCCCAGAACTCGCGGTCCTCCGGATCCCAGTGGGCGATCCAGCGCCCACCGGGGCGGTGTGCGGTGTCTCGGCTCGTCACGGCGCTGCCTTCCGGTCGGTCTCGGGCAATCTTCGGCGTCGCCGTCGACGCTAGGAACCCGCCGTTGCCGGAACATGTCATGTCGTAACGCAGGGGAAACAGTGACCTCACCGGGGGCCGGACGCGGCGGTGAGGCCGGGTCCCGGTGCTTACCGGGGCGGTGCGCAGGCGGGGGCCGCGGAGCGCCAGATCCGCTCCCCTGCCTGCCGTTCGGCGGTGGGGGCCATGCCGCAGGAGCGCGCCACGCCCTCGGAGGCGCGGTGCCCGGGGGCGATGGCGGCGGTGATGCACCTCACGCCGTTGGCGGCCAGCCAGGCGGCCACCGCCCGCGCCGATTCGGAGGCCAGGCCGCGTCCCTGCCGGCCGGTGCCCACGATCCAGGCCAGGGCGGCGCTGGGGCCGCTGTCGCCGGGGGTGACGGTGGCCTGCACCGTTCCGGCGGGTTCGGGGTCGCCGATGATCCAGTTCAGCCAGGCATGGCCCGGCTCCCCGGGGCCGGCGAGCATGGCGGTGTAGCGGCGGCGCAGCTCGGCCGGGGTGGGCGGCGCGCCGCCGATGCGGTGGTAGAGCCGGGGGTCGGCCAGGACCGCGGCCATGGGCGCGGCGTGGTCGGTGCGCAGTGGCTCCAGCAGCAGCCGCTCGGTGGCGATGGGTTCGGCGATCAGGCTCACGGTGGCCCAGCATGCGCGCGGGCCGCTTCGGCGGCAAGGGCCCGCGGCCGACCCGGGCCGTGGAAAACCCGTTGCCCGGCCGTGCGGGGCGGCGGAACGATCGGCCCATGCCCGGATTCCCCGAGCCGCCGCTGTCCCCGCCGGTGATCGAGCCGGAGGGCGGCGGCCTGGTGCTGCGCCCCTGGAGGGACGGCGACCGGCACATGCTGCGCGAGGCCGCCGTCGACCCCGCACTGGTCGACATCGGCGGCGTGCCCCGGCTCTCCTCCGAGCAGGCGACGATGGGGTTCATCGCCCACCAGCGCCGCCTGGCCCGGGAGGGCATGGGGTACCCGCTGGTCGTGGACGGGCAGGGCGCGGCGGTGGGGGCGGTCGGGCTGTGGCGGGACCGGATGGACGCCGGGCGGGCGTCGGCGGGCTATTGGCTGCTGCCCGCCGCCCGGGGTCGGGGCCTGGCCTCGCGCGCCGTGGCGGCCCTGGCCCGGTGGGGCCTGGAGGAGCTGGGGCTGGCCCGGGTCGAGCTGCACATCGAGCCGTGGAACACCGCCTCCCTGCGCGTGGCCGAGCGTGCGGGCTTCGAGCGCGAGGGCCTGCTGCGCAGCTACCTGGAGCTCAACGGCCGCCGCCGCGACCTGGTGGTGTGGTCCGTGGTCGCCGCGCGGTGCACACCGTGATGCGTACCGGTCGACGCTCCCTTCACGGCTACTGCGCGAGTGACGGTCACCGTTCCCCAGGTCGTCGCGGACAAGGTGGAGAACGTGGCCGCCGAGCAGGGCGTCAGCGTGTCCTCCTACATCTGCCAGGCCATGATCGACCGGATGGCGGCCGACACCGCGGACGTCCTGGCGGAGTACGGGGCGCCGGGAGGCGGAGGAACGCGAGGACGGCCGACTCCGTCCATGAGTGCGACGTCTACCGGATCGACCGCCGCCGCCGGAGCGAGGTCGTCGTCCTCGCCGGCGGAGCGCTGGAATACGGGTCCTCCCCCTTTATTGCGGTGATCCCCGTCGTCGACGGCCTCGGCGAGAAGGAGACCTTGTTCGCCGCTCGCATCAGCGGACCGGTCAGCGGAGTGGTGCTCGTACTGGACATGGAACCCGTCCACCGCGGACTCCTCGAAGAAGGAGAGCTGCTCGGTTCCATCTCGCCGGACGAACTCGACGCCGTGAAGTCCCTCTTGCGCATCGCCCACGACCTCGGCGCCCCCTGAGGGCCGAAGGCCGCGAGCCGGGGCGCCGCCTGCTCCTAGACGAAGGTGCGCAGGTCCAGCGGGGTCAGGTCCGGGACGGGCGGGAGGGGCTCGTGCTCGGGTGCCGCCTCGAAGGCCTGGACCACGAAGGCGGCGAAGCGCCGTGAGGCCGCCAGGCGGGCCGGGGCCGAGGCGGCGTGGACGCCGCGGTGGGCCATGAGCATCAGGAGCAGGTCCTCCACCGCGAAGTCGGGGCGCAGCCGCCCGGCGGCCTTGGCCCGCCGCGCCAGCTCGGCCAGGCACGCCAGCGCGTGGCCGCGCTCCTGGGCGAAGTCGACGGACCCGGGATAGGCCGCCAGGAAGGCGTCGGTGAACCCGCGGTCGCGCGCGTGCAGCTCGCAGATCCGCTCGATCAGCCGGCGGAGACCGCGCCAGGGGTCGGGGTCGGCCCGCGCCTCGTCCAGGTGGGCGCGGCACCGGCGGGTCTGCTCGGCGAAGGCCTCGGTGGCCAGGTTCTGCTTGGTCGGGAAGCGCCGGTACAGCGTGGCGGGGCTGACCCCGGCGCGCCGGGCCACCTCCCGCATGGGCACCTCCAGCCCCTCGGAGGCGAACAGCGCGCGGGCGGCCGCCAGGATGCGCTCGCGGTTGTCCCGCGCATCGGAGCGCAGGTTGTGAGGCAATCGCTCGGTCACCCTTCTCACTTTAGACAAGTGGACGGGGGCGTCCGCTTAGCGTTCCGGGGGTGGAGGCCTGCGGGGCCGTCTTCGCGGCCCGCCGTCCGTCCTCCCGTGTTCCCATCGATCCCGATTTCTCCAGGAGACGGCGATGAAAGCGGTCGCGATCCAGCGGTTCGGAGCCCCCGAGGGCCTGGCGGTCATCGACCTGCCCGAGCCGCGCCCGGCGCAGGGACAGGTCCTGGTCTGCGTCGAGGCCGTAGGCGTCGGCGGGCTCGACGCCCTGGCCGTGCGCGGAGACCTCGCCGGCTACGGCCTCAGGGAGGGCCACGTCCCCGGCAGCGAGGTAGCCGGCACCGTGGCCGCGGTCGGGCAGGGCGTGGACGCCTCCTGGGTCGGCCGCCGCGTCTGGGCGCTCACCGGCAGGGGCGGCGGGTACGCCGAGCAGGCCCTGGCCGCGGAGGAGGAGGTCGTGCCCCTGCCGCCGGGGCTGTCGGCGGCCGGCGCGGTCACCCTGGGCGGGTCGGGGGCGGTGGCCCACTTCGGCCTGGCCCGCGCCGGTCCGGCCCCTGGCGCCTCGGTGCTGGTGCGCGGCGCGTCGGGGAGCATCGGGATCGCGGCGGTGCAGTTGGCGGCCCGCGCCGGTGCCGCGTCGGTGGCGGTGACCGCCTCCTCCGCCGAGCGCGGTGCACGGCTGCGGGAGCTGGGCGCCACCAGTGTCCTGGACCGCTCCGGCGCCGGGGAGGGGCCCACGGGGTTCGACGCCGTCGTCGACGTGGTGGCCGGCCCGGACCTGCCCTCCTTCCTGGCCCGGCTCAACCCCAACGGGCGCCTGGTGGCCGTGGGCATCGTCGGCGGCATGCCGCCGACGGACTTCGGCTCCGCGCTCATCAGCGGGTTCCTCAAATCGGTCTCGTACGCGTCGCTGAGCCTGGACACCGTGCCCGCGGCCGAGCGGGGCCGGGTGGCGGCCGGCCAGTTCGCCGACGCGGTCCGCGGGGAGCTGCGCACGGTCGTGCACGAGGAGATGCCCCTGGAGCAGGCGGTCCGGGCCCACACCGCGATGGCGGCCGGCGAGGTGTTCGGCCGGGTCGTGCTCCGGCCGTAGCCCCGGGGCGCTGCCGTGCAGCGGGCGGCACCGGGGCGCGGACGCCATGAGGGCGGGGCCAGGACCGCCGACCCTCTGACCACCTCAGCAACGCCGGGGGTCTTCGACGGCTCCCCGTGGTGTCTGTGCCCTTGCCCTGGGCACGGCACCACCCGCCCCCGGGCCCCGCAGAAAGGCTGCGGGGCCTTAGAAGAACTCGTCCAGCAGCCGGTAGAACGCCAGCCGGTCGGGGTCGATCAGGTGGTCGCCGTAGTGGTGGGCGAAGGCGCGGGCGAAGTTCGGGCCCCAGGCCGGGGCGCCGTCCAGGTCGCGCAGGGCCACGGCCAGGTCCAGGTGGCGGTCGGCCCGGCCGAGGCGCCCGGTGTCCACCACGCCCGTCCACTCCAGCGTCGCCGGGTCCACCAGCGCGTTGTCGGGGGTCAGGTCGCCGTGGCAGACCACCCGGTCCGGCCCGGGCTCGGAGGGCGCGGTCCGCTCCAGCTCGGCCAGGGCCTGCTCGGGGGCGGTCCCGGCGCGCTCGGCGTCGAAGTCGCCCGCCTCGACCAGGTTCCGCCGCACGCGCTCGCGGGCCTGGGGCACCGTGTGGTCGAGGCCGCGCTCGAAGGGGCACTCGGCGGCCGGCAGGTCGTGCAGGCGCCGCGCCAGCCGGGCGAAGGCCGCCACCACGGGGGCGCGCAGGTGCGCCGGCCACTCCCCTGACACCGGTCGTCCCGGGACCGCCCGGGAGACCAGCCACCCCGTGCCGTCGTCCTCGCCGGACTCGACCGGTTCGGGGGCGGCCACCCCCTGGGACCGCAGCCATTCGGCGCGCTCGGCCTCGGCGCGCAGGGCGGCCGGGTCGGCGCCGATCTTCACGTACAGGCCCCCGCGCCCCGACAGGTGCCACACCCGGTCCCCGGAGGCCCCGGACGACACCGGGGTCCAGCGGTGGAGCAGGTGGCGGCGGCGCAGCCGGCGGCGGACGGAGTCGGTCACCCCGGCAACACTACCGGGCGCCGGAGATCGGGCCGGGCGCAGCGATGAGTTCGGCGCACGGCCCGGGTCTGAAGGGGTGAAGGCGGCGCCCGGCCCGGCGCCGCCGCTCGCGGAAAGGACACCGGCCGATGACCACCACCCCCTCCCCGGAGGCCCCGGCCCCCGGCGGGCGCGTCACCGCCAACGGCGTGGACATGTACTACGAGGTGCACGGGCAGGGCGACCCGCTGGTGCTGCTGCACGGGGCCCTGACGGGCATCGGGTCCGGCTTCGGGGCGCTCCTGCCCGAGCTGGCGCGGCAGCGGCGGGTCATCGCGGTGGAGATGCAGGCGCACGGCCGCACCCCCGACATCGACCGCCCGCTGCGCGTGGAGCACCTGGCCCGGGACATCGCCGCCCTCATCGGCGAGCTGGGGCTGGGGCGGGTGGACGTGCTGGGCTACAGCATGGGCGCGGGCGTGGCCCTCCAGCTCGCCCTCGACCGCCCGGGGCTCGTGCGCCGGCTGGTGCTGGTGTCCATGGCCTTTCACTCCGAGGGCATGTACCCCGAGGTCGTGCAGGGCATCGAGCACCTGTCGCCGCAGGACCTGGAGGGCACCCCCTTCCACGAGGAGTACACGGCCCTGGCCCCCGACCCCGGCGGCTGGGCGGCACTGGTGGAGCGCGTCAAAGACATGGACGCCCCCGGCAACGCCCCGGAGTGGACGCGCGGGCAGGTGCGCTCGGTGGCGGCCCCCGTCCTGCTGGTGACGGGCGACGCCGACATCGTGCGCCCCGAGCACGCCGCCGAGATGTTCCGCCTGCTGGGCGGGGGCGTGCCCGGAGACCTGGCCGGTCTGCCCGACGCCCGGCTGGCCGTCCTCCCCGGCACCACCCACACCGGTGCCGTGCACCGCGAACGCTACCTGGCCCCGATGGTCGCGGAGTTCCTGGACGCGGCCTGACCTGCGACGCCGCCCCCGCCGACGTCGCCCTCTTCGACACGAGTACTGGCAGGAGAGCAACGATGGAATTCGCCACCTCACGCGACGGCACCCGCATCGCCTACGAACGCCGGGGCTCGGGGCCGGCGCTGATCCTGGTCGACGGAGCCCTGAGCCACCGGGTGTTCAACCCCTTGGGGGCGGCGCTGGCCGACCTGCTCCAGGACTCGGCGACCGTCTACACCTACGACCGGCGCGGCCGCGGCGACAGCGGAGACAGCGCCCCCTACGCCGTCGGGCGCGAGGTCGAGGACCTGGACGCGCTGGTGCGCGCCGCCGGCGGGCGGGCGCGCCTGTTCGGCCTGTCCTCGGGCGCGGTGCTGGCGCTGGAGGCCGCCGCGCACGGGCTGGCGGTGGAGGCGCTGGCGCTGTACGAGCCGCCGTTCATCGTGGACGCCTCCCGTCCGCCGCTGCCACCGGACTACGCGGTCCGGGTGGGGGCGCTGGCGGCCCAGGGGCGCCGGGCCGAGGCGGTGGAGTACTTCATGACCGCCGCGGTGGGCCTGCCCTCCGAGTTCCTGGCGCCCATGCGCGAGGACCCCTCCTTCGCGCAGATGGAGCAGGTGGCCCACACCCTGGCCTATGACGCCGCGGTGATGGGCGGCACCATGTCCGGGGTGCCGCTGCCGGCGCACCGCTGGGCCGCGGTGCGGGCGCCGGTGCTGGTGGCCGACGGCGGCAAGAGCGAGCACTTCTTCGCCGACGCCGCCGACGCCCTGGCCGCGGTCCTGCACGACGTGCGCCGCACCACCCTGGAGGGGCAGGGCCACGACGTGGACCCCCGGGTGCTGGCCCCGGTCCTGCGGGACTTCTTCGGGCGCTGAGCGGGCCGGGGCGGGGCCGCGGCCCCGCCCCGCCGCTCAAGGCGCGGCGGCCGGGTCGGCGGGCTCGCCGGTGCGCCGGGCCTGCCGCGCCCGCCGCAGCGCACCGGCGGCCACCCCGTGGCGGGGGGCGAAGAGGTAGGCCAGGGCGAAGGCGCAGGCCTGCACCGCCACGACCGCCCCGCCGGTGGCCGCGTCCAGGTGGAAGCTCAGGTAGGTGCCCAGCACCGAGGCGGTCACCGCGACCGCCACCGCGATGGCCAGCATGCGCTCGAAGCGGTCGGTGAGCAGGTAGGCGGTGGCGCCGGGGACGATGACCATGGCCACCACCAGGATGATGCCCACGGCCTGCAGGGCCACCACGACGGTGACCGCCAGCAGGCCCAGCAGCAGCGCCTCCAGGCGGCGCGGGTTCAGGCCGATGGCGTGGGCGTGCACCCGGTCGAAGGCGTACAGGGTCAGGTCGCGGTGCTTGACCAGCACCACCGCGAGCACCACGGCGCCGGCCGCCAGCACCTGGGCGATGTCGGCGTCGGAGACCCCCAGGACGTTGCCGAACAGGATGTGCATGAGGTCGGTCTGGCTGGGGATCTTGGAGACCAGCAGCACGCCCACGGCGAACAGGGCGGTGAAGACCACCCCGATGGCGGCGTCCTCCTTGACCCGCGAGGTGCGGTTGACCACCCCGATCAGGGCGACCGACCCGGCGCCGAAGACCAGCGCCCCCACCGCGAAGGGCAGGCCCAGCAGGTAGGACAGGACCACGCCGGGCAGCACGGCGTGGGAGACCGCGTCGCCCATCAGCGACCAGCCGATCAGCGTCATCCAGCAGGACAGCACCGCGCACACCGCCCCGGCGACCACGCTGACCAGCATGGCGCGCCACATGAAGTCGAACTGCAGCGGCACGGTGAACCACTGGACCAGGGCGTTCAGCGCCTCCATGCCGCCTCCTGCCCGTCGTGGCGCGGTCGGGCCGAGGCCCCGGGGGCGGTGACGGGCGCGGTGATGCCGAAGACCTCGGCCAGGCGCTCGGGGGTGAGCACCTGCTCGGGGGCGCCCTCGGCGAGCACGCGGCGCTGCAAGAGCACCGCGCGGTCGCACAGCTCGCCGGCGCCGGCCAGGTCGTGGGTGGACACCAGCAGGGTGCGGCCCTCCTCTCGCATGCCGTGCAGGACCTCGGTGATGGTGGCCTCCGAGCCCTTGTCGACGCCGGCGAAGGGCTCGTCGAGCAGGAACAGGTCGGCGCCCTGGGCGATGCCGCGGGCCACGAAGGCGCGCTTGCGCTGGCCGCCGGACAGGGCGCCGATCTGGCGGTGGGCCAGGTGGCTCAGGCCGGTGCGCTCCAGGGCCTCGGCGACGGCCCGGCGGTCGGCGGCGCGGGGGCGGCGCATGGGGCCCATGTGGCCGTAGCGGCCCATCATGACCACGTCGACGACCCGGACGGGGAAGGAGTGGTCGATGCGCTCGCTCTGCGGGACGTAGGCCACCAGGCCCGCCTTGCGGGCGCGGTCGGGGGTGCGGCCGTGCAGCAGCACCTGCCCACCGGCCAGGGGCACCAGCCCGATGAGGGCGGAGAAGAGGGTGGACTTGCCCGAGCCGTTGGCGCCCAGCAGGGCGCAGACGGTGCCGGACTCCACGCGCAGGTCGGCGGCGTCCAGGGCGAGCACGTCGCCGTAGCGGACGGTCAGGCCGCGGGCGTCGATGGCCGGGTGGCCCGTGGCGGTGGCCTCGGGCGCGCGGGCGGGCGCGGTCACGGTGCGTCCTCCTCGGGGTCGGCTTCGGGCTCTTCGCCGGTCAGGCCTTCGACGATGGTGCGGGCGTCGTGGCGGAGCAGGTCCAGGTAGGTGGGCACGGGGCCGTCGGGCTCGGACAGAGAGTCGACGTAGAGGTCCCCGGCGAAGCGGGCGCCGCTCTCCTGGGCGACCTGGCGCTGGGCCTTGTCGTTGACGGTGGTCTCGCAGAAGACGGCGGGCACCTCGTTGTCGCGGACGAACTCCACGGCCGAGGCGATCTGGCGGGGGGTGCCCTGGGAGTCGGCGTTGACCGGCCACAGGTACTTCTCGCGCAGGCCGGTGTCGCGGGCCAGGTAGGAGAAGGCGCCCTCGCAGGTGACCAGGGCGCGCGCCCCCTCGGGCAGGGCGTTGAGCTCGGTCTCCAGGTAGTCGCCGACCTCGGCGACCTCGGCGGTGTAGGCCTCGGCGTTGGCGGCGTAGTCCTCGGCGTGGCCGGGGTCGAGCTCGGAGAGGGCGTCGCGGATGTTGGCGATGTAGACGGCGGCGTTGTCGGGCGACATCCAGGCGTGCGGGTTGGCGCGGCCCTCGTACTCGCCGGCGGCGATGGGGATGGTCTCCACGCCCTCGGTCAGGGTGGCGGTGGGGGCGTCGATGCGGTCGGTGAACTGGGAGAACCAGGCTTCCAGGCCCAGTCCGTTGTCCAGGATCAGGTCGGCGTCCTGGGCGCGGACCAGATCCTCGGGGGTGGGCTCGTAGCCGTGGATCTCGGCGCCGGGGCGGGTGACGGAGGCGACCTCCAGGTGGTCGCCGGCGACGTTGCGGGCCATGTCGGCCATGACGGTGAAGGTGGTCAGCACCTTGGGGCGGCCGTCGCCCCCGTCGTCGGCGGGGGCGGCCGAGCATGCGGCGGCGCCGAGCAGCGCGGCGGCGAGCCAGGCGGCACCCCAGGGGCGGAGTGAGGGCCGGCTACGGCAAATGTTCGGCATGCCTAACTTCTACCACAGGTGGACTGAACTAGGTGTTTCGGTCCGTATACCTTCCCCATTGCACCCCCACCGCGGCCCGGCGGCAGGGTCCCGGGTGTCAGGTCCCCCGGGAGGGCCGGGCGTTCCTCGCGTCCTCTGCCGCACGGCACGACGAACGCGGTTCCGGGGTCCCGCCCCTTTTCCTCCCCGCGGCGGACCGGTGGAGCAGACAAGGGCGGCGACCGGACGGCCCTCGGGCCCGGGAGGCGTTCATGGACGGCCGCCTGCTCATCCGTGAACGGCTGCTCGTCGAAGGCCCTGGGGTGTGCGCAGGGCGCGGGGACGGGTGAGCGGGGGCGTCGACCTGCCGGGGCCGCTCCGGGGCGGGGTGGCGGCGGGGCGCCGGGGGCCGCCGATCTAGGCTGGCGTGGCCGAGGGCGAGGCCCCGCGGGGCACCGACGACGGGAGGAGCCGACGATGGCCGAGGCCGCCGCGTACGCGGTCCTGGACCGGGCACTGGACGAGGCCGCCGGGATCAACGCCTTCTTCGAGGTGGTGCGCGCCCCCGCCGAACAGGTGCGGCCGGCCGAGGACCTGTGGACCGACGGCGCCTTCCTCGCCTCCCGGATCGCCGCGGTCCGCGAGCGCCTGGCCGGGCGGGCCGGCCGCCACCTCGACGACGTCGAACCGCGTGTGGCCGCCTCCATCTTCTTCCAGGGCATCGCCTCCCGGGTGCTCTCCCCGGCCGCCGCGGCCGCGCTGGCCGGCGGCGTGGTGCCCGATCAGCGGGCGCTGGGCTGGTACACGGAGGGGGCGGGCCTGCTCCTGGCGCGCACCGGCGGCCCGGGGGTGCCCGTCGGCCCGGAGCCCGGCGCGGCCGCTGACGGCCTGGCCGAGCACGTGCTTCAGGGCATGCTCGCGCCCCTGGCGGGGGCGGTGCGCGCGCAGGTGAAGGTGGCGCCGCGGCTGCTGTGGGGCAACGCCGCCTCCTCCCTGGGCGGCACGGTCGCGGCCCTGGCCTCGGCCCGCCCCGGGCTGGCCGGCGCGGCCGCCGGGCTCGGCGCGGCGCTGATGGCCCGCCCGCCGCTGGAGGGCCTGGGCGGCCCCGGCCGGACCGGCGCGACGATGGCCGACTCCTTCCAGCGCACCACCTGCTGCCTGTACTACCGCATACCCGGCTGCGGCACGTGCGGCGACTGCGCCCTCGCGGGGCGCTGACCCCGCTGCCTCGCCCCTTCAGTGCGCCGGCAATCAGCCCGCGCATGAAGGAGCAGCCCAGGACCAGGTAGATCACCGGGCTCTGCCAGGACGCCGGCACCGCCGCGACGTGTGTCACGGGTCGCCCTTATGCGTCCGCATTCCCTTCACCCGTGGGACCGGTTGTCGATTGTGCGGGTTTGAACCTCACGCAGCGTGAGGTCCTAGCGTCATGGGCGATACAGGAACGGGGTGCCGGAGCGGCGCGGACGCGAACGGGGGCGGGCATGGAGGGCGAAGGCCGCGTGTGGAAGGTCGGCGAACTGGCCCGGGCGACCGGCCTGACGGTGCGGGCCCTGCACCACTACGACGGCATCGGTCTGGTGCGGCCCTCAGAACGCACCGCCTCCGGGCACCGGCTCTACACCGAGGCGGACGTGCGCCTGCTCTACCGTGCCCTGGCCCTGCGCGATCTGGGCCTGGCTCTGGAAGAGGTGCGCTCGGTCCTGCAGGGCGGGGGTCCGGGGCTGGACGAGCTTCTGACCGGGCAGTTGGCCCAGGTCGAGCGGCGCATCGCCGCCCTCGAGGGACTGCGCGGACGGTTGTCGGCGGTCCTGCAAGCGGCGCGCGGCGGTTCAGCGCCCGAATCCGAGCGCCTGATGCGCGTGATCGAAGGGATGAGCAGCGTGGACGAGACGGTGAGGGCCTACTTCGGCGAGGAGCGGCTGCGGGAGCTGCAGCGGCGCCGACAAGAGCGCGGGGAGGAGGCGGTGGCCGCCGACATCGCCGCCTGGCCGGAGCTGATCGCGGCGGTGGGCCGGGCGGTGGAGGACGGGACCGACCCGGCCTCGGACGAGGGGCGGGAGCTGGCCCACCGGTGGATGGCGCT
This sequence comes from Nocardiopsis baichengensis YIM 90130, assembly GCF_000341205.1. Classification (NCBI taxonomy): domain Bacteria; kingdom Bacillati; phylum Actinomycetota; class Actinomycetes; order Streptosporangiales; family Nocardiopsidaceae; genus Nocardiopsis; species Nocardiopsis halophila. The sequence goes on along the minus strand of NZ_ANAS01000004.1, from coordinate 197,726 downwards.
GCTGGAGTCCTTCCACGGCGGCGACGACGGATTGAAGGAGTCGCTGTACCGGATGCGCGAGGACAGGGCCGAGGAGATCACCGCCGGGCACGGCGGCCCGACGCAGGAGATGATCGACTTCGTCGCCAGGGCGAACGAGGCGAGGGGCGCCGGCTAGGGCACGGGCCGGGGCACTGCGGCGCCCCGGCCCGCGGCAGTCAGTCGTCGAAGAGCTCCTCGGCGGAGGAGACCGTGGCCGCGCGGCGGACCCAGGTGTCGAGCAGGTCGATGTCGGTGCACGAGGTGATGCGCTCGCGCGCGTCCTCGGTGACCTCGATGCCGCGGGCCCGGAGGAAGGTGATGATGCCCTCGGCCTTCCCCTCAGCCTTCCCCACGGCCATCCCGGCGTCCCTTCCGTCCTGGAATGAGCGGCGGAAGAGCCGGGTCTTGTACTCGTAGGTTCCCGTTCCCATGATCTCCTCCAGGTACTTTCGCGCCGCACGCGGCAGCGCCGCCAGCACGTAATCAGAATACAGACTGGTCACCGACTGATCGATGGCCTCCAGAGCCGCCGGAAGGGCGTCCAGCGCGGCGCGGTCGCGCGCGTCGTTGTGGGCGGCCGCGATGATGGCCAGCTCCGGATGGGCCCGCGCCTGCTCAGGGTCGGTGATGGGCGGGATCGATCCCATGAGGAGCGGCACGGGCCGGACCTCGCCGCACCCCAGGTCGATCGGGGTGGCGCACCATTGGCAGACGCTCGCCTTCGGCACCAGCACCAGGAGCTTGACGGGGCACCTCAGGCGGGCACGGAGGGTGCTGACGTAGACGGGCCAGCTGAACTCCTTCTCTTCGTCTTTCTTCAGCTGGTTCTCGACGATGATCGCCATTTGCGGGACATCGTCCTCTTCGCACACGACTGCGGAGTCGATGCGGTATTCCGTCGCCGCGGTGGTCGTTGCGTCGCCCGATTCGCAACGTGTACGGGAGTATTTCGGCACCGGCACCTGCTGGGCGGCTTCGAGGAGCTCTACGGCGACCTCGGGGCGGTGCCGGATGATGTCGAGGGGGAACTCGTGTTCGAGTGACGGCATGCGGAGAACATAGCGGAGGGGACGGCGGCGCGAGAGGGGAAAGAGAGAACGCGGGGATTTGCGGAATTGTGCGGGCCGCCGCCCCTTATCAGAGGGTCCGGGAAGAGATCAGCGGATCAATTCCTCGGCCAGGAGGTCCATCAGCAGACCGTCGTGGAAGGTGCCGTCGTCGCCGCGTTCGTAGCGCCGCAGGACGCCCACGGGGCGGAAGCCGACCTTGATGTAGGCGCGGATCGCCGCGGTGTTGTCGGCCGCGGGGTCGATGGTCAGGCGGTGGTGGCCCTCCTCGTCGACCAGATGGGCCGCCAGTGTGCGCACCGCATCGGTGCCCAGGCCCTTCCCGTGCACGGCGGGGGCCAGGTAGACGTCGATCCCGGCGTGCCGGTAGTCGGGGTCCTGTTCGGCCGCCCACTGGATCGCGCCGACGGTGCGGCCCTCGTACTCGACGGCCAGCGTACGGGTGTCGGGATCGGCCAGGTCCCGGGAGACCTCGGCGTCCATGTCCTCGGCCGCGCGCCACCAGGCCCGCACCTCGGGGGTGCGGCGGATGGCGGCCAGTGCGGGGACGTCGTCGTCGGTCGCGGGTCGCAGGGTGACGTAGGTACCACGCAGCACGGTCATGATCACCGAACCTATAGGGCCCCGCACCGCCGGGACAGAGCCGGGCCCGCGTTCCCGAGGGGCACGGGGCGCCCCGGAGGAATCCCCCGGGCGGGGCCGCCCCGTCCCCCTCGCGGGGGATCACCGGGGCGGGCGCGGAGCGCCAGGCTGGGCCCATGGACACCTCAGCGCGACTCACCGTTGCCGGCGGGTGGAGCATGGCGGCCATCGCGCTGCTGCACACCCTCTTCTTCCTCCCCCACCCCTACTGGGGGGAATGGTTCTCGGGCGAGCTGTGGAGCCACGGGACGTCCACGGAGTCGATGCTGGGCTTCTGGGCGCTGCCGGGCGGCTTCGTGGTCCCCTTGGCCGTGCTCGGCCTCCTCGTGGCCAGGACGGGGCGCCGCGGCGAAGCGGTGCCGGCCTACGCGGGATGGGCGATCGGCCTGTGGGCCCTGGGCTGCGCGGCGCTGGTCGGCCCCAGCGGGTTCCTGCTGGGGCTGGTGCCGGCGGGCCTGCTCATCGGCGCCGGCCTGGCGCGCCGGTCGGGCGACCGGCGCCGCGCAGCGGAGGCCTGGCGCGCCTAGCGCGCAGGGGCCGCTCGCCTGAGATGTGCGGTCCGCCCTTCCCGCCGGGAGGGCGGACCGCACCCGTTGCACGGGAACGGGGCGGCAGGGGTCAGTCGGGCGCGATCCACAGCGCTTCGGCGGCCATCAGGCCCAGGGAGCGCTCGCAGGCGTCCTCCCCCGAGCCGATGCGCACGATGAGCGAGCCGCCGTAGGGCTGGCGCTCGACCACCTCCACGTGCATGCCGATGCCGATGCGCTGCTCGGACAGGTAGCGCAGCAGTTCGGGGTCGGTGTCGTTGACCCGGACGATGGTGCCGACCGCGCCGGCCTCGGCGTCCGAGAGCAGGCCGGTGGCGCGGTTGACCACCCGGCCGTCGCGGGTGGGGATGGGGTCGCCGTGCGGGTCGGCCACCGGGTCGCCCAGGCGGGCGGAGATGCGCTCGACGAACTTGTCGGAGACGACGTGCTCCAGCTCCTCGGCCTCGTCGTGCACCTCGTCCCAGGAGTAGCCCAGCGCCTCCACCAGGTAGGTCTCCAGCAGGCGGTGGCGGCGCAGCACCGCCAGCGCGGCCTTGGTCCCGGTCTCGGTCAGGCGCACCGACCCGTACCGGCGGTGGTCGACCAGGCCCAGGTCGCCGAGCTTGCGCAGCATCCCCGAGACCGAGGAGTTGGACACCGACAGCCGCTCGGCCATCGCCGAGATGGTGACCGGGCCGCTCCCCCTCTCCTGCAGGTCGTAGATGACCTTGACGTAGTCCTCGACCGAGGTGGACGGCCGCTCCGCCGGTACTGACTCCATGCCTTCAACGCTACCGTGAATCGCCTGTGCGCCCCGTTCCCGCGGCTCAGCGCGGTGGACGCACTCCCTGAGGGGCCGGCGGGCAGGCCTCTCCGGGAACGCGGCGGCGCTCCTCGCGCAGCAGGAGCAGCGCGGCCACGGTGGTCCACCCCAGCAGGCACACGATGGACGCGCGCTGGTACAGCCCGGCCAGGTCGACGAGGCCGGGGTCCTGCTCGAAGCCGGTGCCGGCGAGGACGAAGAAGACGACGCCCGCGACCGCGCTCAGCAGGGAGTAGGCGGCCGCGGCCCACCACCGTGCGCGCAGGGCGCGTACGCCGAAGACGACGCAGGCCACGGGGAGCCCGATGAAGACCAGCATCGAGAACGCGTCGTGGGCCACCCCCACGGGGGTGTAGACGATCTCGTCGGGGCTGCCGGGCGGGTAGCCGCTGAGCGGGTCCCCGGGGAAGACCCCGGCGCCCGCCAGGCCCACCCCGGCGGCGCCGACCGCCCACGGGGCCGCGCCGGTGCGCCCGCCGACCGGCACCCGGCGCATCCCCGCGGCGAGGAGGACCAGCAGCCCCCCGGCCAGTAGGAAGTTCGCCGCCTGCACCCACCCGTCCCCGGTGAGGGCGAGCGAGCTGACCGGGTGGCGGAGCGGGTCGTAGTCGGGACGCAGGGCGCCGGCGGCCGTGAACACCGCGACGAACAGGGGGCCGGCGGCCGCGCCGCCCACCAGGAGCCGGCGCGTCGGCGCGCCGCGCGGTACCGCCATCGGGGGCCTCCTCCCGTGTGCGCCGCATCGAAGGCCGACGCTACCCGTTGCGGCCCGCCTGGCCCCCACCGTCCCCCTGGCCGTTTCCGGACTGTTCGCTCAGCAGGTTCTCGATCCGGACGAGCCGCTGTTCCAGGGCCCGGACCTGGCCCGCCGTCGCGGCGCGCTTGCCCTGGCGCAGCTCCACGAGCAGAGTGCCGTCCGGCTCCAGCATGACGCGCTCGGCGTCGCCCACCCCTGAACCGCCGTCCCGGCGCACCACCTGTTCGACGTCGGCCTTGCGCACCCCGAGCCGCCACATGGTGCGCCGGTCGTACCGGCCGTCGCGCACCAGGACGCTGGCCCGGCCCTCGAACAGCCGCCAGGCCCACCACCAGCGGGTGCGCAGCCGCACCATCGCCCAGTCGGCCGCCATGAGCACGACCGCGCCGACCACGCCCCCGGTGACCGAGAAGTCCTGGCCGATGACGGCGTTCTGCACCACGTTGGACAGCAGCAGGACCACGACCAGGTCCATGGTGTTGAGCTGGGCCAGGTCGCGCTTCCCGCCCAGCCGCAGAATCAGGTACAGGGCCAGGTACACCAGGACGGTCCGGACGGTCTTCTCGGCCGTGGGGATGTCGGGGACGAACATGTCGTGCCACATGGTGGGGCCCTCTCCGCTTCCGCCCGCGGGCGCGCGGCGGCCCGCCCCGCCGCGTCCGCTCCCATGCTGCCCGGCGGCGCCCCGGCGCATCGGCCGGACGCGCCGGGGCGGGCGCCCGCGCCTCTTTCGGACGCCGGGAACCCCTGCTGCTGCGGGCCTCCCTGCCGCCGCTCCCCCTCTTCTCCCAGGTCACAGGTGCATCTTAGGTACCATCTGCGTTAGTATTCGTACAGAAGTTCGATTTCGGCCCGTCTTCCCCGTCGTGTGCCGGTGTGAGCGCTCTGGGCGGTTCGCCGCCGGGGCCACGCCGCGCCCGGGCCGCGCGCCCGTCCCGGGCGCCGATCCGCGAGGGGGAGGAGCGCGATGCCGGTGCGGCCGCGGGCGGAGCGGGCACGAAGGGGGCGCCCGTGACCGCGCCCGCCCCCTTCGTCCACCTGGACGCGGCCTCCTCGGCCTCCATGCGCCACGGCACCTCCCACCCCGCCGCGCTGGTCGAACGCGCCGCCGAGCTGGGCATGGACATGCTCGCGCTGACCGACCGCGACGGCGTGTACGGTGCCGTGGCCCACCTCAAGGCCTGCCGCGACGCCGGCATCCGCCCGATCCTGGGGGTGAGCCTGGCGGTGGCCGCCCCCGGCGGCGGCCGCATCACCCTGCTGGCCCGCGGCGCCCGCGGCTGGGCCTCCCTGTGCCGCCTGGTCACCCGCGCCCACGCCGCCGCCGGAACCGACCCCTCGGCCGTGCCCGCGGTCTCCCCCGAGGCCGTCGCCGCCCACGCCGAGGGCCTGGTGGTCCTGCTCGGCCCCGGCTCCGACGTGGGGCAGGCCGTGGCCCGGGGCCACGGCCGGCGCGCCCTGAGGCTCCTGGAGGGCTGGCGCGCCGCCGCCGAGACCGCCGTCGAGATCGTCGACCACCTGGGCCCCGGCCAGCGCCGCCGCGCGGCCGCCCTGCTGGCCCTGGCCCGCCGGAGCCGCACCCTTGCGGTCCTCGGCAACGCCGTGCGCTACCCCCGCCCCGAGGACGCCGAGGTCGCCCAGGTCATCGACCAGGCGCGCCGCTGGCTCCCCGGGGGCGGCCCGCCCGCCGAACCCGCCGGGACCCAGGCCTACCTCAAGGGCACCGCGGAGATGGCCGAGATCGCCGAGCGGGTCTGCGGGCCCGACCGCACCGAGGCCCGCCGCCTGCTCGCGCACACCCGCGCCCTGGCCGCCTCCTGCGCCCTGGACCCCGAGGCCGACCTGGGCCTGGGGCGGCCGCACATGCCCCGCGTGCCCGGCGCCCGCGAGCGGCTCTGGCGCGCATGCGAGGAGGGCGTGGACCGGCTGGGCCTGCGCGGCGACGAGCGCGCCCGCTCCCGCCTGGCCGCGGAGCTGGAGATCATCGAGCGCAAGGGGTTCTCCCCCTACTTCCTGACCGTCGCCGACATCGCCGAGCGCATCCGCGCCCGCGGCATCCGCTGCTCCATCCGCGGCTCGGGCACCGGCAGCCTGGTCAACCACCTCATCGGCATCTCGGCGGTGGACCCCCTGGCCAACGGGCTGCTCATGGAGCGCTTCCTGTCGCACGGGCGCACCGGGCTGCCCGACATCGACCTGGACGTGGAGTCGGCCCGACGCCTGGAGGCCTACGAGGCGGTGTTCGAGGGCTACCCCGACGCGGCCTGCGTGTCGATGCTGGAGACCTACCGGGCCCGCAGCGCCGTCCGCGACGCGGGCGCGGCCATGGGGCTGCCGCCGCACGAGGTGGACGCGCTGGCCAAGGCCTTCCCCCGGATCCGCGCCCGGCAGATCCGCCAGGCCTGCGAGGACCTGCCCGAGCTGCGCACGGGGCGGCTGGGCGAGCACCCGGCCCGCGCGCTGTTCCGCCTGGCCGAGCGGCTCGACGGGCTGCCCCGGCACGCGGCCCTGCACCCCTGCGGCATCGTCGTCTCGGACGGGACGCTGCGCGACCGGGCGCCGCTGCAGCCCAGCCGCACCGGCTTCGACATGGTCCAGTTCGACAAGGACGACGTGGAGGAGATGGGACTGATCAAGCTCGACGTCATCGGGGTGCGCCTGCAGTCGGCCATGGCGCACTCCCTGGACGAGATCGAGCGCACCGGCGGGGAGCGGGTCGACATCGACGCGCTGCCCGACGGCGACCCGGCCACCTACGCCATGATCCGCTCCTCGGCCACCCTGGGCTGCTTCCAGATCGAGTCGCCGGGGCAGCGGGAGCTGGTGGGCAAGCTCAGGCCCAAGAACATGGGCGACCTGATCATCGACATCTCGCTGTTCCGCCCCGGGCCGGTGGGCAGCGACATGGTCGCCCCGTTCCTGGCCGCCCGCGAGGAGGCCGCCGAGGGGGGCGCGCCGGCCGGCCCCGACCTGGTCTCCCCGGTGCTGGCCGAGGTGCTGCGCGAGACCGGCGGGGTGGTCGTCTACCACGAGCAGGTGCTGAAGATGCTGCACCTGATGACCGGCTGCGGGCTGGACCAGGCCGAGGTGATGCGCCGCCGCCTGGGCACCGAGGAGGGGCGCGAGCAGGTGCGGGAGGTCTTCACCCGGATGGCGCTGGAGTGCGGCCGGCCCGGCGAGGAGGTCGAGCGCGCCTGGGAGATCCTGGCCTCGTTCGGCTCGTTCGGGTTCTGCAAGGCCCACGCCGCGGCGTTCGCCCTGCCCACCTACCAGTCGGCCTGGCTCAAGCGGCACCACCCGGCCGCCTTCTACGCCGGGGTCCTCACCCACGACCCGGGCATGTACCCCAAGCGCGCGATCATCGACGACGCCCGGCGGTTCGGGGTGCCGGTGCTGGGGGTGGACGTCGACCGGTCGGGGCACGAGTGGCGGGCCGAGCCCACCCCGGACGGCCGGTGGGGGGTGCGGGCCTCGCTGGCCGACGTCAAGGGGATCTCCTCGGCCGAGATCGAGGCGGTCGTCGCCGGGGCGCCCTACGCCTCGCTGCGCGACTTCGTCTCCCGCGCGGCGGTCTCGCGGGACGTGCTGGACCGGCTGATCGAGGTCGGGGCGCTGGACCGGGTGGGCGCGGCCCCCGGCGCCGAGCGGTCCGGCCGCCGCGACCTGCTGCTGCGCGCCGGGGAGCTGGAGCGCGCGGGGCGGTCGGGCCCGGGCGGGGGCCAGCTGGGGCTGGCGGTGGAGCCGGGGGCGGCGGCCCGGGAGGCGGGGCTGCCCGAGATGACCCCGGCCGAGGAGGTGCAGGCCGAGCTGCAGGTACTGGGCTACGACGCGAGCCGGCACCTGCTGGACTGCTACGCCGAGGTGCTGGCCGCGCTGGCGGCCCGGCACGGGGCGGTGCGCGCCCGCGACCTGTCCCGGGCCCGGCACGGGGAGCAGGTGCTGGTCCTGGGGGTGAAGGTGGCCACCCAGACCCCCGCGGTGCGGTCGGGGCAGCGGATCATCTTCACCACCCTGGACGACGCCACGGGGCTGGTGGACCTGACCTTCTTCGAGTCGGTGCAGGACCGGTGCGCGGCGACGGTGTTCGGCTCCTGGCTGCTGGCGGTGCGCGGCCGGGTGCGCAGGGCGGGGTCGGGGCCGCCGACGGTGAACGCGGCCGAGGCCTTCGACCTGGAGGAGCTGGCCCGGCTCTGGCACGAGGAGGGGGCCGAGGCGATGGACGCCCACTTGCGGCGGCCGCACCGGAGCCGCCTGGCGGGCGTGGGCGGCAGGCGCGTGCGCTACGCGAGCGGGTTCGCGCTCACCCCCTACGCCGAGATCGCCCCCGCGGGCAGCGGAAGCGACTCGGCCCCGAGGAAGCTCTGGCACGCCAGCCCGGGCAGCACGGGGAGGTGAGGCGCGCGATCAGCCGACGGTGCCCGGCACGGCGGTCCCGGGGTGCTCGCGCAGGACCTGGACCGCCTCGTTCCTGCCGGACGCGTCGCCGCGGATCCACCGGACGCGCCCGCCGCCCGCCTTGGCCTCGGCGACGTCGACGGACGCCCCGGCGGGGTCGAGGCCGACGACCTCGACCCCGCGGCCGGCGAGGAGGAGCGCGAACACCCCCGTGCCGCAGCCGATGTCCAGCACGCGACGCGCACCGCACTCCTCCGCCGCCCCGAGGTAGGCGCCCAGGTCGCCGCGGTCGCCCTCGACCGCGTCGTAGACCGCCGCCAGCCGCGGATTCCCGAAGCACTCATCGACCATGCGGCAGAAGATACGCACGGCGCCTACGCCGCCCAACCGGATTTCGGTCGGAGGGCGAGCGGCCCGCGTCAGTCGGCCGGAGGGGGAAGCGCCTTCTTGAAGCCGACGTGGGTGGGGTCGTAGCCCAAGCGCCCGTAGAAGCGGTGGGCGTTTTTCCGGGTGCGGTCGGAGGTGAGCTGGATCAGTGGGCACCCCCGTTGGCGGGCCTGGGACTCGGCCCACTCCATCATCCGGGCGCCGATCCCCTTCCCGCGCTCTTCGGCCCGGACGCGCACCGCCTCGACCAGGGCACGGGTGGATCCGCCGCGCGACAGGTAGGGAATGAAGGTGAGCTGCAGTGTGCCCACCACTCTCCCGCCCGCCTCGGCGACCGCGAGGAGCTGGCGGGGGTCGGCGTCGATCTCCTTGAACGCGGAGAGGTAGGGCGCCAGGTCCCCGGTGTCCTCACGCCCACGCCCGATCGCGTCGTCGGACAGCATCGCCACGATCTCGGCCACGTCCTCGACCTGCGCCCGCCGCATCCGGACCGGTTCGCCCATGCCACTCCCCCCGCTGGTCCCGCAGCTGTCGGTGAACGGCGTGAAGCCTATCCCCCTCCCGGCGCGGTGCCGGGCCCGGCACCGAGGAAAAGGGCTGGAGGGGCGGGCCCGGCCGTGCTGGAATGACCGGGTGATCGAGCCCCATGTCCTGACCGCGTTCGCCGTCGCCTCGTTCCTGCTGATCGTCGCCCCCGGCCCCAGCGTGCTCTTCGTCGTGGGCCGCGCCCTTGCGCACGGGCGGCGCGTCGCTCTGGCCGGCGCCGTCGGCAACGCGATCGGCTGCTACGCGCTGGTGGGGGCCGTGGCGCTGGGCCTGGCGCCGCTCGTGGAGCGCTCGGCCGTGCTGTTCACCGCGCTGAAGCTGGCGGGCGCGGCCTACCTGGTCTACCTGGGCGCCAAGACCTGGCGCGAGCGCGGGGCCCTGGCGCACGAGTCCGCGGACCAGGACGCGCGCGGGGGCCTGCCGCGCCTGGTGTGGGACGGTTTCGCCGTCGGGGCCGCCAACCCGAAGACCCTGATCTTCCTCGCCGCCGTGCTGCCGCAGTTCGTGGACCGGGCCGAGGGGCACGTGGCACTGCAGATGCTCCTGCTCGGCCTGGTCTTCAGCGCCCTCGCGGCGGCCTGCGACAGCTGCTGGGCGCTGGGCGCGTCCTCGGCACGGTCCTGGTTCGCCCGCTCGCCCCGCAGGCTCTCCGCCCTCGGCGGCGCCGGAGGTCTCACCATGATCGGCCTGGGGGTCGGTCTCGCCGTGACCGGACGGAGGGACTGACGGGGGACGGGCGGTTCCCTGCGGCAGCGTGCCGTTTCCCGGCCGTGGGGTACGGCCAGCCGTGGGATACGGCCAAAGGACCGGCGCCGTGCCAGCGGTTCAGTGCCGGTCCGCCCCGGTGATCCGTCGGGCCGTCGCGACGAAGGACTCCAGCGCCGGGTGGACCGCCCCGGGTCGCCAGACCAGGTGGACGTCCACCGGCGGCGCGTCCTCCAGGGGGACGTACACGACCTCGGCGTGCCGGCGGGTCAGCGCCACCGACCCCAGTGTGACCCCGATGCCCGCGCCCGCCGCGATCAGGTCGATCCAGTCGTCGACATTGGCGGTGTCGCCCACCACGCGCGGGCGCGGCCCCGCGCCCCACATGCTCGGGTCGGTGGTACCGGTGCCGGTGTTGACCAGCAGCCCCTCGTCCGCCAGGTCGGCCAGGACCAGAGACCCCCGCCCCGCCAGCCGGTGGCCCGAGGGCAGCGCCGCCCACCGCTCCTCGCGGTGCAGCCGCGCACGGCCGTACCCGCTCCCCGGCGGTGCTCCCCGCACGACGCAGGCGTCCACCTCCCCGGCCTCCAGGCGGGCCATCGCGTCGTCGCGGCGGACCAGTTCGAGGGGGCGGTCCGGGCGCTCGTCGCGCCAGGACCGCAGCAGCGGGGTGGTGAAGGGGCCGAAGGCGCCCCAGGGGTGGCCGATCCGCAGCGGGCGCGGCGGCCCGGCCGGGGCGCGGACCGCCTCGTCGAACGCCTCCAGGGCGTGCTGCGCCCGGACCCGGAACGCCTCCCCCTCGGCGGTGGCCTCGACACCCTGGGGGGAGCGGCGCAGCAGCACGGCGCCGGTCTGCTGCTCCAGTGCGGACAGCGTGCGCGAGAGGGCGGGCTGGGTGATGTGCAGCCGCTGCGCGGCGCGGGTGATGCTGCGTTCCTCCACCGCGGCGACGAACGCCCGGAGGTGCCGGATGTCGATCCCCATGCCCGCAGAGCATACCCCCATGGGAGAACGGCATTTCCTGCGGCCGCCGGCGATTGGCTAGAAAAAGGGGTGCGGAATGCGCGCCGGCGCCGCGGATTCCTCACCCCTTTCCTTGCGCGTTTCCCTCTCCCCTTCCCTTCCGTCGGCGATCGGAGCCCCCATGTCCGCCACGGCCCCCGCCGCCTCCGCCAAAGCGGCCGCGGCGGCGCCGGCCGCCTTCGTCCTGCTGTGGGCGAGCGGACCGCTCGCCGTCCAGCTGGGGCTGCCGCACACCACCGTCCCGGCCTTCCTCTTCCTCCGCGCGGCGGGCGCCGCCGCGCTCGCGTGGGGGATCTGGACGCTGGTGCGCGACCCCCTGCCCCGCGGTGCGCGCCGGTGGCTGCGACTGGGGGCGGTGGCCCTGCTCGTGCAGGTCCTCTACCAGGGGTTCTTCTTCCTCGCCCTGGCGGTGGGCGCGCCCGCGGCGACGGTGATCGTGATCGTGGCCCTGCAGCCGGTGCTCACCGCGGCCGTGACCGGTGCGGGGCGGGGACCTGCGGTGTGGGCCGGGTCGGCCCTGGGCGTGGCCGGGGCCGCGCTGACGGCGGGGGCGGGGCCGGGGGCCCTGGCCGGGGGCGACGGCGGTGCCGCGGGCGTGGCGTTCGCGTCCGCGGCGCTGCTGGGCATCACCGCCGGAACCCTGGTCCAGGGCCGCGCCTCGGGGGTGGGCCTGTGGGCGTCGCTGGCGCTGCAGAGCACGCTCAGCGCGGCCGTCTTCGGGGCGGTCGCCCTGGCCGGCGGCCGGATGCGGGCCGATTGGGAGCCGGGGCTGCTGTTCGGCGCCGGGTGGATGGCCGCGGTGGTCTCGGTGGGGGCCACGGCGCTGCTGTACGTGATGGTGGCCCGGGGCGAGGCGGTGCGGGTCAGCGCCCTGTTCTTCTGCGTGCCGCCGGTGACCGCCCTACTGGAGTGGGCCGTGCACGGCCGGGTGCCGACCCTGGCGGCGGCCGCCGGCATGCTCTGCGCCGCCGCGGCGATCGCCCTGGTGGGTCGGGGCAGGGGGCCCGCTCGCGGCGGCGCGGTCGAAGGGCGTGCGGACCCTGGCTCCGAGAACTGCTCCCCTGCACGGGAAACGCGCGGGAATGCACGCGCCGCGCGTCGATGGTGACGGAGTTCTCCATCGTTTTTATGTTCCCGGGGCCCACGCCGCTTGCCGGGAACAAGCGCGATGTCGTATACCGTTTTCAGGGACCCTGCGATCGGGCCCGCGGACGAGGGAGCCGTACCCGCTTCACGACAAGACGGCCATGGAAAGAGGTCCGCATTTCATGGCCTGGTTCGTGTTGGTGCTCTCCGGCGTCCTGGAGGCGGTGTGGGCGGCGGCCCTGTCGGCCTCCGAGGGCTTCCGCCGCCGGCGCCCGACCCTGCTCTTCTTCGTCGCCCTGGCCCTGAGCATGGCCGGGCTCGGCTGGGCCATGACGTCCCTGCCGACCGGGACCGCCTACGCGGTGTGGGTGGGCATCGGCGCCACGCTCACCGTGGTGTGGGGCTTCTTCACCGGGAAGGACCGCGCGTCGGTCACCAAGGTCCTGCTGCTGGTGCTCCTGGTCGGTTCCATCATCGGTCTGAAGGCGGTGAGCTGAGCATGCCGTGGATCATCCTTCTCATCAGCGCCGTCTTCGAGGCCGTGTGGGCCACGGCGATGGGCATGTCGGAGGGGTTCACCGAGCCCGGACCGACCGCCGTCTTCGCCGTCGCGCTCCTGGCGAGCATGGTCGGCCTGGGACGGGCGGTCAAGCACATCCCGATCGGCACCGGATACGCGGTCTGGGTCGGCGTCGGCGCGGCGCTGACGGTCGCCTATGCGATGGCCACCGGCGCCGAGCCGGTCTCGGCGGCCAAGATCGTGTTCATCGGCGGGATCATCCTGGCCGTCGCAGGCCTCAAGCTGGTCCCGGCCGGGTCGGAGCCCCGGCCGGGGGCGGCCGCCGAACAGGACGCGGGCGCCTGAGCGCGGTGGGCGGCCTCATCCGCCCACCGCCGCCAGGTGCTCCTCCAACCGCTCGCCGACCTGCTGCAGCGCGGCGATCCGCCGTCGGACGGCACGGCGGGCGTCGGGCTCAGTGCAGTACGGGGTCGGCCCAGACCGCGCCGCCCTTGACGCACTCGTGCGAGGTGGAGACCAGCTCCAGGCGCAGGACGCCCCCGACGTCGGCCTCAAGGTCCGCCGCCTCGCCCAGGCCCACGGTCTCCTGGGCCAGGCGCTCGCCGTCGCCCACGACCTCGAAGGTGACGCTGCCGTCGGCCTCCTCGGCGCCGTCGTCGATGCCCACGGTCCCGGTCCACGTGCTCCAGTCCCGGCCGAGGTTGAACTCGGTCGAGCGGTCGTCGTCGCAGTAGTGGTCGTGGACGAGGGCGCCGTTGCGGCGGGAGCCGTCCACGGACGCGTTGCCCCACATCCGGTCCCGGCCCTCCACCGATTCCCAACCGGTCATGGGCTCACCGTCAGGCCGTGCGGCCGAGGGCCCGTCGGCCCCGTCCTCCGGTCCGCCGTCACCATCGCCGCCTCTGGAGGGCTGCGGCGCCGGGGAGGCGGTGACGGTGTGCGCGGCGGTCACCGTCGCCACCGGTCGGGGCGCGGGGTCATGCGGGGCGCCGTCGCGCGCGGCGACGTAGACGACCGGTGCGGTGACCAGGGCGCCGACGGCGACGCCTGCGGAACCGGTGATCAGGGCGGTGGGCACGGTGACGTTCCGGGGCAGCGGCACGGCGGGTCCTCAGGGGGCGGGGGGGGCGGTCAGTGGGGGCAGGCTAGCGGCCCCGGGCCCTCCGTGTTCGCCGATCGGTCCGGATTCTGCAGAGGCGGCCGGTGCGCTCAGCCGCGGCCCGCGGCCGTGCCCGCCTCGGCCCCGTCCTGCGCCGCCTCGGCCTCGCGTTCGGCGATGGCAGCGTTGACCTCCTCGGGCGCCAGGACGTGGTCGAGCACCATGGCCGCGCCGCCGCGCAGGCCGGCCGCGCCCCCGGAGTGGTTGGGCACGATGCGCAGCTGCCGGGTGGCCAGCGCCGTGGCCCGGCGGAACACCGCCTCGCGCACCCCTGCCGCCAGCGGGTCGAAGGCGGTGCCCAGGTGCCCGCCGAGCACGATGACCTCGGGGTTGAGCAGGTTCACGGCCCCGGCCAGCACCTCGCCGACCCGGCGCCCGGCCTCGCGCACCAGCGCCACCGCGTCGGCGTCGCCGTCGGAGGCCAGCGCGGCCAGCCCCTGCACGCCCGCCGCCTCCCGCCCGGCCCGGTGGAAGCGCTCCAGCAGCGCCGGCCCGCCGGCCACCGCCTCCAGGCAGTCGGTGTTGCCGCAGCGGCAGGAGGTCCCGCCGCCGTCGGGCACGGGGATGTGCCCGATCTCCCCGGCCGCGCCGAGGGTGCCGCGCACCAGTGCGCCGCCGGAGATGATGCCGGCGCCCACGCCGGTGGAGACCTTGACGAAGACCAGGTCGTCGGCGCCGGGGTAGTCGGCGGTGTGCGCGCCCAGCGCCATCACGTTCACGTCGTTGTCCAGCAGCACCGGCACCGGGAAGCGCTCGGCGACCAGCGGGGCGATGTCCACGCCGCCCCAGCCGGGCAGCACCGGCGGCTCCTCGGCGCGCCCCAGGGCGAAGCGCACGGTGCCGGGCAGGCCGATGCCCACCCCGCGCGCCTCGTGCGGGGCGCGGCCGCACTCCTGAAGCAGGCGCTCCCAGGTGCCCAGCAGCCAGGGCAGGGCGGTGTCGGGGCCCTGGACGACCTCCGGGGAGCCCTCGGTGCGGGCCAGCACCCGCCCGGCCAGGTCGCACACGGCCGCCTGGCTGCGGGAGATGCCCAGGGCCGCGCTGAGCACCACGCCGCCGGCGGCGTTGAACTCCAGGCGCCCGGGAGGGCGGCCGCCGCGCGAGGGGCCGTGGTGGCCCTCGGTGACCAGCCCCAGGTCCATCAGCTCGGCGACCCGGGAGGCGACCGAGGGCCGGGAGAGCCGGGTGACCCGCGCGATCTCGGCGCGGGTGGCGGCCTCGCCGGTGCGGATCAGCCGCAGCACGTGGCCGGCGGTGGCGGCGGTCGCGGGCGGGCCGTGGCGTCGGGGCATGCCGCAATTCAACCACGCACACCCCCGTGTCGGACGCCGAACCGCCCCACTTCTGTAAAAAAATCTTCAGAAGTATGACTTGTGGTGTGACCGAAGTTGCCGCTAGGTTTCAACTGGTCTGCCCGAAGTCCTGCGGAAAGGGACCACATGCCCGCCTCTGCCCCGGCCACCCCGCCCCCGGGGGCGGCGCGCACCGCCGCGCCCACCGACCTCGTCGTCTTCGGCGGCACCGGCGACCTGGCGATGCGCAAGCTGCTGCCGGCGCTGCTGCTGTGCGAGAAGGACGGGCGCCTGGCGCCCTCCACCCGCATCGTCGCCGTCTCCCGCGACGGCATCGGCGACGCCGACTACCGGGGCAAGGCCGAGGCGGCCGTGGCGGACAACCCCTCGGTGCTGCGCGCCGGCGCGGTTCCCGAACCGGTGCTGCGCCGCTTCCTGGACCGCCTGCACCACGTGCCGCTGGACCTGGACGAGCCCGGCGACGGCTGGGAGCGGCTGGAGTCCCTGCTCGGACAGGCACCGGCGCAGGACGGGGCCGAGCGGGGACGGGTGTACTACCTGGCCGTGCCGCCCATGCTCTTCGGGCGCATCTGCGCCGACCTGCAGGCCCACGGCCTGGCCGAAGGCGCCTCCCGCGTCGTCCTGGAGAAGCCCCTGGGGCGCGACCTGCGCTCGGCCCGGGAGATCAACGACGCCGTGGGCGCGGTCTTCAGCGAGCGCCGCACCTTCCGCATCGACCACTACCTGGGCAAGGAGACCGTCCAGAACCTGCTGGCGCTGCGCTTCGCCAACATGTTCCTGGAGCCGGTCTGGAACAGCCGGTGGATCGACAACGTGCAGATCACCGCCGCCGAGACGGTCGGCGTGGGCACCCGCCACGGCTACTACGACCGCGCCGGCGCCATGCGCGACATGGTGCAGAACCACCTGCTGCAGCTGCTGTGCCTGATCGCCATGGAGCCGCCCGCCAGCTTCGACCGCGAGGCCGTGCGCGACGAGAAGGTCAAGGTGCTGCAGTCGCTGGCCCCGCTGACCGGGCAGGACGCCCTGCGCGACACCGCGCGCGGCCAGTACGCCCCCGGCACGGCCGGCGGCCGCCCGGTGCCCGGCTACACCGGCGAGCCCGGGGCCGACGGCGCCAGCTCCACCGAGACGTTCGTGGCCCTGGAGGCCTCGGTGGCCAACTGGCGCTGGGCCGGGGTCCCCTTCTACCTGCGCACCGGCAAGCGCATGGCCCGGCGCTACTCCGAGATCGTGGTGCAGTTCCGCGACGTCCCGCACCCCATCTTCCCCGGGCAGGGCGCGGGCGGCACGCCCAACCGGCTGGTCATCCGCCTGCAGCCGGAGGAGACCATCCGCCTGCACATGCTCGCCAAGGAGCCCGGCGCCGGGGAGCTGCGGCTGCGCCCCGCACCGCTGGAGCTGAGCCTGTCCGACCGCTTCGCGGTGCGCTCCCCCGACGCCTACGAGCGCCTGCTCATGGACGTCATGGCCGGCGACCCCACCCTGTTCATGCGCCGCGACGAGGTCGAGACCGCCTGGCGGTGGGTCGACCCGATCATCGACGCCTGGCAGGGGACCGACCCCGAGCCCTACGCCCCCGGGGGCACCGGCCCCCAGGGCGCCCACGACCTCCTCGCCCGCACCGGGCGGACCTGGCACGAAGGGGATATGACCTGATGACCCTCCATCCGCGCATCACCGACGTCACCGAGCGCCTGCGCGAGCGCAGCGCCCAGAGCCGCGCCGCCTACCTGGAGCGGATCCGCGCCGCCGCCGAGGCCGGGCCCGCCCGCGGCGCGCTGGGCTGCACCAACCTGGCGCACGGCTTCGCCGCCTGCCCGGCCGGCGACAAGCTGGAGCTGAGCCGCACCGTCCCCGACGGCGCCAAGCCCAACATCGCCATCGTCTCCTCCTACAACGACATGCTCTCGGCCCACCAGCCGCTGCGGGACTACCCCGAGCTGCTCAAGGAGGCGGTGCGCGAGGCGGGGGGCGTGGCCCAGTTCGCCGGCGGGGTGCCCGCCATGTGCGACGGCATCACCCAGGGCCGGCCCGGCATGGAGCTGTCGCTGTTCAGCCGCGACGTCATCGCCATGTCGGCCGCGGTGGCGCTGTCCCACGAGATGTTCGACGGCGCGCTGATGCTGGGCGTGTGCGACAAGATCGTGCCCGGCCTGCTGATCGGGGCGCTGAGCTTCGGGCACCTTCCGGTGGCCTTCGTGCCGGCCGGGCCGATGGCCTCGGGGGTCTCCAACGCCGAGAAGGCCCGGATCCGCCAGCTGCACGCCGAGGGCAAGGTGGGCCGCGAGGAGCTGCTCAAGGCCGAGTCCCGGGCCTACCACTCCCCCGGCACCTGCACCTTCTACGGCACCGCCAACTCCAACCAGATGCTCATGGAGGTCATGGGCCTGCACCTGCCCGGGGCCAGCTTCGAGCAGCCGGGCACCCCCATGCGCGAGGCGCTGACCGCCGAGGCCGGGCGCCGCGTGGTGGGCCTGACCCGGCTGGCCGGGGACTACACCCCGGTAGGCGAGATGATCGACGAGCGCGCGGTGGTCAACGCGGTGGCCGCGCTGCTGGCCACCGGCGGCTCCACCAACCACACCCTGCACCTGGTGGCCGTGGCCGAGGCCGCCGGGATCAAGCTGACCTGGGACGACTTCGCCGAACTGTCGGAGGTCGTGCCGCTGCTGGCGCGCATGTACCCCAACGGCAAGGCCGACGTGAACCGCTTCCACGAGGTGGGCGGCATGCCCTACCTCATCGGGCAGATGCTGGACGCCGGGCTGCTCCACCCCGACGTGGGCACGGTCGCCGGCCCCGGCCTGGACCGCTACCGCCACCGCCCCGAGCTCTCCGGCGACGGCTCCCTGGCCTGGGGGGAGGCGCCCGCCGAGAGCGGCGACACCGAGGTGCTGCGCCCGGCGAAGGACCCCTTCGCCGACGACGGCGGGCTGCGCATGCTCGACGGCAACCTGGGCCGCTCGGTGATGAAGGTGTCGGCGGTGGCGCCCGAGCGGCGCGTCGTGGAGGCCCCGGCCCGGGTGTTCGACTCCCAGGCCGCCCTGCAGCAGGCCTTCACCGACGGCGAGCTGGACGGCGACGTGGTGGCCGTCGTGCGCTTCCAGGGCCCCGGCGCCAACGGCATGCCCGAGCTGCACAAGCTCACCCCGGCGCTAGGGGTTCTCCAGGACCGCGGCCACAAGGTCGCCCTGGTCACCGACGGGCGCATGTCGGGGGCCTCGGGCAAGGTGCCCGCGGCCATCCACGTCTCCCCCGAGGCCGCCGCGGGCGGGCCGATCGCCCGGGTGCGCGACGGCGATACCGTCCGGGTGGACGCCGAATCCGGCACACTGGAGGTGCTCGCCGCCGACCTGGAGCAGCGCGCGCCCGCCGCGCCCACGGTGGACTCCTCGGTCGGCACCGGACGCGAGCTGTTCGCGGCCTTTCGCGCCGCGGTCGGCCCGGCCGAGCGCGGCGCAAGCGTCTTTGGAGGAGACCGGTGACACGTGTGCAGTCCGCCCCCACGGCCGAGCGCCCCTGGCTGGTCGGCGACATCGGAGGGACCAACGCCCGGTTCGGGCTGGTGCAGGCCGCAGGGGGGCGGCCGGTGCGCGTGGGCAAGGTGCCCAGCGCCCTGCACGACGGGCTGGCCTCGGCCGCCCGCGCCTACCTCGACGGGATCGAGGAGCCGGTGCGGCCCTCGGCGGCGTGCGTGGCGGTGGCCGGGCCGGTCGTGCGCGACCGGATCCGGCTGACCAACGTGGGCTGGGACTTCTCGGTCGAGCAGACCCGCACCGGGATGGGCCTGGACCACCTGGAGGTGGTCAACGACTTCGCGGCGCTGGCCCAGTCCCTGCCGGTGCTCGGCGAGGACGACCTGCTGCCGCTGGGGGGACCGGCCACCGACCCCTCCGAGCCGATGGCGGTGCTGGGGCCGGGCACCGGCCTGGGCGTCGCGGGCCTGGTGCCGCTGCCCGGCGGCGGGTGGCTCCCGCTCCCGGGCGAGGGCGGGCACGTCGACGCCCCGGCCGTGGAGGACATCGAGGCCGAGGTGGTGCGGGTGATCACCGCCGAGCGCGGGCGGGTGAGCGCCGAGGCGCTGCTCAGCGGCCCGGGGCTGCCCCGGCTGTACCAGGCCCTGGCCCAGGTGCGCGGCCAGAGCGCGCGCAAGCTCTCCCCCCGGGAGATCACCGCGGCCGGGGTGCACCCGGAGGGCGCCGAGCCGCTGTGCCGCGAGACCCTCGAGGTGTTCGCCGCCCTGCTCGGCGGGTTCGCCGGGAACGCGGCCCTGACCCTCGGCGCCACCGGCGGGGTGTTCCTCGGCGGCGGCGTGCTGCCCCGCATCCCCGAAGTGCTGCGCAACGGCCGCTTCCGGCTGCGCTTCGAGGCCAAGGGACGGATGACCGATTACCTGAAGAACATCGCCACCGTGCTCATCACCGCCGACAACCCGGCGCTGCTGGGCGCGGCCGCGCGACTGGACCACCGACTGGAGCGCCCGTGAAACCCCAGACCAGCCACGACCTGTTCGCCCTCGCCCCGGTCGTGCCGGTGGTGGTGCTCGACGACGCCGGCACCGCGGTGCCGCTGGCCCGCGCGCTGGCGCGGGGCGGCCTGCCCGCCATCGAGGTGACGCTGCGCACCGAGGCCGGGCTCACGGCGATCGAGCGCATCGCCGCCGAGGTGCCCGAGGCCGTGGTGGGCGCGGGGACGGTGACCACCCCCGGACAGGCGGCCGCGGCGGCCAAGGCGGGGGCGGCGTTCCTGGTCAGCCCGGGCTGCACGGACCGGCTGCGCGGGGCCATGGCCGACACCGGCGTGCCGTTCCTTCCGGGGGTGGCGACCGCCTCGGAGGCGATGGCGCTGCTGGAGCAGGGCGTGGACGCGCTGAAGTTCTTCCCGGCCGAGGCGGCCGGGGGCCGCACGTACCTGAAGTCGCTGTCGGGGCCGCTGCCGCAGGTGCGGTTCTGCCCGACCGGCGGTGTGACCCCGGCGAGCGCGCCGGAGTACCTGGCCCTGCCGAACGTGGGCTGCGTGGGCGGCACCTGGCTGACCCCGCGCGATGCCGTGGAGGCCGGCGACTGGGACCGCATCGAGTCCCTGGCCCGGGAGGCCGCGGCCCTGCGCCCGTAGGGGCGCGTCCCTGGAAGAGCCGGGAACGGTCCACCGGAATCACCGGTGGGCCGTTCTTGTGCCCGCTGCCGGTCCCCGCCCTCACGCGCGCCAGGCGTTCAGGCACCGGGCCATGATCCGGAACGGGAGGGCCCGCCCCGCGGTCTGGTCGACGGTGCCGGCCAGGTGCACGTCGAGCTCGGGGCAGTGGAAGAGCCAGGTCCCCGTGGCTCCGGAGTGCCCGATGAGGGTGACGGGCCGGTGGAGCGGTGACGCGGCACGGCCGACCGTGAAGAACATGGTGCCCAGTCCGTAGGAGAGGACGGGGGCGTTGCGCAACCGGTTGCGGCGCTCGGTGAGCGCCGCGGGCGAGCGCGGGTCGGCGAAGGGCGCACCGGCGAGCAGCGCCCTCTGGAAGGCGAGGAGGTCGCCGACTGTGCTGTACAGGTCGTTGCTGGAGGCGATCAGCGACGGCAGCTCCACACGCCGCCGCCCGGCGTGCAGGGGCGCGGGCTCCGCGGCCTCCGGACGGCGCGGGCGGTGCCCGGGAAGCCAGGTGTCCTCCAGGCCGAGCGGGACGAGGAGCCGCTCGGCCAGCAGTACGGGGAAGGGGCGGCCGGTGGCCTCTTCGAGGATGCGGATGAGGAGCTGGAAGCCGGTGTCGGAGTAGCGGGCCCTCTGCCTCGGGCTCCCCAGGTCCTGCGGCGCGAAGTGCGGGCGCTGCTCCCGGCGGGTGATCCGCACCGTGTCCTCGAAGGTCCAGGCCGTGTCGCGGCCCGTGGCCAGGTGCCGGTCCAGGCTCGGCCCCCCGCGGCGCTTCTCGAAGTGGTCGGGCAGTCCGGAGGTGTGGGTGGCCAGATGGCGCACCGTGACCGACGCTGTGCGGTCGGTGCCCCGCAGGACGTGCAGCCCTGCGGCCTCCTCCGGCGGCAGCAGGGCGGTGATCGGCGCGCCGAGGTCGAGCTCGCCGCGCTCGTGGGCCTGCAGGACCAGCGCGGCGATGAAGCGTTTGGTGATGCTCGCGATGAAGAACGGGGTCTCGGGGCGCACCGGAGGGGCACCGCCCGCGGGTCCGGCGGCGCCGCGCCAGCGCCGCCGCCCGTCCCCGCTCTCGACGGCCATGACCGCGTGGTGGGCGCCGGGCCGTGCGGCGACACGCCGCAGCAGGCGGGTCAGCCGGGCGTCGAGGCCGTCGGGGCCGCGGTCGTCCTGGTCGCGGACCGTCATCTGGTGCGGTGTCACGTCGTGCCTCCTGGCGGCGGGGCCCGCGCTCCGCCTCCGCCGGCCGGGGGCGTCGATCCGTCGGGCGGGGACCCGCGATGGCGACATGTCTACTAGACATGTCTATGAGAGGCAATAGACTCGGACGATGGCCCACGTGATCCTCGGACTCCTGCTGATCGCCCCGCAGAGCTTCTACGACCTGGTCAAGGCCTTCGAGGCCGGCATCGGGCTCTTCTACAGCGCCAGCTCCGGAAGCATCAAACGGGCGCTGGACCGCCTGCTCGCGCAGGGCCTCATCGAGACCGACAGCACCGAGAGCGGGGGCCGGCGCCGCAAGGCCTACCGCCCGACCGAGGCCGGGCGCGCGGAGTTCCGCGCGTGGATGACGGCCGCGCCCCCGACCGGCCCCGGCCTGGAGACCGGGGCACTGGCCAGGCTGTATTTCCTCGGGCTGCTGGAGCCGGAGGAGCGCCCGCGGGTGCTGCGCGGCATCGAGGAGCGCATCGAGCACGGCCTCGCGGCGCTGGCGGACCTCGACGAGCGCCTGAACGCCCGGAGCGCCCCTGAGGGCCTCCACGACGTCTTCGAGTACCAGCGGGCAACGCTCGACTACGGCCTCGCCTCGCACCGCTTCATGCTCGACTGGTTCCGCGACCGGGCCGGCCGGGACGCCCTGCCCGGCGGCTGACTCCGCGTGCACCCGCCCGCGCCGACGCGCGGGAGCACTCCGCCTCCGTATACCCCGGTAGGGTTGTCACGCCCGCACACGATAGGAAATGATTACCGTTTCCGGTGATGTCGAGCGGCAAGGGGACGGCCATGGGCGGGACGGGTATCGGAGGGGTCTTCGACGCCGGGGCGCGGGAGTTCGATGCGTGGGGCGCGCGGTTGTGGGACCCGATCGGCGAGGCCACCGTCGGCGCCTGCTCCCCCAAGGGCGGGGAGCGGGTGCTCGACGCCTGCTGCGGGGCCGGCGCCTCCGCGCTCCCCGCGGCCGCGGCCGTGGCGCCGGACGGGACGGTCGACGCGGTGGACCTGTCCGAGGCCCTCCTGGCGCAGGGGCGCGAGCGCGCCGCGCGGGCGGGCATCGGCAACGTGCGGTTCGTCCGCGCCGACGCCGCCGCCTGGCCCGAGCCCGGCGCCTACGACCTGGTCCAGGTGGTCCACGGCGTCGCGTTCTTCCCCGACATGGACGCCGGGACCGCGGCCCTGGCCGGCACCCTGCGGCCCGGCGGCCGGATGGCGGTCACGGTCTGGGCCGAGGGCGCCCTGGCCGGCTTCCTCACCCTGTACTTCGAGGCGATCGGGGCCGAGACCGGCACCCGGCCCGAACCGCCCGGATTCCAGCAGGCCCGCGACCGCATCGCGGACGCCGCACGGCTGACCGCGTGGCTTGAGGGCCTGGGGCTGGTCTGCGAACACGTGGCGCGCCACGACCACCGCGTTCCCCTCGACGCCGCCTCGGCCTGGGAGTTCGTCCAGGGGAACGCCGCACGGGGGCTGATGGACGGCCTGGACGCCCCGGCACGCGAGCGCGTGCGCACGCGGCTCGCCGACCTGATGGCCGAGCGCGGCGTGGCGGAGCTGGACGCCTCCTTCACCGTCGCCCTGGCGCGTCGCCCCGACTAGCTCCCGGCCCAGGCGCGTCCCCCGGAGTGTTCCCGCCCTGGGGGACGCGCCCCGACGGCTCATACCGTCGCGGAGAAGCGCCACCGCGTCTGGGCGGCGACCCCGCCCCGTTCGAAGCCGAAGGCGGTCACCGGGGCCACACCGAACACCAGCGCCGACCCGCCCTCCTGGTGGAAGGCCCCGTCGCGCACCTCGAAGCGCCACACCTCCCCGTACTTCGCGGCGAAGTCGTCGGCCAGGTCCGCCAGAAGGGCCTCGTCGCCCACCCGATCGGCGCGGCCCTCCACCACCACGTCCAGCCCCTTGTTCAGGTCGTTGGTGCCGGTGGTGAGCGTGCACTGCGGGTTGTCCGCCAGGTTGCGCGCCTTGCGCTCCTCGGGGCCGGTGCAGAAGTGCAGGGCCCCGTCCCGCCAGACCGCGATCAGCGGCGTCACGTGCGGCCGCCCGTCCGGGCGCACCGTGGACAGCCAGTACACGCCGGCCGACTCCAGCTCGCGCCGCGCCCGCGCCCACGGGGTGGGCCGGGCCGCCTTCCCGCTGTAGCGCGCGTCGAGTTCGCCCGCGGGGTCCGGGGTGTGCGTCATCGCCTGCTCCTTCGCTCCGTCGCCGAGGCCGTGGTGAAGGTAGTGACGGGCCCGGGCGGGCGAACTCATCGTTCCCGCCGCCGGCTCCCGGACTTTTTCCCTGGGGGATTGACAGCGGCCCCGCCCGGGTGGATATTCAACCCAGAGGTTGAGCAATGAGAAGGTTGAATACACATGGCGGACGACCGGCTCAGCGTGGTCTTCGCGGCTCTGGCCGACCCCACGCGCAGGGCGATCCTCGCCCGGCTGGCGCGCGGCGAGGCCACCGTCAACGAGCTGGCCGAACCGTTCGAGGTGAGCCTGCAGGCCGTCTCCAAGCACCTCAAGGTGCTGGAGCGCGCGGGGCTCATCACGCGGGGGCGCGACGCCCAGTGGCGCCCCTGCCGTCTGGAGACCGAGCCGCTGGAGGAGGCCTCGGCCTGGATCCGGCGCTACCGGGACGTGCAGACCGACCGGATGGACCGGCTGGAGGCCGCGATCGGCCGGATCCGCTCGGGGGCCGGCGACACCGACGAGGACGGGGCCGAGAGGCCGCAGAGAGGGCAGTGAGATGGGCAGGACGGAGTTCGTGATCGAGCCGGGCCGCCAGGACATCGTCACCGAGCGGGTCTTCGACGCCCCGCGCGAGGCGGTGTTCCGGGCCATGACCGACCCTGAGCTGATCCCCCGCTGGTGGGGGCCGGCCGCCTACACCGTGCGCGTCGACCGGGCCGAGATCGCCACCGGGGGCTCCTGGCGGTTCCTGACCTCGGGCGAGGACGGGGAGTTCGATTTCCACGGCGTCTACCACGAGGTGACCGCGCCGGAGCGGATCGTGCAGACCTTCGAGTACGAGGGCGCCCCGGGCCACGTGTGCCTGGAGACGGCCACGCTTGAGGACGCGGGCGGCTCCACCCGCTACCGGGCGGTGACCGTCTTCCAGTCGGTCGAGGACCGCGACGCCATGGTGGCCGACGGCATGGAGGAGGGCTCCGCCGAAGGCCTGGACCGCCTGGCCGACCTCGCGGCGGAGCTGGCGGAACGCGGGTGACGGGCCGGGGCGCGGCCCGGCGCCCCTGCGGCCGCGCCCCGGCGCGGTGGTGTGCGCACCACCCCCGGGTGAGGGGAGCACGGTAGTGCCCGCCGGGTGCGGGATCCGTAGCGTTCCGGGTATGCAGACGCTCATCCGGCGCCTCGGCGCCGACACCCGCTACGTCCTCATCGGGCTCCCCGCCTCCATCGTCGGGTTCGCCCTCGCCGTCGCCGGGCTGGCGGCCGGTGCCGGCACCGCGGTCCTGGGGGTCGGCCTGTTCGTTCTCGCCGGCACCCTGCTGGCCGCCCGGATGGCCGCCACGGTGGAGCGCAACCTCCTCCCCGACGTCCTGGGCCGCCCCTTGGGCGCCCCGCGCTACCGCCGCGCCGCGGCCGGCGCCGGACCGCTCCGCTCGGCCCTGGCCCCGCTCACCTGCGGCCAGAGCTGGATGGACGCCGGGTACGCGCTGGTGCGCCTGCCCGTGTCCGTGGCGTCCTTCGCGGTGGTGGCCACGTGGTGGTCCGCCGCCCTGGCCGGGCTCACCTACCCGGTCTACGGGTCGGTGCTGCACCAGATCCCCGGCAACACCGGTCTGCCCGAACTCCTGGGACTGGGCGGTTCGCTCGCCGTGTCGATCGGCTTCCACACGGGCCTGGGCCTGCTCTTCGCCCTCACCCTGCCCGTCGTGGTGCGGGCCGCGGCGATGCTCAACGCCTCGCTCGCGCAGGCGTTCCTGTCCCCCTACACCCCGGCCTACGAGGAGCCCGAGCCCGGCCGGCGCGCTCCGGCGGACGCGGCGGCACCGACGGCCCCGGCGGCGCAGGGCGGGCCCGCCGAGGCCGCGGCCCCCGCCGCCCGGTGAGCGGCGCGGCCCGGAACGCCGGGCGCGGCCTCAGTGCAGGATGCGCACGCCGTTCCAGCCCTGCCGGGCCCACGCCGCGGCCAGGACCTCCTCCAGCGGGTGGAAGTCCCGGTCGGCGGGCATCGCCATCTCCTCGTCGCAGGTCGTCGCCCACACGCACCAGCCCCGGTCGGCGAGCTTGAACACCGCGTGCCGCAGCTCCTCGGGGACCTCCTCGGGCGCCTCGGCGTCCCAGTCCGCGGCCAGGCCCCGGCGTTCGGCCTCGCGCCGGGCGACCTCGCGGGTGAACGACCGGGGGGTGTGGCGCATGCTTCTCCTCAGAGGTGGTCACGGTCCGCAGGTCATGCTACTGCCCGTGACCCCCTGCGGCTGCGCCCCGGCGCCTACACCAGGTCGCGCGGGATCGTGGTGTTCCACGTCTCGGCCGCCACGCGCGCACCGTCCTCGTAGGCGTCCAGGGTGGCGTTGAGCCGGAACTCCTCGGGGGTGGCGCTCAGCTCGGTGCGCGTCACCGTGCGGACCTGCCACCCGTCCCGGGCGAAGCCCATCCGCCACTCGGTGCGCCCCACCGGCGAGGAGAAGTCCTCGCCCTGCGAGCAGTACTCCTCCCATGCGCGCCGGGACACCTCCCAGCCGGTGTCCGGGAAGCGCACCGTCCCCAGGTCCTTGACCACCCGCAGCGAC
This sequence comes from Nocardiopsis baichengensis YIM 90130, assembly GCF_000341205.1. Lineage (NCBI taxonomy): Bacteria > Bacillati > Actinomycetota > Actinomycetes > Streptosporangiales > Nocardiopsidaceae > Nocardiopsis > Nocardiopsis halophila. The sequence continues at coordinate 171,663 of NZ_ANAS01000004.1, read as the reverse complement.
GACCAGTAGTCGACCAGGTCGCGGGAGAGCTCCCAGCGCCCCTCCCCCGGCACCGCCTGCTCGGTCTCCACCGGCGGGGCGCCCTCGGGCTCGGCGAAGGGCCGCGGCTCGGCCCCCGTGCCCTCCGGCCGGATCGGCAGGACCAGGGAGGTGCCGCCCTCCAGCAGCGCGGTGAGCACCACCGGCTCGGGCGGCGGCCAGGCCAGCGGCCAGTAGGAGGTGGACACCGACACCCGGATGCGGTGGCCGGGCGGGAACGCCTGGGCCACGCCGTTCATCGGGACCGCCACCCGGTAGCGCCGCCCCGGCTCCAGCGGCCGCGGGTCGTCGTGCCCGGTCGCGTGGGTCAGGTTGAGCAGCCCGTAGGTGACCCGGGTGGCGCGGCCGTCGCGCGCCACGTCCGACAGCCGCACCGCCGCCATGGCCACCGGCCGGTCGACGGTGAACTCCAGGTTGAGCACCGGCGCCCCGTGGATCTCCACCCGTTCCTCCAGCGGCGGGGTGTCGAAGACCAGCGAGCCGCCGTCGTCCTCGCGCTGGTCGTAGGGCAGGTCCGGCGGCGCGTTGTAGGAGCACCACTTGCCCGCGTACTGCCCCACGGTCAGCGGCGACCGCACCGAGGCGGCGTCGGGGCGCACCGGCTCGCCCGGCTCGCCGATCCGGTGCAGCCCGAGCGGGCGCTCCTCGTGCACGATCTTCGGCGAGGGCCACTCCTGCTCGCCCACCCACCGGCCGGGCCGCTCGGTGTAGGCGGTGGAGGGCGGCATGCTCTCCTGCATCCAGCTGCGCAGGACCGGCTCGGCGTCGATGCCGTTGTCGGCCCCCTTGAGCCAGCGGTCCCAGAACCGCACGCAGTGCTGCAGGAACCCGATGGCCGGGCCCGGCCGCCCCACCTGCGGGTACTTGTGCGACCAGGGGCCGATCAGCCCGATCCGGGGGACGGCCAGCCCCTCCATCAGCCGGAAGACCGCGTTAGAGTACCCGTCGGCCCAGCCGCTGACCGCCATCACCGGGACCCGGATCGCCGACAGGTCCTCGCACACCGACCCGTGCCGCCAGTAGGCGTCCCGGCGCTGGTGGCGCAGCCAGGTGTCCAGCCACAGCCCGCTGCCCTCCAGGCGGTCGCGCCACAGGTCCCGCCACCCGGGCCCGACCGCCGCGGGGTCGGGCGGGCAGGAGGTGTAGGCGAACATCGTCGAGGCCCAGGACAGGTTGTCGCCCAGCAGGCACCCGCCCATGTAGTGCACGTCGTCGGCGTAGCGGTCGTCGGTGGAGCACAGGGTGACGATGGCGCCCAGGCTGCGCGGCCGGCGCGCGGCCACCTGCAGGGCGTTGAACCCGCCCCAGGAGATGCCCATCATCCCGGTGGTGCCGTCGCACCAGGGGCGGGAGGCCAGCCACTCCAGGACCTCCTCGGCGTCCCGCAGCTCCCGCTCCAGGTACTCGTCCTGGAGCACCCCCTCGGAGTCGCCGCTGCCGCGCAGGTCCACCCGGGCACAGGCGTAGCCGTGCCCGGCCAGGTAGGGGTGCATGGACGAGTCGCGCAGCGCGGTCAGGTCCCGCTGCCGGTAGGGGATGAACTCCAGGAGCGCGGGCACCGGGTCGGTGTCGGAGCCGGCCGGTCGCCAGACGCGGGCGGCCAGGTGCACCCCGTCGGAGACGGGGACGGTCAGCTCCCCCTCCTCGATCACCTCGTGCGGGAACTCGGTGACGGTGCGCATGTGCGGTCAGCCCCCCTCGCCGCCCGCGGCGGCGTCCTCGTCGGGTTCATCGATCTCGAACGGCAGCCGCGCCAGGCACAGCTCGTAGGCGCGGCGCAGGTCCTCGTCGCTGCGCCCGGCGGTGAACACCTGGGCCAGTTCGTAGCTGTAGCTGTCCTGGGAGGGCATCCGGGACAGCCGGGTCCCCGGCGGGGCCGACACCTTGGCACCGGTGCCGGGCACGTCGCGCTCCATCCGGGCGATGTCCTCGGGGCCGGGGGCGGTGCGCACCACCCCGTCGGTGAACCGGCGCAGGAACCACTTGGCCGCGGTGGCGTGGCGGCCGGCGCCGGTCTCCAACAGGGGCTCGCGGCCCAGCGCCAGGCGGACCATGTGGTCGTGGTTGGGCACCCCGTCGACCTCCGCCATCAGCCGGGCGTGCGACTGGGAGTGGCGGGGGTTGATCTCCAGCAGGCGCAGGGTGTCGTCCCCGGGGTTCCAGAAGTACTCGATGTTGAAGGTCGTGGCGTCCAGGCCCATGCGCCGCACCACCCGCTCGCTGATGTCGGCGAGCCGTTCCGCCACCGTTCCGGGCAGCCCGGAGGGGTAGGTGTAGCGCAGGAAGCTGGGCGAGTCGGGGTAGGTGGCCGAGGAGACCACGCCGTAGACCACGGGGTCCCCGCGCCAGACGTAGCCCTCGACGGTGACCTGCTCCCCGTGGACCTCTTCCTCGGCCAGGCAGGCCGAGCCCCCGGCACGGGCGACGGCCTCGGGCAGGTCGATGCGCCGGAGCAGCCAGTCGAACGGGCTCCCCAGGTCGTCGATGCCCTCCCGGATGCGGCCGAGGGCCTCCCGGAACTCCTCGTCGTCGGTCACCCGGAAGGCCAGGGCCGAGGAGAAGGACTTCACCGGCTTGAGCCACATAGGGTAACCGACCTCGGGCGGCGGCGCCTCGGCCTCCAGGGGCACCTCGGCGAACGGAGGGACCGCGTCGGTCACCTCGCGCTGCTCGCGGCGGCTCCAGTACTTGTGCTCGCACTTGACGACGGACTCCAGGGACGGCGAGTGCAGCCCCCGTTCGGCGCACAGGATCGGCACGAGCGTGCGCACGGGGAAGTCCCAGAAGCCGATGACGGCGTCGACGCTGCCCTCGAAACCGTCGAGGATCCGGCGGGCGTCGTCCAACAGCTCGGGCAGCCGGTCGTGGGCGTCCCGCAGCTCCTCCATCTCCAGGAGCCCGTGGATCCGGTAGCCGCGCCTCTCTGCCAGCTCGTCCAGCACGGCCCGGTTGTGCGGGTCCGCGCCCAGCACGAAGACGTTGTCGCCCATCTCGTCCATGTGCCTCCCCTCCGCGTTCCCCGGCCGACTACCCGGAGGACGGGGCGATTACAGGAGGGGAGCGTTGTTTTGTCCGGTCTTTCCCGGGGTGTGGTTTTCACTACCACTCGACTACGGAAAGTCACACTTGGTATCTATACGTGTCGATCGGGGGCCTGGTCGACACGGCCCCGAGCCCAGAAAGCGATGATGATGACCGGACACCGCCTGATCACCAGCCTCACCACGACCGCCGCCGCCCTGGCGCTGGCCTCCGCGCCCGCCTGGGCCGACGATCCGGTGCCTCCCCCGCCCCCCGATATCGACTGTCCCGACATCGAGGAGCGCGACTTCGAGGTCTCCCCCGGCGACCCGCACAACTTCGACGCCGACGGCGACGGCATCGGATGCGAGGAGAACGGCGACGATGGTGGCGGTGCCGACGACGGCATGGACGGCGATGGAGGGGACGGGGCCGGTGGCTCCGATGACGGGGCCGCCATGCCTTCAGGCGGTGTCGAGGCCGGAGGCGGCGCGACGGACGGCATGGACCCGGCGGGTATCGCCGTGGGCGCCGCCGCCGCGATCGCGGCGGCGGCCGGTGCGCTGATGTGGCGTCGGCGGCCGGAGCGCCGGAGCTGACCGGTGCGAGGTTCGATGCAGGGCCGTGGTCGGGCGTGGTGCCTGGCCGCGGCCTTGACATTCGCCGGAGTGGCCGCTCCGTTCCCCGAAATAGGACGTGGGGCCGCCCCGGCGGCCGTGCCGCCGGGGCGGCCGGCCTCGTCCGCCGAGGCGGTGTCGTCGCGGTCGGCCCCGGTGGGGGTGGTGGTGCCGTCGCTGGATCTGCACGCCCGCAGGGTCGTCGGTCTGGGCATCGGGGCGGACGGAGGCCTGGAGGCACCGTCGGGGTGGCACGAGGTGGGGTGGTTCTCCGGCGGGGCGGCCCCGGGGGAGGACGGCCCTGCCGTGCTGGTGGGGCATGTGGACTCGCACCGCGGCCCGGCGGTGTTCTTCGGCCTGGAGTCCTTGGGGCCGGGTGCGGTCGTGGGCGTCGAGCGCAGCGATGGCGCGACGGCTTGGTTCGAGGTCTATGCCGTGGCGACCTACGGCAAGGGCCGGGAGGAGTTCCCCACCCGCCGGGTCTACGGGGCGACCCCCGGGCCGGAGCTGAGGCTGATCACGTGCGGCGGGGATTTCGACGAGGCAGCGGGGTCGTATCGGAGCAATGTGGTGGTGTTCGCCCGGCTGGCGCCGTGAGGGGCATCGGTTCGCGACCACCACCAGGGGCGCCGCCCCGCAGCCGTGGGGACACGGCGGAACGCGGAGCGGCCTCCGGCGATCGGCCATGGGGCCTGGCGCCCTCTGACGCCCCCCGGGAGGCGTCAGAGGGCGCCAGGCCCGCCTACCCCTTCATCTCCTCCAGGGTCTTGCCCTTGGTCTCCTTGACGAACTTCCAGACGAACAGGAAGGACAGCACCGCGAAGGCCGTGTAGACCGTGTAGGTGCCGGCGAGGTCCCAGTCGCGCAGGGTCGGGAAGGTGACGGTGACCAGCCAGTTGGCGATCCACTGCGTGGCGGTGGCCACCGCCATCGCGGCCGCCCGGATGCGCAGCGGGAACATCTCCCCCAGCAGCACCCAGGTCACCACGCCCCACGACAGGGCGAAGAACAGCACGAAGCCGCTGGCCGCGACCAGCGCCACCGCGCCCCAGCCGAAGGACAGCTGGGCCTGGTCGCCGACGACCGTGGCGTGGCTGAAGGCGAAGCCGGTCGTCGCCAGCGTCACCGCCATGCCCGCCGAGCCGATCAGCAACAGGGGCTTGCGGCCGATCCTGTCGACCAGGCCGATGGCGACGAACGTGCCGATGATGTTCACGATCGAGGTGAACAGGCTCAGCAGCAGCGAGTCGCTCTCGTTGACCCCGACCGACTGCCACAGCGACGCGGAGTAGTAGAAGATCACGTTGATGCCGACCAGCTGCTGGAACGCCGAGATCGCCATGCCGATCCACACGATGGGCAGCAGCAGGTAGGGGCCGCGCAGGTCGCTCAGCCGGGGCTTGACCTCCGTGCCCAGGGCCCGGTGGATCTCGGCGATGCGCCCCTCGACGTCGCCGCCCTCGACGTCCTCGAGGATCCGGCGCGCCTTGGCGTCCTTGCCCACGCGCACCAGGTAGCGGGGGGACTCGGGGATGGTCAGCGACAGCAGGATGTACAGGGCGGCGGGGAAGACCTCCACGCCCAGCATCCACTGCCAGGCCTGCAGCGGCCCCAGCTCGTTGAGCGCGCTGCCCCCGGCCAGCGACGCCAGCGCGTAGTTGACCAGCTGGGACACGGCGATGCCGAGCACGATCGCCAGCTGCTGCATGGAGGCCAGGCGCCCCCGGTACGCCGCCGGCGAGACCTCGGCGATGTAGGTGGGCGCGATCACCGAGGCGATGCCGATGGCACCGCCGCCCACCACGCGCCACAGCGCCAGGTCCCACACCGTGAACGGCAGCGCCGAGCCGATGCCGCTGATCAGGAACAGCAGGCCGGCCAGCTGCATGACGCGGATGCGGCCGAAGCGGTCGGCCAGCGCCCCGGCCACCGCCGCGCCCACCGCCGAGCCGAGCAGCGCCGCGGCCACGGTGAACCCCGTGACGCCCGGCCCCACCTCGAAGTGCGCCTGAATGGACTCGACGGCGCCGTTGATCACCGAGCTGTCGTAGCCGAAAAGGAAGCCGCCCATGGCCGCCGCGCCGGCGATCATGACGACATGGACGAGGTTGCCGGCCTCGGGATCCGAGGCCGAGGAGTGCGCTCGCGCCACGCTCCCCTCCTAACCGCGTTCAACGGGGGGTGATGGACAGGTCACGGCCCACCATGCTCCCGCCGCCGCACAGGTGGGCCGTGACGAAACGCGGTGTGTTGTCGTTCACAGGCCGAGGGATTGCCGTTTCGCGGTGCGGATGACAGGCGCCATGCTCGGGTAGGGCCCCGCCGGCGGCCGCGGGGCCGCGACCGATCCGCGAAGGGAAACCAGCATGTCCGACCTGCTCGACCTGCACGGCCAGGCGATGAAGGAGTTCGACCGGAGGGTGCGCGCCATCGGCCCGGTGCAGTGGGCCGAGCCCACCCCCTGCCAGGAGTGGGACGTGCACGACCTGGTCGAGCACCTGGTGCGCGAGCAGCTGTGGGTGCCCTACCTGCTGGAGGGCGGGACCATCGCCGGGGCGGGGGACCGCTTCGAGGGCGACGCCATGGGCGAGGAGCCGGTGGCCACCTGGGAGCTGGCCGCGCGCGAGGCCCGCACCGCGTGGCTGCGGCCGGGCGCCCTGGAGGCGACGGTGCACCTGTCCTTCGGGGACGCCCCCGGGTCGCTGTACCTGTGGCAGATGACCTTCGACCTGGCCGTGCACGCCTGGGACCTGGCCCGCGCGATCGGCGCGGACGAGCGGCTCGACCCGGCCCTGGTGCGCGCCCTCCTGGAGTCCGAGCAGATCTCCGGCGACCTGGAGGCGGCGCAGAGCCGGGACGGCGCGGGCATCTTCGCCCCGCCCCAGCCGGTCCCCGAGGGCGCCGGCGACCAGGCCGTGCTGCTCGCCCGCACCGGCCGCGCCGTCTGAGCCCCGGCGGGCGGCCGGCGTAAGGGGCGGGGTCCACAAACTCGGCGGGGCCGACTTTGGCTCCTCCGTCTCCTGCGGCACACCCGCCCCCTGCCCCAGGATCGGCCCCATGGCCCGATTCGACGTGCTCTCGGACAAGGCGCTGCGGCGCGACCCCCTGACCCGCGAGGAGCTGCTCGGTGTGCTGGGCAGCGGCGACGACGACCTGATGGACCTGGTGGCCGCGGCGGCCCGCCCCCGCCTGCGGTTCTTCGGCCGCACCGTCAAACTCAACTACCTGGTCAACCTCAAGAGCGGGCTGTGCCCGGAGGACTGCACCTACTGCTCCCAGCGCCTGGGCTCCACGGCCGACGTGGTGACCTACACCTGGCTCAAGCCCGACCAGGCCGCCGAAGCGGCCCGCGCCGGGGTGCGGGCCGGCGCGGCGCGGGTGTGCCTGGTGGCCAGCGGGCGCGGCCCCACCGACCGGGACGTGGACCGGCTCCGCCCCACCATCGAGGGCATCAAGGCCGAGCACCCGGGGGTGGAGGTCTGCGCCTGCCTGGGACTGCTCTCGGACGGCCAGGCCGAGAGCCTGCGCGCCTCGGGCGCGGACGCCTACAACCACAACCTCAACACCTCCGGGGAGCGCTACTCCGAGATCTGCACCACCCACACCTTCGACGACCGGGTGGAGACGGTGGGCAAGGCCAAGGCGGCGGGCCTGTCGCCGTGCTCGGGGCTGATCGCCGGCATGGGCGAGAGCGACGCCGACCTCGCCGACGCGCTGCTGGCCCTGCGCGCGCTGGACCCCGACTCGGTCCCGGTCAACTTCCTCATCCCCTTCGAGGGCACCCCGCTGGCCGGGCGGTGGGACCTGGACCCGCAGCGGTGCCTGCGCATCCTGGCGGCGGCCCGCCTGGCCTTCCCCGACGCCGAGGTGCGCCTGGCCGCCGGGCGCGAGGTGCACCTGCGGGGCCTGCAGTCCACCGCGCTGTACCTGGCCAACTCGATCTTCCTCGGCGACTACCTGACCAGCGAGGGCCAGGCGGGCCGGGCCGACCTGGAGATGATCCGCGACGCCGGGTTCACCGTGCTGGGCGCCGACGGCGACGGGGCGAACGACGGCCACGGCGCCGACGGGGGCCGGGAGCGGCCGGACCTGGTCCGCCCCCGCCACCGCGGCACGGGCACCGCCCTGCCGCCCAACGCCTGAGCCGCGCCCCCGGGTCCGCCGGCGGGGACAGGGGTGTCACCCCCGGCGGCTACCATCGCTGTCCGTGCGCATCATCCTTGACGACGTCCCCTGGGACCACCCCGCCGGAGCGGCCCTGCGCCGCGAGCAGGAGCGGGAGACCATCGAACGCTACGGCGGCGACATCGAGGCGGGCCCCAAGCCCTCCGCCGAGGACGTCACCGCCTTCCTGCTGGCCACCGACGACTCCGGCGACGCCGTGGGCTGCGGATGCCTGCGGCGCCTGGACGAGGACACCTTCGAGATCAAGCGGATGTACGTGGCCCCCCGGTGGCGGGGCCGCCGCATCGGCGGCCTGCTGCTGCGCGCCCTGGAGGAGCGCGCGCGGGAGCTGGGCGCCTCGCGCATGCGCCTGGAGACCGGGGCCGAGCAGCCCGAGGCGATGCGGGTGTACGAGAGGGCCGGCTACCGGCGCATCGAGCGGTACGGGCCCTACGTGGCGTGCGAGGAGAGCATCTGCTTCGAGCGCGGCCTGGCGGGCGAGCCCGCCCGGGCCTGACCGCCCCGGCCGCACGGCCCCGAGCACCCGAACCGTTGGAGGGCCCTGCCGTGGACCTGGTCTGGTACGTGAGCTACGGCGCCAACACCGACGCCGCACGCCTGGACTGCTATGTGCGCGGCGGGGCGCCCGGCGGCGGGGCGCGGGCCAACCCGGGCTGCCGGGACCGCACCCCGCCGCGCGCCGACCGGCCGGTGTGGCTGCCCGGCGGGGTGTACTTCGGGCTCGAATCGCCGATGTGGGGCGGCGGCCTGGCGATGCTCGACCCGGACCTGCCGGGGGCGGCGCCCGCGCGCGCCTACCTGGTGGGGGCCGGGCAGTTCTCCGACATCGCCGCCCAGGAGATGTACCGCTCCCCCGGCCGGGGGCCCGACCCGGCCGAGGCGGTCGGTGCGGGACGCGCGGTCCTCGGTGAGGGCCGCTATGAGACGCTGCTGCACTGCGGGGACATGGACGGGCTGCCGATGCTGACCTTCACGGCGCACTGGTCGAGCCGGGAGGTTGAGCACACGCCGCCGTCCGCCGGCTACCTCAGGGTGATCGGCGCCGGCCTTGAGGCCGCGCACCGGTGGGGCCCGGTGCGGACGGCCGCCTACCTGGCGTCCCGTCCCGGTGCGGCCGGAGGGTGGAGCGCCGAGCAGGTGCGATCGGTGCTGGCGGGCTGACGGGAAAAACCGGTTGCCCTCGCACGGGGCGCCGGGGTTGGATCGACTTGCGCGGGTCCTTCGGCCCGCCCGTCCCGTCCCCGTCCCACAGTGAGCGAGTGTGTGGCCTGCATGTCGAATTCGGTGAGGTCTGTGCCCCGGTCCCGCGTCGTCGCTACCCCGCGGAGGGCTTCGGACGCCTGACCTGCTGAGGCCCTTCGCGGGGCGGCGGACGGCGCCGAGCGCCCGATCCGGCCGTTCCACCCGCGAGGAGTCACCTTCGTGTCACGACGACGCGACCACCGAAAGCGCTCCCACCAGGGAGCCGACAGTTTCCGCTGCGCCCACTGCAGCCTCGACGTGCCGTTGGGCGCCCCGGGGACGCGGCACCGCAACCACTGTCCCAACTGCCTGTACAGCAAGCACGTCGACGACGGCGTCCCGGGCGACCGGGCATCGGACTGCGGGGCCCGCATGGAGCCCATCGCGGTCACCGTACGCGGCGACGGCGAGTGGGTGCTCATCCACCGGTGCACCCGGTGCGACACGCTGGTCGCCAACCGGAGCGCCGGCGACGACAACCCGCTGCTGCTGATGCGCACGGCGACCCGCCCGCTGGCGAGCCCGCCGTTCCCGCTGGAGCGGTTGGCGGCTCTGTGAAGAGGGGGCCGGGGCCGGACCGCTGCGTGCGGTCCGGCCCCGGCCCCGCCGTTCTCCCGTGCATTCCGGGGCCGCATCGCCGTGCGCGGCCGTAGGGTGTCGGCGCGCCGGAGCGGCCCGGCGCCGCCCCGAGAACGGAAGGACCCCCATGACCGGACCCGCGGACCTGTGGGACATGGCCGACCTGCTGACCCCCATGGCGGTGCGCACCGCCGCCACCCTGCGCCTGGCCGACCACATGGCGCAGGGGGCGCGGACCGCCCCCGAGCTGGCGCGGGCCTGCGGGGCCGACACCGACGCCCTGGGCCGGCTCCTGGCGCACCTGGTGCGGGTCGGGGTGGTCGACCGCGACGCGCAGGGGCGCCACCGCACGCGCGGCGAGGGCGAGCGGCTGCGGTCGGACCACCCGGACTCGCTGCGGGCCGAACTGGACCTGGAGGAGCACCTGCCCCGCGCCGAACTGGCGCTGACGGAGCTGGTGCACAGTGTGCGCACCGGCGGGGCGGCCTTCCCCGAGCGCTTCGGGCGGGGGTTCTGGGAGGTGCTGGCCGACGACCCCGAGCGCGCGCAAGTCTACGACCGGCGGATGGGCACCGACGTGGCCAAGGACGCCGAGGCCATCGCGGCCGCCTACGACTGGGGCGCGCTGGGCGGCGTCGCCGACGTCGGCGGGGGCGACGGGACCCTGCTCGCCGCGCTGCTGCGGGCCCACCCCGGGCTGCGGGGCGCCGTGGTCGACCGGCCGGACACCGCGCGGCGGGCACGGTCGCTCCTGCGGGAGGCGGGGTTCGGCGACCGGGCGGGCGCCGTGGCGGCGGACTTCTTCTCGCCTCTCCCCCGCGGGTACGGCGGCTACCTGCTCTCGGCCGTGGTGCACGACTGGGACCGGGCCTCGGCGGTGGAGATCCTGCGCCGGTGCGCCGAGGCGGCCGCCCCGCAGGGGCGCGTGCTGGTCGCCGAGAACACCGGGGCCGACGGGGAGTCCCCGGACACGGCCTTGGACCTGCGGATGCTGGCCTTCTTCGGAGGCAAGGACCGGGGCGTGGGCGAGCTGCGGGAGCTGGGCGAGGAGGCGGGCCTGCGCACGGTGGGCGTCCACCCGGCCGGGCGGATCTCGGTGGTGGAGATGGCCCCCGCCGGACGCGTGTGACCACCACCTGCCCATCTCTCACATCGTGAGACGACTATTTTATAATGTGATATACCGGTGTACGGTTCGGGCATGCCGAACCTGCGCTGGGACGCCGAGCTGTACGACACCCGCCACGCCTACGTCTCCGCCCTGGGGGCCGATCTGGTCGACCTGCTCGCCCCGCGCCCGGCAGAGCGGGTCCTGGACGCCGGGTGCGGGACGGGCGACCACGCCGAGGCCCTCCGCGAGCGCGGGGCCACGGTCGTCGGCGTCGACGCCTCCCCCGAGATGGCCGAGCGGGCGGCCGAGCGCTTCCCCGGCCTGGACGTGCGCGTGGGCGACCTGCGCGACCTGGGGCTGAGCGGGTTCGACGCCGTGCTCAGCAACGCCGTCCTGCACTGGGTCCCCGAGGCGGACCGGGCCGCGGCGTCCCTGGCGGCGGCGCTGCGCCCCGGGGGCCGGCTGGCCGCCGAGTTCGGCGGTGCGGGCAACGTCGCGGCGATCGAGGCGGCCGCCCGCGCGGCGCGTGCCGACGCCGGCCTGCCCGATGCGCCCTCGCCCTGGTACTTCCCCGGTATCGCCGAGTACGCGCGGGTGCTGGAGGGGGCGGGGTTCGAGGTGACGGGGGCCTGGCTGTTCGACCGCCCCACGCGCCTGAAGGGCGCGGACGGCGTGGCGGTGTGGCTGCGGATGTTCGGTCCGCACCTGCTCCAGGGGGTCGGCGGCACCGGCGGCACCGGCGGGGCCGGAGATGCCGGGGATGCCGACGACGCCGGAGCCGTGGACGCCTTCCTTGCCGAGGTCCAGGAGCGCGCACGCCCCCGGCTGTACCAGGACGGCGCCTGGTGGGCCGACTACCGCCGGCTGAGGGTGACCGCGGTCAGGCGCTGATCGGGCGCCTCCGCGCTCCGGCCCTTCCGGGCCCGCTCGCACACCAGGGCGCCGGCCCAGGAGGCGGCCACGACGGCGCCCATCACCACGCGCGAGGCCAGAAGGTCCTCGCGGGCGTAGAGGGTGCCGGTCAGGTAGTGGTCGATGAACCCGTACCGCATGACCTCGCGGCCGCCCATGGCGCGCGCCCAGTTCTCCAGCTCGGTCAGCACACAGGGCCAGTCGATCAGGACGATCCCGACGGCATAGGCGGCCACGAACAGGTGCGGGCGGATCGCCTGGGGCCGCCTCCAGGCGAGGAAGCCGCCGAAGACCACGTAGCCGAGGAAGAGGAAGTGCAGGAGCGCCGCGGCGTGCCCGATGAACAGGTAGAGCATGCCGTGAAACTACGGCCGCCCGCACGGGCCGCACATCGCCTCCGACCCCTAAGTCCCCTGAGTACCGGCACTCAGGGCCGCCCCGGTGACGGCGCCTCCGCTCCCTGCGCCTCCTCCTCTCCGGTGTCCGGCACCCGCGCGGGCGGACCCGCGCGCCTGCGGGCGGAGCGCTGGGTGACGGCGATGCACCCCAGCACCACCAGGGCCGTCAGCGGGGCCCAGGGGTTGAAGGCCTCGCCCAGCACCAGGAAGGCCCACACCAGCGTCAGCAGCGGCTGGGCCAGCTGCAGCTGGCTGGCCTTGGCGACCCCGATCAGCGCCATCCCCCGGTACCAGGCGGCGAAGCCGCCGAACTGGGAGACCAGGGCCAGGTAGGCCATGCCCGCGAGCGGCAGAGGGGCCAGGTGGAACGGCTCCAGGGCCAGCCCCGCCGCCGTCAGCGGCGCCGTCACCGGAAGGGAGGCCACCAGAGCCCAGGCGATCACCTGCCATCCGGGCATGTGGGCCGAGAGCCGGCCGCCGGCCGCATACCCGGCGGCGCACAGCACCAGCGCCGCGAACAAGTACAGGTCGCCCGGCCCGGGCGCGCCGCCGGTGCGCAGGGCGGTGAACCCGGCGACCGCGACCGCCCCGACGGCGGCGGCGGCCCAGAACACCCCCGGCGGCCACGAGCGCGACCACAGCGAGGAGACCACGGCGGTGGTCAGCGGGAGCAGCCCGATGATCACGGCGGCGTTGCCGGTGGAGGTGGTCTGCAGCGCCAGCGAGGTCAGCAGGGGGAAGGCCAGCACGCACCCCAGCGCCACCACCAGCAGCCCCGGCACGTGGCGCCGCTCGGGCAGGCGGGCGCCGGAGGCCTTGAGCGCGGCCGCGGCGACGAGCCCGGCCAGCGCGCACCGCAGGCCCGTGGCGGTCCAGGGCCCGAAGCCCTCCAGGGCCCAGCTGGTCGCGGGGAAGGTGAAGGAGAACGCGGCGACCCCCAGCGCCGCCAGTGCGGTGCCGCGCCGGGCCGCTACCCGATCCGAAGCGATAGCGCTATTATCAGCTCTCATGAAAAAGAGTAGCAGTGTGGCGGAGCTGGCGGCATCGCTGCGACACGAGGTCGACCGCTACTCGCCCGGTGAGAAGCTCCCGCCGAGCAGGAAGCTGGTGGAGCGGTTCGGGGTGAGCCCGGTGACGGTCTCGCGCGCCGTCGCCGCGCTGGCCGCCGAGGGCCTGGTCGTCACCCGGCCGGGCTCGGGGGCCTACCGCGCGCCCGCCCCCGCGGGCGCCCGCGCCAAGGGCGACACCTCCTGGCAGGAGGTGTCGCTGAGCGCCGAGCCGACCCTGGGCGGCGCCGAGCCGGTGCCGCGCAGCGTGGACGACGCCGGGATCCTGGCCACCCTGTCCTCCCCTCCCCCGGGCACGATCGCCTTCAACGGCGGCTACCTGCACGCCGGCATGCAGCCGGAGCGGGCGCTGTCGACCGCGCTGGCCCGGGCCGGGCGCCGCCCATCGGCCTGGGAGCGGCCGCCGGTGGAGGGCGTGCCCGAGCTGCGGGGCTGGTTCGCCCGCGAGATCGGCGGCGCCGAGGGGGTCCTGGACGCCTCGGACGTGCTGGTCACCGCGGGCGGGCAGAGCGCGCTCACGGCCGCGCTGCGCGCACTGGCCCCGCCGGGCGCCCCGGTGCTGGTGGAGTCGCCGACCTACCCGGGCATGCTGGCGGCGGCGCGGGCCTCGGGGGTGCGGCCGCTGCCCGTCCCGATGGACCGGGACGGGGTCCGGCCCGAGCTGCTGGAGGAGGCCCTGCGCTCCTCCGGGGCGCGGGTGTTCGTGTGCCAGCCGCTGTTCCAGAACCCCACGGGGCGGGTGCTCGGCGCCGAGCGGCGGCGCGCGGTGCTGGAGATCGCGCGCGCGGCGGGGGCGTTCGTGCTCGAAGACGACTTCGCCCGGCACCTGGCCCACGCCGACCTGCCGTCCCTACCGCCGCCGCTGGCCGCCGAGGACGAGCACGGCACCGTGGTGCACGTGCGCTCGCTGACCAAGGCGACCTCGCCCAACCTGCGGGTGGGGGCGCTGGCGGCGCGGGGGCCGGTGATGCGGCGGCTCCGGGCGATCCAGGTGGTGGACAGCTTCTTCGTTCCGCGGCCGCTGCAGGAGGCGGCGCTGGAGCTGGTGGGGTCCCCGGCCTGGGGCCGGCACCTGCGCGCGGTCGCCGCCGGCCTGGCCGGACGGCGCCGGGACATGGTCGCCGCGCTGCTGCACGACCTGCCGTCCCTGACGCCGCCCGAGCCGCCGCGGGGCGGGCTGCACCTGTGGCTGCGGCTGCCGGAGGCGGCCGACGAGCAGGCGCTGGTGGTCTCGGCCCTGCGGGCGGGCGTGGCCGTCGCCCCGGGGCGGCCCTACTTCCCCGCCGAGCCCCCGGCCCCGCACCTGCGCCTGAGTTTCGGGGGCACGACGGGCCCGCCGGAGATCGACGAAGGGGTGCGCCGCCTGCGCGCCGCCCTGACCGAGTGCGGCCTGGCGTGAGAGGCGCCGACGGCCTGGAGACGCCCCGCCGCGACGACGATGCCCGGTGGCGCGTGGTGGAGGTGCTGCTGCGCGCGGGGGCTGGTACTGCGACAGGTCGGTCGGGGGGGCCGGCGGACGTCCAGGCTCCATCAGGGCACCCGCCGACGCCGGCGATGGACGCGAACGGCGGGCCTCGTTGTTGATCTCGGGGAAGTCGGCCTTGTACCGACCGGTACAAGGCCGACTTCCCCGAGATCAACAAGGGAGTGCGAGGCCTTCCCCTTCCCTCTCGGGGAGAACGCCCCTGCGGGCGCGGTTCCAGGGGCCCCTTTTCCCGGGATCGGCACGGGAGCGGGCGGAAGCCACACCACGGTGCCGGACACGGCCACGACCCGGCGCCCCTACACCCCCGCCACCCGGCAGACGGGCCGGAGCCCGCGAGCGGGGTACCTGCTGCTCCGTCATCGCCGCTGTTCGCCTGGACCGCCAGGAGCCGGGCGGCCGGCAAGCAGGTCCGGGGAAGCGCTCGCCTCTCCTCGCCGCCGACCACCCGACCCCAGATGGCCCGCCGCCCGGCAGGCGGGCCCGGGGAAGTGGCCGCCCCTGTCGTGTGGTCGGCGTCCGTCCCGGTCCGGGACTGGTCCGACCGGCCGGCGCCGTCCCGGTTCGCGTGGTCGGCCCGCCCGCATGGGCGGGTCGGCGACTCCGGCACCGCGTGGCCGCGGGGACCTACGGCACGTTCGCCGAGACGCTCCTCCGAGGCGTCCGCCGGGTCCTCGACCGACCTGTCTAGGTACTCCGCCCTGCTCAGCCGAGGGGGACGGTCAGCCCGGCCTTGACCGCCTCGGAGGCCGGGAAGGTCTCGTACCGGCGCACCCCGAAGTCGGTGACGAACAGACGGCGCGACACCTGCCTGTTCTGGGCGATGTCGCGGGTCACCAGGAGCACCGCGTAGTCCCACTGGCCGACGATCGCGTAGCACTGCTGCACGCAGGCCTCCGTGCGCATGCGCTCGCGGAAGGCCGCGTGGTGCTCCGGGTCGTCGTCGGCCAGGGCCACCAGGACCAGCGACGTCAACCCCGCCCCCACCGCCTCGGGGTCGACCACGGCCACGTCGGCGCGGACCACCCCCGAGCGGCGCATGCGGGTGAGCCGGCGCTGGACCGCGCTGGGCGACAGGCCCACCTGCTCGCCCAACTCGTGCAGGGGGCGCCGGGCGTCCCGCTGCACCAGCCCGAGCAGCAGTCGGTCCAGGTCGTCGAGGGAGGGCGTGTCGCGCATGCAAGAATCTTGCACGGGCGGCGGGAAACCGGCAATCGCCGCCACCGCGTCCCGGCCTACCGTGGCGGCGTCCGCTTCGAGACCTCCGATGACCCGGGAGGCCGCCATGGCCCGCACCCCTGCCGACGCCGCACCGCCCGAGGGCACCGCCCCCGTGCAGGGCGCCGACGATCTGGACCCGGACCGCATCGCCGCGGCCCGCGAGCACATCGACCCCGTCTTCCTGGACACCCCGCAGTACCGCGACACCGTGCTCGACGCCCGCATGGGCCGCCCCGTGCTCGTCAAGGTCGAGACGCTCAACCCGCTGCGCAGCTTCAAGGGCCGCGGCGCCATGCACCTGGCGGCGCGGCTGCCCGAGGCCTCGGGGCTGGTGTGCGCCTCGGGAGGGGGCAACTTCGGGGCAGGCGGTGGCCTACGCCGCCCGGAGCCGCGGCATCACCGCCGACGTGTTCGTCCCCGAGCCCACCTCCGCGGTCAAGACCGCCCGCATGGAGGCGCTGGGCGCACGGGTGCACCGGGTCGGCGGCGACCCCCAGACCGCCGCCGACGCCTTCGCGGCCGAGGGGAGCGGCCTGGTGCCGGCGGTGGACGGCCGCGACGCCGCGATCGCCGAGGGCGCCGGGACCATCGGGGTGGAGCTGCTGCGCACCGGCGGCTTCGACACGGTGGTCCTGCCACTGGGCGACGGGGCCCTGATCACCGGCGTGTCCCGGTGGCTGCGCGCGCACGCGCCCGGGGTGCGGGTGGTGGGCGCCGGGGCGGCCGCGGCCCCGGCGATGGCGCGCGCCTGGCGCACCGGCCGCGCCGAGCCCGTGGCGCCCTCCTCCGCCTTCGCCGCGGGGATCAGCATCACCGCGCCCCACCCCGAGGCGGTGCGGCGGGTGCGGGCGCTGGTCGACGGCGTGGTGCTGGTCGAGGAGGGGGAGCTGGTGCGGGCGGCGCGCCTGGCCGCGGCCGCCCTGGGCGTGCTCCCCGAGCCGGCGGGGGCGGCGGGCCTGGCGGCCGTCGCCCGCGGGCCGGAGGCCGTCCCGGGCGCCTCGGTGGCCACCGTGGTCACCGGCGCCAACGCCGACCCGGGGTTCCTCGCCGACCTGGCGCCGGAAGGCTGAGGGCGCCCCGCCTCAGCCGGTCACCGGCAGGGACCGCAGGTGGCGGGAGCCGGGCTGGTCGAACCGCTCCACGCGATCGGGCGCCACCGCCAGGCGCAGGTGCGGGTGGCGCTCCAGCAGCGCCCCCAGGGCGACCTCCCCCTCGGTGCGCGCCAGCGCCGCGCCCAGGCAGTAGTGCGGGCCGTGGCCGAACGCCACGTGGCTCTCGCGCCGGCCGGCCGGCGCGCGGGCCAGGTCCAGCCGCTCGGGGGCGTCGAAGGCCGAGGGGTCCCGGTTGGCCGCGGCCAGCGCGCACACCACCGCGTCGCCGCGCGGGATGCGCACCCCGTGCAGGAGCACGTCCTCCTTGGCGTGGGCGACGCCGGCCATCGGCGCCGGGCCGTGCAGGCGCAGCAGCTCGTGCACGGCCCGCGGCATCAGCCCGGGGTCCGCGCGCAGCGCCTCCAGCTGGTCCGGGTGCTGCTGCAGGGCCAGCACGGCGTTGGCCACGAAGTGGGCGGTGGTGTGGTGCCCGCCCTGGACGATGATGAGCACCATCGCCACCAGCTCGTCCTCGCCGAGCCGGCCGCCGCCCTCGTCGCGGACGCGGATGAGCGCGCTCAGCAGGTCGTCGGGCGCCCGCCCCCGCTCGGCGAGCGCGCGCCGGTCGGCGACGGCCTCCAGCACCGCGTCGACCATCCCGGTGAGGGATTCGCCGTAGCGCTCCGGCTCGCCCCCGGCGATGGCGTGCATCCACGCGCGCCACCGGGGCCGCTGCTCCTCCCCGATGCCGACGAGCTCGCAGATGACGTTGCCCGAGACCGGGAAGCCGAAGTCCCACAGGACGTCGAAGCCCTCCCGGCCCTCCAGCCCGTCCAGGACGCCCCCGACGATGCCCTGGATGCGCGGGCGCAGGTCGTTGACCCTGCGCACGGTGAAGGCGCGGGAGACGAGCTTGCGCAGCCGCGCGTGGTCGGCGCCGTCGGTGGTGAGCAGGCCGTCCATGTAGCGCTTGTAGTCCTCGGGGACGCCGAAGGCGCTCACCATCTGGTCGAGGACGCCCGCGCCCTCCAGGCCGGGGACGCCGGCCGCGTCGCGCACGAAGCGCGGGTCGTTGAGCACGTCGCGCACGACCTCGTACCGGGTGGCCATCCACGTCGTGTAGTCCACGCCGGGGAAGGCGATGCGCACCAGCGGCGCGCGGTCGCGCATGCGGGCGTAGGAGCCCGGGATGTCGTCCATGAACCCGGGGGAGCCCAGGTCGAAGACGGCGTCGGAGGGGGTCGGGGAAGCGGTCATGGTCGCCTCGCAATGCGGTGGGTGTGCGGCGGGTGGTCCGCCCCTGCCCACACTACGTTATGTTCAGAAATTTCTGAAGACTGGGAACATCAGGAAGGAGTGAAAAGGAGGCGCGTCCACGGCCCCCGCCCGACCTGAAGCGGCCATCCGTCGCCGGCCCGCTGACCTGGGAAGAGACAGTGCGTCACCGTCCGGTCACCGATGAGGGACCAACGTTCATCGCGTGATGGTTGGGGCGCGTGCCCCCGGCATGTCCTCATGGACCACGGTCCGGTCCGCCCCGAGGGGCGGACGCTCGATGAGTCCGAGGAGACCGTGAATGTCGGACGTCCCCCTTCCCCAATCCCCCTCCTCCCCCTCCGCCTCTGAGGCCGGCCGGCACCGCGCCACCCGCCGCGGCGTCCTGCTCGGCGGTGCCGCCGCCATGGGCGCCGCGGCGATCGGCGCGCTCACCCCCGCCCCTGCGCACGCCGGCCGCGGCCGCCTGCACGACCCCTTCACCCTCGGCGTGGCCTCGGGCGATCCGCTGCCCGACGGCGTGGTCCTGTGGACCCGCCTGGCCCCCGAGCCGCTGGCCGAGAGCGGGCTGGGCGGCATGCCCGAGCGCCGCTTCCAGGTGCAGTGGCAGATCTCCGAGGACGAGCGGTTCAGACGCATCACCGCCGCCGGCACCTGCACCGCCTCCCCCGAGTCGGCCCACGCGGTGCACGTGGAGGTCTCGGGCCTGCGCCCCGGGGCCGAGTACTTCTACCGCTTCCGGGTACAGGGCCACCTCAGCCCCGTCGGCCGCACCCGCACCGCCCCCGCGCCCGGTTCGAGCCCCGACCGGTTCTCCTTCGCCTTCGCCAGCTGCCAGAGCTACACCAACGGCCACTACACCGCCCAGGCGCACCTGGCCCGGGAGGACCTGGACCTGGTGGTCTTCCTCGGCGACTACATCTACGAGTACGGCGAGGAGGGCGACCTGGGCCGTCCCCACATCCCCTCCTGGGAGACGGTCTCGCTGTCCGACTACCGGATCCGCCACGCCCAGTACAAGAGCGACCCCGACCTGCAGGCCGCGCACGCCGCCTTCCCCTGGGCGCTGGTCTTCGACGACCACGAGGTCGACAACAACTGGGCCGACGACATCCCCGAGAACGGGGGCGACCCCCAGGAGTTCCTGCGCCGGCGCGCCGCCGCCTTCCGGGCCTACTACGAGAACATGCCCCTGCGCCGGGCCCAGCGCCCCCGGGGGGCCGACGTGCAGATGTTCCGGCGCCTGACCTTCGGCGACCTGGTGGACCTGCACCTGCTCGACACCCGCCAGTACCGCAGCGACCAGGTCGGCGACCCCCAGCACGACGACCCCGACCGCACCCTGCTGGGCGAGCGCCAGCGCCGGTGGCTCTTCGACGGCCTGAACGGGCCCACCGCGCGCTGGAACGTGCTGGGGCAGCAGGTGTTCTTCAGCCAGCGCGACTTCGTGGAGGGGCCGGCGACCAACTTCAGCAACGACGCCTGGGACGGCTACCGGTACGAGCGCGACCGCGTCCGCGACGTCCTCGCCTCGGGCCCCTCCAACCCCGTCGTGATCACCGGGGACGTGCACGCCAACTACCTGTGCGACGTCAAGGCCGACTTCGACGACCCCGACTCGGCGACCGTGGCCACCGAGCTGGTCGGCACCTCCTTCACCAGCGGCGGCGACGGCACCGACCAGAACCCCGGCGACGCCGTGCAGCTGCAGGAGAACCCGCACATCCGGATGATCAACCGCCGCCGGGGCTACGTGCGCAACACCGTCACCCCGACCGAGTGGACCGCCGACTACCGCGTCGTCGACCGCGTCTCCGAGCCGGGCGCCCCCATCCGCGACCTGGCCCGGTACGTCATCGAGGACGGCCGCCCCGGCGCGGTCGACCCCGAGTCCCTCCCCTGATCCCCTGCCCACTGATGCCCCTGGGCGCGTGCGGCGCGCGGGCCGCAGGCCCGCGCGCCACGCCGCCCCGATGGACGAGAACAGGTTCCACCCGGAGTGCTAGGTTCCCTGCATGCGTGTGGACGAGTACCTGGAACACGATGCCGTCGGACTGGCCGGACTGATCCGCGAGGGGCAGGTGGGGGCCGCGGACGTGCTGGACGCCGCCGTCGCCCGGTGCGAGCAGGTCGACCCCCTGCTCAACGCGGTCGTCCGGCCGATGTACGAGGAGGCGCGGCGGCGCGTCGCCCGCCCCCTGGACGGGCCCCTGGCCGGGGTCCCCTTCCTGCTGAAGGACCTGTTCCAGGACTACGCCGGTGTGCCCACCTCGGCCGGGTGCCGCGCCCTGAGGGAGCTGCCCGCGCCCCGCCACGCCGAGGTGGTGCGCCGGTGGCTGGACGCCGGCCTGGTCCCCTTCGGCAAGACCAACCTGCCCGAGTTCGGGGCCAAGGGGGTCACCGAGCCCGAGGCCTTCGGCCCGGCCCGCAACCCCTGGAACCCGGGGCACACCCCCGGCGGGTCCTCCGGCGGCTCGGCCGCCGCGGTGGCCGCGGGCGTCGTCCCCGCCGCCGGCGCCAACGACGGGGGCGGGTCCATCCGCATCCCCGCCGCCTGCTGCGGCCTGGTCGGCCTCAAGCCCGGGCGCGGCCGGGTGCCGTTCGGCCCGGACATGGCCGAGCCCATGCACGGGGCCGCGGTCAACGGCACCGTCACCCGCACGGTGCGCGACACCGCCGCGCTGCTCGACGCGGTGGCCGGGCCCGAGCCCACCTCCCCCTTCCCCATCGCCCCGCCCGAGCGGCCCTACGCCCACGAGGTGGGGCGCGCGCCCGGGCGGCTGCGCATCGGCTTCACCGACCGCTCACCGCTGGGCACGCCGGTGCACCCCGAGGCGGTGGCCGCCGTGCGCTCGGCGGCGGCGCTCCTGGAGGAGCTGGGCCACGACGTCGTCGAGGACGGGCCCGACCTGGACGGCCGCCGGCTGACCGAGGACTTCCTGACGCTGTGGTACGGCTCCATGGCGGCGCTGGTGGAGGGGGTCAAGGAGCAGACCGGCTGCGGCGACGAGGGCTTCGAGGCCGACACGCTGATGCTGGCGGCGATGGGCCGGGCGATGAGCGCGGCCGACTACGTGCGCGGCGCCGACCGGTGGAACACGCACACGCTGGCCCTGAGCGCGTACCACGCGCGCTACGACCTGCTGCTGACGCCCACCATCGCCGGCCCGCCGGTGGCGGTCGGGCGCCTGGACCCGCCGCGCTGGCTGCGCGCCGCCGAGCGGGCGCTGGTGCGCACCGGCACCGAGCGCCTGGTGGCGGCCACCGGGCTGGTCACCAGGGAGGTGGTGAACAACCTGACGGCGACGCCGTTCACGCTGACCGCCAACCTGACCGGTACCCCGGCGGTGTCGCTGCCGCTCCACTGGACGGAGCGGGGGCTGCCGCTGGGGGTGCAGTTCATCGCGGCCGCGGGCGGTGAGTCCCTGCTGATCCGCCTCGCCTCCCAGCTCGAGGAGGCCCGCCCGTGGGCCCATCGCCGCCCGGGGGCGGTCCCCTTCCCGGAGCACGCACCCGCCCCCGGCTGACCAGGGCCCCCTCCGCAGCCGCCCGGCCCCTCGGCCCCCGCCCGCCGTGCTCGGGAGGGCGGCCGCGGGGCCGGTCCCGTCCGCCTGGAAAGCCCCGGCGCCCTGGGGACGGCCCCCGGGATCAGGCCAGTTCGAGGCCGCCGTCGATGGTGAGGACCTGCCCGGTGAGCCAGGTCGTGCCCGGGTCGGCGAGCCGGAGCACCCACTGGGCGACCTCGTCGGGTTCTCCGCGGCGGCCCAGCGGGATCCGCGCGGCCTCGGTCTCCTTGATCCGGGACACGTCGGCCTCGGCGATCCCGGCCGCCGACAGGGCCTCGCTCTCGGTGGGGCCCGGCGCCAAGGCGTTGACCCGCACCCCCTCGGGGGCCAGTTCCAGCGCCCAGCAGCGTGTCAACTGCTCGACGGCGGCCTTGGAGGCCGCGTAGTGGGCGGCGCCGGGCAGCGGCCTATGGCCATAGGTGCTGGAGATGTTGACGATCGTTCCCCTCCGGTCGCGCAGGTGCGGCAGGGCCGCGGCGGCCAGAAGGCTGGGGGCGGTGACGTTGAGCGCGAACAGCGCGGCGATGCGGTCCGCATCGGTTTCGGCCAGCGGCATCATCTCGGTGGCGCCGGCGTTGTTGACGAGCACGTCGATACGGCCCCACTGGTGCGTCGCGGCCTGGACCACCCGGGCGGGGGCGTCGGGAGCGCGCAGGTCGGCGGGGTGAGCGGTGATGCCGGGGTGGTGGGCGGCGGTGGCCTGGAGCGCCTCGTGGCGCCGCCCCACCCCCAGGACGTGTGCGCCGGCCCGGGCCAGGGCGATCGCGGTGGCGCGGCCGATGCCCGATCCGGCGCCGGTGACGATGGCGACCCGATCGTCGAGGTCGTCGAGGTCGGTGCGCTGGTGGTGCTGCTCGATCAACCCGCCCCCCTTTGTTCGTTGTTCGTCGAATATCGAACAAGCGAGCATGGCCGGATGAGATACGCACACCACCCGGCGACCGAGGACCTGTCGTTGCCCGAAGTGATGGCGGCGCTCAGCGACCCGTTGCGCATCGGGCTGGTGCGGGTGCTCGCCGACGGCGCCGAGCGCGGGTGGGGGGAGTTGCGGGCTCCGGTGGCCAAGTCGACGCTCAGCCACCACCTGCGAGTCCTGCGCGACGCGGGGGTGACCCGCACGCGCCAGGAGGGCACCCGCTGTTTCGTCGCGCTGCGCCGCCGGGACCTCGACGAGCGCTTCCCCGGACTGGTCGGGGCTCTGCTGGGGGCTGCCGAGGCCGAGGATGTGGGCGGCGTCCACCTCGCCTCCGACTCCGGAGCCGCTCGCCGCTGACGGCGGCCGGAGACCGGCCGCCGCCCCGACCCCGGCCGGGCAGGGCGGTGCACAGCGGGGGCGTGTCGGTGACCTCCGACAGCACCGCCGGAAGGCCCAGCGCACCCCCTCCCCTCCTCGCCGGCCGCTGCCATCGCCGTCTGCGGAGCGCAGGCCAAGGAGGAGCGCCCGCAGCGAAGCGAGGACGAACGGCCGTGAGGCCCGGCGAGCGGCGGCCGCACCCGGCGACGGGGGAGGGTCCCACTGCCTCCCGGGGCGGCGTCGACGCACCGTGCGCCCTCCGGGCGCCGCCAGAAGCCGTCGACGAGCGCTCTCAACCGGGATCGGCATGGCCAGGAAGCGGGGCCGCCGGTGCCTCAGCCGCCGCCGGTCAGTGCGGTGCCCAACGGCGTCCTCGCGTAGAGCACCCTCCGGCCGACCCGCCAGGACTCCAGCAGCCCCACCGCCCGCAGGGCGGTCAGATGGCCCGAGACGCTGCCCGGGCTCATTCCCAGGCGCACGGCCAGGCCCGTGGTGGTGTCGGGCTCGGCCAGCGCGAGCAGGAGCGTCGCCCGCGTGCGCCCCAGAGCCCCCGCCAGCGCCTCGGGCGGGCGCGGACCTTCCGGGGACCACAGGGCTCCGACCCCGCGCGCCGGGTAGACCAGGGTGGGCTGCCACGGCTCGTCGCTGACCAGGATCAGCTCCGGCCACACGAACACGCTGGGCATGAGCACCAGCCCGCGCCCTTCCAGGTGCAGCTCATCGGGCGCGGTCGGCCCGCGGACCGCGAGCGCGGCCCCGTCCCACCTCAGGCGGGAATCGAGCCCCGCCATGAGGCGCTCGAGGCCGCCCTCGGCCAGCACGCGCGCCCGCTCGGCGATGTCGGCGTCCAGAAGCGCGCGCATCCGGGGCCAGTGGGGGCGCACCAGGTGATCCCAGAAGGCCCCCAGCAGGTCGGCCAGGGCGTCGCGGGTGGCAGCGGGGGCGCGGAGCAGCGGGTCGACCGCCTCGGAGGGGAGCCGGCGGCGCGGGTCGAGGAGGCACCGGCGCAGTTCGGCCTCCACCCGGGCGGCCGGGGTCGCGCGCACCCCGGCCAGCTGGTCGGCGACCGAGGTCAGCGGCCCCTCGGGGGCGGGCGTCAGGAAGTCGGGCACATAGCCGGGCCGGGGCACCAGCAGGCGGAACGTCTCCAGGTCGGCACCCTCGGGCAGGCGCGCCCGCCGCACCCACGGCAGGTGGTAGCCCTGGCGGTCCGGTTCGAGCAGGGTGTGCGCGGCGGCGAAGGCCTCCCACAGCGGCGAGAGGGCGAACCTGCACCGCATCAGGTCCTCGTGCGCGAAGTACACCCGTCCGCTCACCCGCCGCCCCCTTCGATTCGACCATAGCCGAATCCGTTGTGGGGGCGGTCGGCGCGCGGCACGGTCGGGGCATGTCCACCCCTGCCCCCGCGGCCCCGGCGGGCCGCGCGACCTACCTGCGCGTGCTCGCCGTCGCCGAGTTCCGCGCCCTGTTCGCCGCCGAGGTGCTGTCCGTCCTGGCGCTGGTCGCCGTCCAGATCACGCTGTCGGTGCTGGTGTTCGAGCGCACCGGCTCGCCGCTGCTGTCCGCGCTGGCCTTCGCCCTGGGGTTCGCCCCGCAGCTGGTGGGCGCGGCGCTGCTGTCGGCGGCGGCCGACCGCCTGCCCGCGCGCTCGCTGATGACGGGGGCCCAGACGGTCAACGCCGCCCTGGTGGCCGGCATGTCGCTGCCCGGTGCGCCGGTGCCGGCGATGCTGGCGCTGCTGGCGGCGACCGGTCTGATCGCGCCGGTCTACCAGGGGTGCCGGGCGGCCGCCGTCGCCCACGTCCTGCCCGGCGACGGCTTCCCGCTCGGCCGGTCGCTGCTGCGGATGGCGGCCCAGACCGCGCAGATCGCCGGCTTCGGTGTGGGCGGGACGCTGCTGATGGTGCTGCCGGCGCGCACGGTGCTGGCGGTGGCGGCCGCGATGATGGCGGCCTCGGCGCTGCTGATCCTGCTGGGAACGGCCGCCCGCCCGGCCCGGCGGGGCTCGGGCCCCGAGCGCCTGGTGGGCACCTCGCTGTCCGGGCTCGCCCGGGCGCTGCGGATCCCCCGGCTGCGCTCGGTGCTCCTGCTGACCTGGCTGCCCCCGGCCCTGGTGGTCTGGCCCGAGGCGCTGGCGGCGCCGCTGGCGCACGGCATGGGCGGCGGGCCGGTGCTGGTGGGCCTGCTGCTAACCGCCGGCCCGGTGGGCACGGTGGCCGGGGAGCTGCTGGCCGGTGCGCTCCTGGACGCCGAGCGCCGCCGCCGCTGGATGGTGCCGCTGGCGCTGGCGGTCTTCGCCCCCTTCCCCGCCTTCGCCGCCGCGCCCGGCCCGGTGGCGGCCGTCGCCCTGCTGGGGGCGGGTGCGCTGGGGTTCGGGTACACGCTGGCGCTGGACGCCCTGCTGCTGGAGGCGGCGCCGGAGGAGATGCGCGGCCGGGTGTTCACCCTGAGCTCGGCGGGGCTGATGATCACCCAGGGGGCGGGGTTCGCGGCGGCCGGGGCCGTGGCGGAGGCGGTCCCGCCGCACCTGGCGGTGGCGGCCGCGGGCGCGGCCGGCCTGGCCGTGGTGCTCACAGCGGGCCGCCCGTTCCTCAGGCGGCGCTGACCAGGGCGAACGCCAGGCACACCGCGCCCGCCGCCGACAGCGCCGTGCGCACGGCGTTCCAGCGGACCCACGGGCGCTCGAAGGCCGCGCGGACCTGTGCCGCCTGGTCCCCGTGGACGGGGCCGGCCGCGTCCAAGGCGTCGTTGAGCGGGACGTTCACCGCGACCGTCAGCACAAACACCGCCGCCACCAGCACGAACGCCGCCCAGGCGGTCACCGCGGCGGCGCCGCCCCCGCGTGGTTCCGCGCCGGCGCCGACCCCGTGGCCGGGCGGGCGCTGCGGCTGATGCACGCCGCACCGGCGCGGCCGTGGACGGTGGCGGCGCTGGCGGCCGAGTGCGGCTGCTCCCGGGCCGCACTTGCCCGGCGCTTCGCCGACCGGGTGGGCGAGCCGCCGATGGCCTACCTGACCGGGCTGCGCCTGGCCGCGGCCGCCGACCTGCTGCGCGAGGGCGACGAGACGCTGGAGGCGATCGCCCGCAGGGTCGGCTACGGCTCGCCGTTCGCGCTGAGCACCGCCTTCAAGCGGGTGTACGGGCTGAGCCCGGCCCGGTACCGGCGGGCGTGAGCCCGGACGGGGTGCGCGGCGGCGCTCAGCCGCCCAGAACCGCGGTTCCGCCGCAGTCCAGGCCCCATGAGGCCGCGAACCCCGGCCGCCGGGAGGCGTCCACGATCTCGATGCGCGCCCCGACGGAGTCGAGCCGGTGGTAGGCGAACGGGCGGCCGTAGGGGCATCCGGAGAAGTCCTGCGGGGCGTCGGCCGCCTCCAGGCGCTCGGCCTCCCGGTGCAGGTCGGCGGCCCAGTAGCCGAGGTGGTCGAAGCGCGCGCGGCCCTGGCAGTCCCACGGGCTCCCCGGCGGCCCCTCGACCAGTTCGACGAAGGGGGCGTCCCCCTGGGAGAACACGATGCGGAACTCCCACTCCCCCATGGTCCGGCTCCTGGGCCGCGCCCACTGCGCGCCGGTGGCCGCCGTCAGGTCCGCCATGGCCCGCTCGATGTCGGGAACGGCGAAGCACACGTGGTAGAAGTCCGCCATCGGCGCCCCTGCCCTCTCCGGTCCGCCCGGCCCACTGCTCGGGACGGGCCGACCCTAGGGCCGCGCCGCCCGGGAGCACCAATCAGGGGTCTGATGGCGGCCATCGGCGCGCCGATGGCCGCCATCAGACCCGGTGCCTCAGAGCCGGCTCAGCGGCTCGGCCGCCGCCTCTTCCAGGTCGGCGGCGAGCATCTGGGAGTAGGTGGCGGTCAGGTGGTGGCTGTCCCGGTAGACCAGCACGTTGCCGACGACCGCCGGGCAGCTGTCGTCGGTGCACAGCCGGTCGTTGAGGTCGACCACCTTGGCGCCGTTGCCGTCCATCCCGGCCGCCATCAGCTGCGGGTCGTCCTCCGCCAGCGCGTCGTCGCGCTCCTTGGCGCAGACCGCGGGGTCGTCGGCGTTCAGCTCCACGCACTCGGGCACGCGCGCCCGCTGCGCGGGGGTGTCGGCGATGGCGACCACCGCGGCCCCCGCCTCCTCCACGGCGTCCCACTGCTCGGCCATGCCCTCGGCGATGCGGCGCTTGCCCTCCTCGCCGTCCGCCCGCACGCTGTCGGCGGTGCTGCGGGAGCTGGTGAAGACCAGGTCGGGCGCGTCCTCACCGGTCAGCCGCCCGACCACGTCCTCGTTCCAGTCGGTGCACTCCTTGTAGGGCCGGTCGTCGCGCGTCACCGTCTCGCTGGTGAAGGGGCAGGAGGACTTGGTGAAGGTGGAGACCCGCCACCCGTGCTCGTCGGCGACCTCCCGCACCGCCGGGACCCAGTGGGCGGCGTGCGAGTCGCCCACCACGGCCACGCGCACGTCGGCGTCCTCGGGGCCGTAGGCGCACGGGTCCGCGCTCCGGTCGCCGGGCATGGACTGGCAGTCGTCGTCGTAGACGCTGGGCAGGTCGTCCAGGGCGTCGACGGGCGAGGGGAAGATGTCGGCCGCGGTGTCGCCCTCGGGGGTGCTGTCGCCGATGGCCTGCGGGCCCACGTGCACCGACGGGTCGAAGTCCACGTTGCGCTTGGCCTGCACGTGGCCGTACTGCACGGCGCTGACCGTGGCGGCCGCCAGCACCGCGGCCACCGCGAACACCAGGGCCGAGCGGCCGGTGCGCAGCAGCCCGCCGGTGCGCACGGGGTCCTCCACCGCGATCTTGGTGGCCCAGGCCAGCAGCACCGACCCGGCGGCCACGGCCGCCCCGGCGACCGGGCCCAGGGAGCCGGACCCGGTGGCGGCGAGCGCGAAGACGATGAGCGGCCAGTGCCACAGGTAGAGGGCGTAGGAGATGTCGCCGACGAAGCGGGCGGGCGCCGCACTCAGCAGCCGGTAGGTGGACAGCGGGCCGCGGGTGTGGCCGGCGGCGATGACCGCGGCCGTGCCCAGCACCGGCAGCGCGGCGGCCCACCCGGGGAAGGCGACCGCGTCGTCGTAGGCGGCGGCCGAGGCCACGATGGCCAGCAGTCCTGCCCACCCCAGCCCGGCCCGCACGGATTCGGGCAGGCGGCGGTGGGCGAGCACGATCGCCAGCACCCCGCCCACGGCCAGCTCCCAGATGCGGGTCTGCGGCAGGAAGTAGGCCGGGCTGGGGTCGTTCAGGGTGATCCACACCGAGCAGGCGAAGGACAGCGCCACCACTGAGCCCCCGGCCAGCAGCAGCGTCCGGGCGCGGCGCAGGCGGGCCGGCAGCGCGGTCCAGCCGACGAAGAGCAGCGGCCACAGGAGGTAGAACTGCTCCTCCACGGCCAGCGACCAGAAGTGCTGGACCGGGCTCTCGGCCGACCCCGCGGCCAGGTAGTCCACCGACTGCTGGGCGAGCAGCAGGTTCTGCACATAGGCGGCCGAGGCCAGGATCTGCTTCGCGGTGTCGATCAGCTGCGCCGAGGGCAGCAGCAGGACGGCCGCGGCTCCGGTGACCGCCAGGACCGCGGTGGCCGCGGGCAGGATGCGGCGCACCCGGCGGACGTAGAAGCCCGACAGGGACACCCGGCCCTTCTCCCGCGCCTCGCGCAGCAGCAGGGTGGTGATCAGGAAGCCGGAGATGACGAAGAAGACGTCGACGCCGACGTAGCCGCCGGGGAGCAGGTCCTTGTCGATGTGGTAGGCGACCACGAGCCCGACGGCCAGGGCGCGCAGGCCCTGCACTTCGGGGAAGAAGCGGCGCGGTGGCGGGGCGGCGGGGGCGGGGCTCGGGGCTGGGGGCGCGGGCTGGGATCGAGTCGTCACGGAGGTCCTTGCCTGCGTATCGGGGCCGTCACCTGGTCGCGGCGGGGCACGGCGCCCGGTACCGCCGCCGCACGGCGCGCCTCGCCGACTTTCCTGGGAACTCTCTCAGGAATGTGGATTCTCTCAGGAAAACGCGACCGTGTGTAGCCGATCGGTGCGCGTGTGCACCGCCGCCCCGCACATCGGTGCTACCGACCGGTCGGTTTGCAAGCACTGGTCGGCGCCACCGCGCCGGCCCGGAGGGCGGGAAGAAGGGCTCGGCTACCGATGGGGAGGCGGAGTGCGCCGGCCCCCACCGCGCATTCCGGGGCGCGACTCCCCGACGCCCGCAGGGCGGGCGGGATCATCGGCTCCGGCGCTGCTCCAGCCTGAGATCGGCTTCATGCAGGTAGTCGTGGACGGCACGCTCAGGGACCCGGTACGAACGGCCCACACGGACCGCAGGCAATGCGCCGCTGTGCACCATCCGGTATACGGTCATCTTCGTCACCCGCAGGATCGTGGCCACTTCCGCCACGCTCAGAAACCGGACCTCCTCCAGCGGCGCCTTCGAGCGGCCTCCTCCGGCCGGGCGCGCCGACCTGCGCATTGTTCCCGTAGCGGGCGGTGTCCCGCCGGGGGCGCCTGAGGAGGGGCTTGCGAGCTGCTCGGTGACCTTCTCGATGCCTTGGCGGACCAGCGCCTCCGCGTCCCCGGGAACCACGCGGAGAATCTCCGAGGCTTCAGGGATCCTCTGCAACGTCGGGATCTCAATGCCGACGACCTCTCCGTCACCGTCGTAGTCGGCGATGAACCGACCGTGGTCGACGGTGCGAGCCACGGCCCCGAACCTCAAGGTCACGTAGGCAGCATCTGCTTCGTGATCAATGGAGACGTCCGGCATCTGGGCCATACTCCTCACCGTACTTCCATGACGGTCTTAACGACAGGATCGTCGGTCTCCCAGGAGTCATCCCGTACTGCCACGCAGATCTTGCGGCCGTCCACCGTCCAACCGAAGAGCTTGAAGGAGTGGTTGTCGGGGTCGTGCACCTCGACAATAGGTCGGGCCACGACGGCCAGGACATCCGCCTCGCGGATGTCCCTCTGGCGCAGGCGGTCCAACAGGTGATGGGTCAATCGTGGGGGCATTCGGCAGTTTCCAGGGGCAGCGTCATCGGCCGATTCAGATCCCTCAAGCGCAGGCGGTCCACTCTTCTGAAGGTAGCCACCCGTCCCGGACCCTGTCCGCGGAATCCGTGGATCCGGGCGGGCCCTGTCGCGGACGAGGCCCGCCGAACAGGGGTGGAAGCGCGCTGACGGACGTGGGCACAACCGATGGCGCATGCGGCTGGAGGCCTTCACCCGGGTGGCCTTCTCCACCGGTGCCGGGTGGGGGCTGTACCTGACGTACTCGGTCTACGCGCGCGAACGCGAGGGCATGGCGGGCAACGCGGCCATGGTGGTGCGGGTGCCGGTGCTGCCGGCGGCCGTGGTGGCCGTGGTCGGCGCGCCGGCCCGGAGGGCGGCCCCGGGCCCGATGACCGGCGGGCGCGGGGACGGACGGACCCGCCCCCGCGCCCCTCACCCTCCTCCGGGCTCCACGGGGCGGACGGTGGCATACCCCTGCCACGGCGGGGCCTTGAGCACCGAGTCGCCGGAGAACACCAGCTCGGCCAGGGGGAGGCGCCGGTGGTAGAAGTTCAGCGACGAGGGCGCCCCGAAGATGTCCGCCGAGGCCAGGAAGAACGGGAGCTCGGCCACCAGGTAGCGCATGGCGGTCTCCAGCGCCTGCCCGGTGGGCGGCCCCGTGCTGCCGCGCGCGGCGAGCACCTCTGTGCTCATCTCGGCGCAGGTCTCGTGGAGCACGGGGTCGTCCGCCAGGGCGCGCTCGCATTCGGCGTACCTCTCCCGGTACACGTCCCCGGAGGCGAGTTCGGACATCCGGTGCAGGCCGTCGGTGCCACGCGGACCGCCCAGGGACTCCCAGGCCCGCGCCGCCCGGTTGCGGAGGACGTTGGTCTCGCCCCGGGCCTTCTTCGCGGCGCGCCGGGGCTCGTACCCCAGTGCGCGGTAGGTGTGCTCCAGCGCCGAGTCCGGCACCACCGCGTCGATGCGCGCGAACCGCTCGCCCAGCCACTCCAGGAGCCCGGTCAGCACGGGGACGCTGAAGTAGCGGTTGCCCGGGCTCAGGCCGAGGACCGCGTGGTCGCCCAGTTCCAGGACGGTCCGGCCGTCCTGGCCGAAGGGCTCGGCGGTGAACACCGGGCGCTGCGGCTCCGGACCGGTCCCGCTCACGTCCACCGGCCGGTCCCGGGACGCCCGGCCTCGGCCAGGAAGCGGCGGCGCAGCTCTTCTCTGCGGATCTTGCCGGTGCCCGTGCGCGGCACCTCGCCGGGGGCCACGACCACCGGGTCGGCCAGCGCCGGGAGGCGCCGGACGGCGCTGCTCCAGGCGTCCGGGTCGAGCCGCCCGCCGGGGGCGGCCACCACCGGGACCGGTGGGCCCCCGGAGACCGACAGCAGCGCCACGTCGTGCCCCTCGGGCAGGTTGTCGACGAGGACGTCCTCGACCTCGAGGCAGCTCACGCCGGGCGTGTGGTTGACCTCGCGGT
Source organism: Nocardiopsis baichengensis YIM 90130 (assembly GCF_000341205.1). Taxonomy (NCBI): domain Bacteria; kingdom Bacillati; phylum Actinomycetota; class Actinomycetes; order Streptosporangiales; family Nocardiopsidaceae; genus Nocardiopsis; species Nocardiopsis halophila. Next base: position 140,119 of record NZ_ANAS01000004.1, on the reverse strand, counting down.
CCAGCAGCCGGACGTTGCCGCTCCAGGTCCTGACCCCGATGTCGCCGGTGTTCCACCATTCGCCGTGGGCCTTCTCCTCCCAGCGCTCGGGCTCGCCGTAGTAGCCCACGCAGCGCGCCTTGGTGCGGGCGAGCACCAGTCCGGGCCGGCCGCTGGGCACGGGCCGGAAGGTCTTCGGGTCCACGACCTTGATCTGGACGAAGGAGGGCATGGGGCGCCCGACGGTGCGCGGTCCGCGCTCGGCGTCGCGGCGCCGGTTGGCGGTGCGGCGGGTGATGAAGGTCATCCCCAGGCCGCCGGTCTCCGACTGGCCCCAGGCGTAGCGCCACACGGGGAAGGGGTGGCGGGAGGCGTTGAGGAAGGTGCGGATCGTCGACCAGTGCACCGCGTCGAAGGTGCTGGCGTACATCCGCACCTTCGAGAAGGGGCCAGGGCCGGGTTCGGCGGCCAGCCCCTTCAGGTTGGCGAAGTCGATCGGCAGGCCTTCGACCATCGTGGGACGGTGCTCGCGCAGGAGCGGTCCGGCGGTCTCGGGGGCGCTGGAGCTCATCACCAGGACTTTGGCCGGAGAAAGGCTCAGCACCGAATAGATCCAGGTGAATGCGCGGGCGTGCACGAACGGCATGAAAACGGCGACGGTGTCGTCGGGCCGGAAGGTGATCACGGGAAGCCGGTTGGTCTCCAGCCGCGCCATCTGCCCCTGGAGTTTCTCGGGGGTGTACATGATGAGCTTGGGAACGCCGGTGGTCCCGGAGGTGTGGGTGAGCATCATGAGCTCGTCGTCGCGGCGCGGATTCGGCGCCGGTTCGGAGGCGCCGGAGAAATCGGCGAAGTCCAGCGCCCCGGGAACCCCCGGGTCCACGCTCAGAGTGCGTTCGGCGAATTCGGTGAGCGGTTTCTCCGCGCCGCCGCCCGCGGTGAGCAGGCGCCGCCCGGAGACCAGCAGGCGGGGCTCGGTGCGGCGGAGCAGCGCCCGGACCGCCTCGCCGGGCAGCCCGCCCGAGAGCATCACCGGCACCGCCCCGATCCGGATCGCGGCCGCCGCGAGCAGCAGGCAGTCCAGGTGGTCGTCCTTGTGGACGGCGATCCGGTCGCCGCGTCCGGCCCCCGCCTCGTGCAGGGCCCCGGCGGCCCTGCGGACGCACCGCGCCAGCTCGTGGACCTCCAGTACGGTGCCGGCCTCGGGGGCGATGTCGAGGGGGCGGTCGAGGCGGAAGATCATCGGTCGGCCGCCCGAGTGCGCCCGATGGTCGAAAAGTCGCCCGACGCTCGTTTTCCAGAGCCGATCCCTGCGCATCCGTCCTCCCGTTCGCCGTCGCGGCCCGCAATACCGGCCGCCGTTCCGTTCCCTGCGAAATCCCCGCGCCGAAGGCGCGCTTTCACCCGCGCCGTTCGCGCGCGAATCGTCGATGGGGCCCGTTCCGGGCAGGCGAGGGGCGCCGCTCCGTTTCCCGGATATTCCGGAACGGAACGCGCATGCGGGCCGCGGCCAACGCAACCAACAGCGCGGGGGCGGGTCAAGGGTCTTCAGGGCCGGAGAACTCCGGGCGCCGGGAGCACCGTTTCACGTGATCTTCCCGGCGCCCGCGGTCGGGCTCCTTCCTCCGCCGCTCCCGCCCCCTGGTCCCGGGTACGCCCGGCCGCCCGGGGCGCGCGCGTGCCGACTGGCCGCATCCGGTCACCCCTCCGCCGCCCCCTGCCGTTCGACGACACCGTCTAGTACTACTAATTGTCGTACTACTCGATGTCGAGGATGGAGTCATGCGGGTTCTCATCAGCGGGGGCGGGATCGCGGGGCTGGCGGCGGCGCGGGCGCTGCTCGACGCGGGGCACCGTGTCACCGTCCTGGAGCGCGCCCCCGGTCTGCGCGACGGCGGGTGCGCGGTCGTCCTGTGGCCCAACGGCACCGCGATCCTGCGCGGGCTGGGCGTCGGCACCTCCGGCGACGAACGGCCCCTGCCCGGGGTCGCGGTGCGCAGCTCCACCGGGCGGCCGGCGATGACGGTCTCCCTGGCCGGACTCGAAGCCGCCTACGGCGCACCGGCCGTCGCGGTGACGCGCCGCTCGCTGGTCGCCCGCCTGGCCGAAGGGGTGCCCGCGGACCGGATCCGCTTCGGCGCCCGCGTGACCGGGGTCCGCGAAGGGGGCGGCCAGGTCGCGGTGCGGACCGAGGACGGCCGGGAGTTCACCGGCGACCTGCTGGTCGGGGCCGACGGGGTGAACTCGGCCGTGCGCGGCCACGTGGTCGGGGACGGCCCCGGGCTGCGCGCCCGGCCGACCGGCGCGGCCACCTGGCAGGGCCTGGTCCCCGCCCCCTTCGACCCGGGGCCGCGGTTCACCATGTTCCTGGGGCGCGAGGGCAGCGTCGGGATGAGCCCGGTGGCCGGCGGCCTGATGCAGTGGCTCATCGACACCGAGTGGCCCGCCGGCCCGGCGCACGACGACCCCGGGCGCGCGCTTCCGCTGCTGCGCGAGCGCTACTCCTCGTGGGCGCCCCAGGTGCGCGGGCTCCTGGAGGCGCTCACCGAGCAGGACCTGGCCCTGTTCCCGCACCGGCGCCACGACCCGCCGCTGTGCTGGCGGAAGGGCCGGTGCGCCCTGATCGGCGACGCGGCCCACGCGATGCCGCCCATCCTGGCCCAGGGGGTGGGCCAGGCGCTGGAGGACGTTGCGGCGCTCAGGGACGCGCTGGAGGGGGCCGTCCGCGCGTCCGGGGCGGACGGCGCCCCGGACCTGGGCGCGGCGCTGGGCGCCTACGAGCGGGCGCGGAACGCCCGGGCGGTCAAGGCGGGCGACGGCGCGACCGGCAGCATCGCCACCTCCGGCCCCCGGACGCTGCTGCAGACCGACACGATGATGCGCCTGGCCCGCCTGATCCCGCGGCGGGCGCCGACGGCGATGTTCGAGCGGATCCTGGGCGGCGTCGCCCATGACCCCCGCGGGCCCCGGCCGGACGTCGGCCGATCCGCCGCCCGCTGACCGGGAGGCGCCCCTGACCGCCCTTCGGCGCCGAACGGTCGGGGCCCGCCCCGGGCCTCCCGGGGCGGGCCTGTAGAGCCGGATCGGTCGACGCCTTAGAGCGCCTCGAAGGCCCACCGGTAGCCGGAGTCGGCGAAGCTGCGGTAGCCGAGCTTGAGGAACGACCCGTTCCAGGCGGGGTTCTCCAGGGTCACGCCCAGGCGCGTGTTGCGCACGGGCACGATCTGGTGCGCGTTGTCGACGTAGGGCAGCAGCCACTCCTGGCGGTCCCGCCCCGTGCAGCCGGTCTGCTCGACCCGCTGGCCGACCGCGGGCAGGCCGTTCTTGGGCTCCAGGCACAGGTTGCTGTACAGGTTGCGGATCTCGTAGGTGGGGTGCCCGTCCACCGAGCCGGTGCGGGTCAGCTCCCAGTCCATGCCCCGGTGGTCGGCCGGCCAGACCCGCACGTCGACGCGGGTGGCCGCGCCGGCGTAGGGGACCATCCGCGCCTCGTTGGGCTCGAACCGGATCTGGTAATCGGTCCCCTGGGCCGGCGGGGCGGGGGCCGCGGAGGCGGGGAGCGCGATGCCCAGCACGGCGGCGGTGACGAAGGAGAGGAGGACGGCGGCGGAGGCGGTCATATGATGCCTGATCATAGAATTCCCGTCGCATTCGGGGGTGCGGAAAGGGCGGATCCGCCCGTAAGGCGCGAGTCCGCCCGACGCGAAAAAGCGTTGCACGGCCGATGCGGAGGCGACAAGGAATTCGCCGCCGTTCGGGGCGCCACTGGAACCGGGCGGGCGCCCGTAAAAACCTCTCCCGCCGCCCTCCCTCCTTCCCCGCGCCGTCCATGATGCCCGCTTTTCCGCAGGTGGTGAGGGACATCGATGCCTCTCCCCTTTCCTTCCACTCTGTGGGCGAAACAGCGCGGGCGTCCGGATATCGGGTCTCCGCAAGGGCGCCCATAGAAGTTCTGCCCCCCAGAGGTAAGGTGCGGCGCATTCCGGTTCGACATGGCGGACATGCATCCTCATCGCCGTCATTCCGGGCATGCCTTCCATTTTCTCTTTTCGGTGGGGCGCGGGCGGCCGACGGGGTCGGCGCCCCTCCCCGTGCCGAGCCCTGTTCCCGGCCCTTATCCCGGCTCTTCGGCCGGAGCGGCGCCGCCTGGAGCGGCCGCGGGGGTTCCGCGGCTCCACGACCGTGTACACCCCGGGAGCGCCCCCGTCCGAAACCCGCCCCCGGCCCTCACTCGGCCGGGACGGGCAGGCGCAGCCGTCCGTCCGCCATCTCGGCGACCCGGTCGGCCTCGCCCAGGTGCGCACGGTCGTGGGTGACGAGCACCGTGGCGGTGCCCTCCTCGCGGGTCATCCGGGCGATCAGGTCGATCACCGCCGCCCCGCGCTCATGGTCCAGGGCGCTGGTCGGCTCGTCCACCAGCAGCACATTGGGCTGGTTCATCAACGCGCGCGCGATGTTCACCCGCTGGCGCTGGCCCCCGGACAGCTGGTGGGGGCGCCGGTCCGCCTGCCCGGAGAGGCCGACCGCCTCCAGCAGCTCCAGCGCGCGCGGGCGCGCCCTGCGCGGGGACCGGCCGTCGATCTGCGCCATCACCTGCAGCTGCTCGGCCGCCGTCAGCGACGCCGGAAGGTTGGCCTGCTGGAACACGATGCCGATCCGGCGCCTGCGCAGCTCGGCCAGCCGCCGCGCCCCCAGGCCGCGGGTGGCGGTCCCGTCCACGACCACGGTCCCCGAGTCCGGGCGGATCAGGGTGGCCGCCACGGCCAGCAGGCTGGACTTGCCCGATCCCGAGGGGCCCACGACCGCCGTCAGCGTCCCCGCGGGCACCTCCAGCGCCACGCGGTCCAGGGCGGTGAGCCGCCCGTCGCCGTCGGGGTAGGTCAGGGTGACGTCGTTCAGTTCCAGGCTCATCGTGCACTCCCCAAGGCGGTCAGCGGGTCGACGGAGGTGATGCGGCGCACGGACAGGGCGGCTCCCAGCGCACCCAGCGCGACCATGACGGCCGCCGGGGCGAGCACGGTCCCCGGTGCCAGTTCGAAGGGCACGTCCGAGCCCGAGACCAGCGCCCCCAGCGCGGCGGCGGCCGCCGTTCCGGCGGCGGTCCCGCCCACCAGCAGCACCAGCGCCTGTCCGAGCGCGTCGCGCAGCAGGGTGGCCGTGGAGGCGCCCAGGGCCTTGAGCACCGCGATGTCGGGGCTGCGCTGGATCGTCCACACGGTGAAGAACGCGCCGATCACCAGCGCCGAGATCGCGAACAGGAACCCCCGCATCAGCTGGAGGGAGCCGTTCTCGGAGGCATAGGAGCCGATGGCCGCAAGGGATTCGTCCTTGCCCACGGTCAGTGTCCCGGCCCGCTCGGCGGTATCCGCGATCGCGGCGCCTTCGGCGTCGCCGCCGCTTACGTCGCCGGTCTCAAGCGCGATCACCGTGGCCCTCGGCCCGTTGTCGGTGCCGGTCGGCGGGGCGATGTCCTGCCAGGCGTCCAGGCTCGTCCACACCACGGGGGTGTGGCTGTAGGAGGCGTCCCCTGCCACGGCCGCCACGGTGACCTCGCGCCCCGCCAGCGTGAGGGTGTCGCCCGCCTCCGCGCCGAGGGCCTCGGCGGCGCCCTCGGACAGCACGGCGGAGTCGCCCCGCACCTGGCCCGCCTCGGGCGCGAGGCCTGCCCCAGGGCGCACACCGAATGCCGAGACGGTGGCAGTGTCCCCGTCTCCGGTCTCGGCCTTGGTGGTGGCGATGCCCAGCGGCTCAGCGCTCTGCACCCCGGACGTCCCGGCCCACTCCCGCCACTGGGGCTCGGTGACGACGGAGTCGGCGAAGGAGGGCTCGCCCTCCCCGCCCGGGTCGGCGAAGACGATCCTGTCGGCGGGCAGGCCGGTCACGGCCGAAACGTTCTCCCGCGCCAGGCCCGCCGTGAGCCCCGACAGCATCCCCACCAGCAGGGTGATCAGTACGATCACCGCGCCTATCAGCGCGAAGCGCCCCTTGGCGAACCTGAGGTCCCTCCAGGCGACGAACATGTGCGGCCGTCCCTTCCGATGACGTGTGACAACCCCTCCACTGTCGTCGCGCGGCCCGTTCCCGGGCATCTGGAAGGAGTGGGCTCTCGTCCGTCCGGAGGGCGGAGGGCGGTCTCCACCTTTCGACAGATGCCGGCACCGTCCGCACCGGTGGAGAATCACCGGGCCCCTCGCAGGCGAGGGGCCCGTGGAATCAGTCGAACGGAGGCCCGGAGGAGGAGACCTCGTGCTTGAGAACCTCGTCCCTGGTGATCTCGACGGCGGCCGAGGGCGCGGGCGCGACGGCGCGCCACGCCTCCAGGGCCTCGTGCGACTCCCAGGACTCGAAGAGGTTCACCCGCCCCTCCTCCTGGGGGTCCGGCGAGATCGCCAGGTCCAGGCACCCGGGGGCCTTCCTCCCCTCGGCCACGATCGCCTCGACGCCTCGGAGGAACCGGTCCCTGTCCCCCGGATCCACGTACACCTTCCCGGCGACGATGACCGTCATGACGCACGTCCTTCCACTCGTGCCCCCTTGAGCGGCGAACGCTCCCCGGGGCAGGCCGATCGCATTCCGCCCCGAGATGACTCCCCCGAGGCCGCGGACTCATCGCCACCCCGCCGCCCGCCCCACCGCCCGGGGCGCCGTCCCAGGTCAGGGCGCAGCAAGGCGCTAGGGTGAGGTCCCCGTGAACCGCTTGACTCCCACGCTCAGAGTGCTCGCCTGGTGCCTGCACCTCCTGGTCGCCGGGCTCCTGCTGCTGGTCGCGGCCCGGGCCGTGGTGGATGCGCGTGCCGACGCCGCCTGGGTCGCCGCCGCCGCGGCCGCCACCGGGGCGGTGTACGCGGCCGGCCCGCTCGTCCCCGGCATCGGCGCCTCCCGCCGCGCCGCGGCACTGTGGCTGGCCCTGCTGGGGGTCTGCTGGGCCGCGCTGCTGGTGCTGTCCGCCGAGGCGGTGTGGCTGGCCTTCCCCCTCTACCTCCTCCAGCTGCACCTGCTGCCCCGCTGGGGCGGGCTGGCCGCCGTCGCCGCAACCGCGGCCGCGGCCGTCGCCGGGTTCGCCGTCCACCGGGGCGGGCTCACCCCCGCGGTGGCGCTCGGCCCGGCGCTGGGGGCCGCCGTCGCCGTCGCGGTGGTCTGGAGCTACCAGGCGCTGTACCGGGAGAGCGAGAAGCGGCGCCGCCTGATCCAGGAGCTGACCGCGACCCGCGCCGACCTGGCGCGCGCCCAGCACACCGCCGGGGTCCTCGCCGAGCGCGAGCGCCTGGCCCGCGAGATCCACGACACCCTGGCCCAGGGGTTCTCCAGCATCCAACTGCTGCTGCGGGCCGCGGAGAAGGCCGTCCCCGACCGCCCCGAGGCGGCCGCCGCCCATGTCCGCCGCGCGCGCCAGGCCGCCGCCGACAACCTCGACGAGGCGCGGCGCCTCGTGGCGGCCCTGACACCGCCGGACCTGGAAGGACGGACCCTGCCCGACGCCCTTGAGCGGCTGTGCGCCACCGTCTCCGAACGGCACCCCCTCTCCGCGCGGTTCCACCTGGCCGGGGAACCGGTCCCGCTGGCGACGGCGCACGAGGTGGCGCTGCTGCGCACCGCCCAGTCGGCGCTGGGCAACACCGTCCGGCACGCACGGGCCGACACCGCCGATGTCACGCTGCGCTTCACCGGCGCCCCGCACCCCCAGGCCGTCCTGGAGGTCGCCGACGACGGCGACGGCTTCGACACCGGCCCACCGCCCGCCCCCGCCGACGGGGGCGGCGGGTTCGGCCTGGCCGCGATGCGCGCCCGCATGAGCGAGCTGGGCGGCTCCTTCACCGTCGGCGCCTCGCCCGGGCACGGCACGACGGTCACCGCCCGGCTGCCCCTGGCCGACCCCGCCGACCGCGGGGCGGCCCCCGAGAACCGGCCCGCACCCGAGGAGCGCCCATGAACACCGACCCGGCCCCGGCCCCGGTCCGGCTGCTGCTGGCCGACGACCACCCCGTGGTCCGCTCCGGTCTGCGCGCGGTCCTGGAGACCGAGCCCGGGATCACGGTGGCGGCCGAGGCCGGCACCGCCGAGGAGGCCGTCGCCCGCGCCGCCGAAGGCGGCATCGACGTCGTCCTGATGGACCTGCGCTTCGGCGGCGGCATGGGCGGGGCCGAGGCCACCGCCGCGATCACCGCGCGCGCGGGCGCCCCGCGGGTCCTGGTCGTCACCACCTACGATTCGGACGCCGACACCCTGCCCGCCATCGAGGCCGGGGCCACCGGCTACCTGCTCAAGGACGCCCCGCCCGAGGAGCTGGCGGCCGCCGTGCGCAGCGCGGCGGCCGGGCGCACCACCCTGGCCCCCTCGGTCGCGGACCGCCTGATGACCCGGCTGCGCGCGCGGGGCAACGCGCTCACCCGACGGGAGATCGAGGTCCTGGGGCTGGTCGCCGAGGGGCTGTCCAACCTGGCGATCGGTGAGCGGCTGCACCTGACCGAGGGGACCGTCAAGTCCCACCTGGCGCACGTCTACACCAAGCTCGGAGTGGACTCGCGCACGGCCGCCGTGGCCGCCGCGGCCGATCTCGGCTACATCCGGCGCTGAGCACACGACCACCGCGGCCGCGGGGTAGGTAGGGCCCGAGAACGCATCGGCCCCGCACGGGCGGGGCCACGGCTCGACCATTGGAGTCCCATGGGCGCATCGGCCGGTAAACGCGAGACGACGACGTGCGCGGTGGTCGGCGGGGGGCCGGCCGGAATGGTCCTGGCCCTGCTGCTGGCCAGGGCGGGCGTGGACGTGACGGTCCTGGAGAAGCACGGCGACTTCCTACGCGACTTCCGCGGGGACACCGTGCACCCCTCCACCCTGAACCTGCTGGACGAGCTGGGACTGTGGCGGCGCTTCTCCGAGATCCCGCAGAGCAGGGTCGAACAGGCGGTCTTCCCGGTCGGCGACTCGGAGACGGTCACCGTCGCCGACCTGCGGCGCCTGCGCGTCCCCCACCCCTACATCGCCATGGTCCCGCAGTGGGACCTGCTCAACCTGCTGGCCGAGTCCGCCGCCGAGGAGCCCTCGTTCACCCTGCGGATGAAGACCGAGGCCACCGGCATCATCCGCGAGCGCGGTGCGGTCCGCGGCGTGCGCACCAGCGGCCCCGACGGGGACGGCGAGCTGCGCGCCGACCTGGTGGTGGCCTGCGACGGCCGGGACTCCGGGCTGCGGCGCGCGGCCGGGCTGGCCACGCGGGAGCTCCCGGTGGACATCGACGCCTGGTGGTTCCGCCTGCCCGGGGACGTGTGGACCGGGGAGGCGCTCAGCCCGCGGCTGGAGAAGGGGCGCATGCTGGTGGTGATCCCGCGCGAGGGCTATCTGCAGATCGCCTACCTGGGCCCCAAGGGCACCGACTTCCAGCTGCGCGAGCGCGGCATCGAGGCCTTCCGCGCGGACGTGGCCCGGCTGCTGCCCGACGCCGCCGACCGGGTGGGCGCGCTGCGCTCGATGGACGACGTGAAGCACCTGGACGTCCAGGTCGACCGGTTGCCGGTGTGGTACCGGCGGGGCCTGCTGTGCATCGGGGACGCCGCGCACGCCATGTCGCCGGTGGGCGGGGTGGGCATCAACCTGGCCGTGCAGGACGCGGTGGCGGCGGCCACGCGGCTGGCCGGGCCGCTCAAGCGCAGGCGGGTGTCGGTGGGCGACCTGATGGCGGTGCAGCGGCGCCGGTGGCTGCCCACGGTCGTGACGCAGGGCATGCAGCTGGGGATGCACCGGGGCGCGCTGGACCCGGTGCTGCGCGCAGAGCGGGACGGGCCGCCGGCCGTCCCGCTCGCGGTGCTCAGGCACTTCCCCCCGGCCTCGGCGGTCCTGGCCTACGCGATCGGCCTGGGCGTACGCCCCGAACACGCCCCCGAGTTCGCCCGCAGGCAGGGCTGAGGCCGTCGGGTACGCCATCCCCGGCAGGCGGCGCCGGAAGGGCGGGGCGTCCGCTCCGGCCCGCTTGCCGGGCGGCCGACGGCGGGGGCCGGGGCGGGGGTCAGAACTCGCCGCTGTCGGCCAGGCCCGCCAGCACCCCGGTCAGGGTGGCGGTGAGCGAGGCCTTGGTGCTGTGGGCCTGCGGGGTGTCGGCGTAGATCGCGTTGACGTACATGCCGGTCTCGTTGCGGTGGAACCAGAAGCAGATGCCGTTGCTGTGCGAGGCCCAGATGTGCTTGCGGGCCTGCAGAGCGTGCTGCCTCTCGCCTCCGGGGCTGCGGCGGAAGTCCAGGTAGGAGAAGAAGTTCACCGCGTACGGCCAGGAGCGCAGGTCGGCGTATTCGGGCGCGAGCAGCCGCCAGGCCTTGACGAAGGGCACGTCACCGCGCTCCCGGATGGCACCGGCGGCGTCCCGCACCCCGGCCATCACCTGCGCGAAGCCGGCCCCGGCCGGCACCGGGAACTCGATGGGCACGGTGTTGACGAACCAGCCCATCGCCTCGGCGTACCGGCCGCGCCCCCGGTCGCTGAGCGGCATCAGGCCGCGGTAGACCTCGGGGCCGCCCTCGCGGCGCAGCGCCTCGCCCACCGCGGCGAGCACCCCCATGAACACCTTGCCGTCGGCCTTGCGGCAGTGCGCCTCGAAGGCCTCGGCCTCCGCGCCGGTCAGGAGCGCGTCGGTGTCGTTGACGGTGCCGTACATCTCGCCCGGCTCCACGCCCAGGTCGAGCGGGAAGGCGGGGAAGAACCCGCCGTTGCTCCGCATGAACGCCTTCCAGGGGTCCAGGCGGGGGTCGTCGGCGCCGACCGGGGCGTACCGGAGGCGCTGCTCGTGGCCGAAGTCGAGGTAGCTGCCGACCTCGGGCTGCCCGGGCTCCTCGCCGCGGACGGCGGCGGTGTAGGCGGTGGCGATGTCGTTGACCGCGATCGGGGTGGACAGCCCGTCGGAGACCAGGTGGTCGAAGCCGAGGAAGACGGTGGTCGACTCGGGCCGGACGACGGCGCCCATCACCAGCAGCGGCCAGGACAGCGTGTCGATGCGGTGGAAGCAGTCGTCGACGTGGCCGCGGACCCCCTCGCGGGTGGCGACCGGGCCGATGTCGACGGGGTCCAGGACGGCGTCCTCGGCGGCCATCGGCCGGCAGGTCAGGTCGCCGGCGAGGTGGCGGAACTCGCAGCGCAGCACCTCGTGGCGGCGCACGAAGTACAGGAGCGCGGCCTCCAGGGCCGCACGGTCCGGCGGGCCGGGCAGTTCGAAGGTGCAGGCCACATAGGAGGCCAGTGGATCGTCGTCGGCGCGGGCGTCCACGGCCGCGCTGAAGTGCTTCTCCTGATTGAAGGAGCCGCTCCTGTCGTCCCTCGCGGACGCGCCGGAGGACCGCGAGGGACGCAGCCTCCACTCGATGACGTGTCCGGGAGCGATGTCGAGATCGGTGATCGGGGCCTGAAGCACCGGTGAAAGACCTTTCGGTTGTCGGCGGCCCTCCCGTGGCGCGTGCGGCCGGGCGGGAGATCGGGCGATGCGGGCGCGGGACCCGTACGCCGCTGGATCCGGTGCGGCGTTTCGGCCTTCCCGAAGGGCGCAAACTCCGCACCGTTTCCATTCGGTCGCTCAAAGCTACATGTCCGGCCCGGGTGCGGTCCGGCGGATTGGCGAGATTGGTCAGCCGTCGCCGCTTTGCGCATTCACGGCCCCGGGGATCGGGCCTCGCCGGGGCACCGGCGCCGGGCCGGGTCCTTCCGGGGGCGGGGTCGGCCATGGCCGTGTCGCCCGCCGAGGCCGCGGGAGATCAGCCGAACGGCGGGCGGGGCAGGGGGCCGCCGACCGTCCCGTTCGGTGCTCAGGGACTCCCCCGGCCTCGGCGGTCCCGGCCTACGCGATCGGCCCGGGCGTGCGCCCCGAGCACGCCCGCGAAATCGCTTGCAGGCCGCCGGGCCGACCCGCCGCCGCCCAGTAGGCCATGGCGCCGATCGCGGTTGCGGCGACCACGCCGAGCACGCCGTCGGGGTCCAGGGTGAAGGACAGCTCCGGGAGCCCGTCGGCCTCCGCGTAGGAGGCCGCGATGACGTACGGGACGCCGACGGCGGACCCCGTCAGGAACGAGAGCGCGAGCACGGCCACGACCGTGATCACGGTGAGGGAGCAGCCGAGGACGAGCCCGTAGGCCGCCCCGGACGCCGCGCGCACGATCATCGTGGCCATGGCCGCCTCCCGACGCGGTTTCCGAAAATACCCCCGTCCGAGCCTCTCAGCCCCGGGCCGAGACCATCACACGGCGGTTCTTCTGCTTGCCCTCGTCGGTGTCGTTGGAGGCCGCGGGCTTGGTCTCGCCGTATCCGGCCACCGTGAACCGGTCGGCGTCCAAGCCCTCCTCGGCGACCAGCCAGTCCACCACCGACTGGGCCCGGCGCTCGGACAGGTCCTGGTTGTAGTCCTCCTCGCCGTCGGAATCGGTGTGCCCGTCCACCTTGACCGGGGCGTCGGCGGGAAGCTCCTCCTCGATCTGCGCGGCGACCTCGCCCAGCGTCTCCTCGGCTTCGTAGCGCACCTGGTCCGAGTCGACCTCGAAGAGCACGTCGGCGTCGAGGTTGAAGGCGATGCTCTCCTCGTTCTCCAGGACCTCGACGTCGCCGACGCTGCGGGTCTCCAGCCACTGGCTCTCGACGTAGACGCTTTCGAGGTAGGCGCTCTCCACGAAGACGTGGGGGACGTGGACCGAGGGGATGTAGGTCCCGTCCTCCAGGGTCGCGCTGGGGCGGGTGACCGACGGGCGCTGCACGGAGTCGCGCAGGAGGGAGTCGCGCCGGACCGACGGGCGAACCACCGAGGCGATCAGCCCGTTCTCGCCGACCTCCTCCTCGCTGATCTGGCACACCTCCTCGGCGGAGGCGCCCTCGACCTCTGCGCCCTCCTGCGTGGCCTCCTCGGCCACGACCTCCTCCAGCTCGGTGCCGTCGTACTCGAAGCCGGGGACGGTGGTCTCGGGGATGGTGACCGGAGGCAGGGCGCTCGGCGGAATGGAGACGCCGCCCAGGCAGCCCGCCGGGGCCTCCTCGACCGTGGCGCACTGGGCGGGCACGCGCCGGTCGGGGATCTCCACCCCCGGGATCTCCTGCTCCTCCTGGACGACCTCGCCCGCCTCGTTCTCGACCTCGGGGATCGTCACGGGGTCGGTCGTGAGCCCGGGGATCTCGACCGCCTCGATGAAGACGCTGTCGCCCGTGCACGCGTCCGGGTCGGCGTCCTCGGCCTCAAGGGGGTCCGCTGCCTGCTCCGACGGCTCGTCCGAGGCCTCCCCGCCCCCTCCCGGGCCGCCGGACTCCCCTCCTGAGGAGCACCCGGCGGCGGCGAGCGCCAGGGCGAGGGGGAACACGATCACGGCGAGCCGTCGCTCCACAGGGGTCCTCCGCTGTTCGTCATGGGGGCGAAGCCTAGGACGCGGGACCCGGGGCCCCGGTTCCGCTCGTGGGCGTCCGGTCGGCGTCGTCGAGGATCTCGTGGAGCTGGCGCAGGGCGTCCTCCATACGGTCCGGACGCCCGCTGAAATAGGGGTCGTCGGGGACGGGGAGGGAAGAGGCCAGCCCCCACCCGCGCCCGCGGGCCCAGGTGGCCTCGTCCACGCCGAGCGCTTCGCGGAACACCCCTCGTGCCTCAGGGGGGAGGAACTTCCACGCCGGGAGGAGGTCGACGGCCGGGTCGCCCGCGCCCATCGTCCCGAAGTCGATGACGGCGCTCAGGTTCCCGTCCACGGCCAGCAGGTTCCCGGCGGCCAGGTCCCCGTGGAACCAGACCGGGGGCCCGTCCCAGGCCGGTGCGGCCAGGGCCGCCTCCCACACGGCGGTCACCCGGTCGGTGTCGACCAGGCCCTCGAGGGCCGCGATCTTGGGGCGGACCCGCGCCTCGACCGCGATGGAGTCGCGTTCGTCGCCCATGGGGACGCCCCGGAAGGCGTTGCCCGCCCGGGGCCCCGGCGCGCCGGAGGCATCGGCCTTCTGCAGCGCGGTGACGAACCCGGCCAGGTCGAGCGCCGCGCGCCGGGGGTCGGCCAGCGCACAGCCGTGCACGGCCTCCCCCTCCTGCCAGCGGTACACCGACCAGGCGAACGGGTACCCCGCGCCCGGCGCCCCCTTGGCGATGGGAAGCGATACGGGCATGGGCAGCTGCGGGGCCAGGAACGGCAGCCAGCGGTGCTCGCGTTCGACCTGCTCGGCCCACCGGTCGAAGCGGGGCATCCGCACCGACATGTCCTCGCCGAGGCGGAACGTCGCGTTGTCCATTCCGGAGACGGGGACCGGGACGACCGGAAGGTGCGCCCACTGCGGGAACTGCTCGTCGATCAGCCGGTGGGCCAGTCCGGCGTCGATGGGCACTGCTTCGGGGGTCGCCGCTTCGGGGCCTCCGGTCGACAAACGCGGGTCCTCTCCTCGGGGGTGGCCGTCCCCGAAGAGACTGCAGAAGGGGGCGGGGGCGCCGCAAAGGGTTTTCCGCTTCCTCCCCCGCTCCTTCAGGGCTCCCTCAGGCCGTGAACGGCCAGGCCTCCTTCTTCCAGGCCGCGTCCCAGAACTTCCACTCGTAGGTCGTCGCCGTCACAAAGGCCTCCCGCATCCGCTGCACGGTCGCCTCGTCGGACCGTTCGGCGACGCCGTCCGCGATCCGGCACGCCTGCCGCGTCGACTCGGCGAACGCCTCGTCCGCGTACGTCGCGATCCACTCCCCGTACGGGTGGCCCCCCAGGTCCCCGGCCTTGTCCATCAGGCGCGACCCGACGTCCATGTACACCCAGAAGCACGGGAGCACCCCGGCCGCCAGCTCGCCGTACCCCTGCGTCTGCGCCAGCGACAGCAGGTAGGACACGTACTCGGTGCCCGTGGGCGAAGGCTTGGCGCCCTCGACGCTGCCCACGTTGCCCTCGTGCATGGAGCTCTCCACCATGATCGCGTCGTGTGCGGCCTTGGCGAAGAAGGCGATCTCTTCGGCCCGGTCGGCGCGCGAGGCGGTCACCGCCAGAGCGCGCGCGTAGCCCCGCAGGTAGAGGGCGTCCTGGACCATGTAGTAGTCGAAGCGGTCCCGTTCCAGGCTGCCGTCGGCCAGTCCCTTGACGAACGGAAGCTCGTCGATCGCCGCGCGCGTCTCGGCGGTCGCTTGCCACACTTCAGCACAGAATCCGCCCACAGTAGGCGTCCCTTCGCTAGTACGAGCTAGTGCAGGTTCGACGGGTGTGATCTCAGCGCCGACGGACCCCCACGCTGCCCAGCGGAAGGCCCACCGGCGCACCCCGCGCCGTGCCGCCGACCCTACAAGCCGCCCTCGGCCCGGCCGCCACCGGGGCGGAACCGCGGGCCGCGGGCCCGCGCCGCACCGGTATCCCCCTCCCGCCTCACGAAGGCGGGCGGTCCCCCGCTTCCGATGTCCCCTGTCGAGTCCCGAGGGCCTGTACTCCTCATACTCCGCATCCTCCCCGTGCTGCCGGCCGCTGTCTGCGTCCTGGTCGCCAAGGTCAGGGCCGAGCGGATCGACGACCGGAGGAGGGCCGCCGCCCCGGCCCCGCACCGCTGAACCGGCCGGGCGGCGGGGCCGGCCCGGTCAGCGGGGCGGCGGTTCCATGCGCACCCGGCGGCTCTCGCCCTCGGAGAGGAACGCGGCCAGCTCCTCGGCCTCCTCCCCCGCCGCGGAGCGCTCGGCGGGGGTGAGGGCGCGCAGCGGGGCCACGGTCACGGTGGCGCCGTCGGTGTCCCAGGTCGCCGCGACCCGGCCGTCCACCAGCACCGCCCGCTTCCCGGCGACCGAGAGCCCGCGGTCGGCGTCGTCGATGATGCGGGTGCGGTCCTGGTACCCCAGGACCGCGTTGTCGAAGGCCGGGAGGAAGCGCACCGGGGCGGGGGTGTCGGGCGCCGGGCGCGGCGCGCCGGGAAGGTCGAGCAGCTCCCTGCCCCGCTCGCCGCGGAAGGAGGCCAGCCGGCCGCGTACCGCGGACACGGCGGCCGGCAGCCCGGCCAGGCCGCACCAGGCGCGCAGGTCGGCGGTGGCGGCCGGGCCGAACGCGGCCAGGTAGCGCAGGACCAGCTCCCGGCCCACCGCGTCGTCGCCGTCGGCGTCCCGGGGGCCGGCCTCCCGGCCCGCCCAGGCCTCCAGCGGGGCGGCCCGCACCCCGCCCTTGGCGCGCCACAGCCCCCGCGGAGGGCACTGCACCACCGGGACCAGGACGCCCAGGATCTCGGCGAGGGCGCGGGTCCCGGCCCCGCCCACGGCCCGGGGGCACTGCGCGGCGACCTGCCGGGCCAGGTCGCCCATCGGGCGCGGTCCGCCCTCGGCCAGCAGCGCCCGGCCCGCCGCGGCCAGCTCCTCCAGGTCGGCCCCGGCGAGCTCGTCGCGGTAGGCCCCCATGGCCTTCTGGCGCAGCATGGCCTGGTGGCGGGGGCGCCAGGCGAGGGCGTCGGCGGTGGTGACCAGGTGGACGGTGCGGCGCATCAGGTGGGTGCGCACGGCCGTGCGGCCGGTCAGCAGCCCGGAGAGGTCGGCGGGTGTGAAACCGCGCAGCCGCGACCAGAGGCCGACGAAGGGCTCCTGGGGCTCCTGGGCCTGCAGGCCGCACAGGTGCCCGACGGCGTCCAGCGCCGGCAGGTCCGCGCGTTCCAGCAGCAGCTGGCGGGCGAGCGTGGCGCGGTTGAGCTCCCGGACGGTGAGTACGGTCATCGGGGCGTGGTCCCCCTCACGGGTCGGCGGCCTGGGGCGGGCGTCGGGAGGCGCCCCTCCCGCACACGGACCACCGTGGCAGCGATCGCGGTCGGTGCGTGTCCGCGTTGGGCGGCGCTCACTCCACCGGGTAGCGCCGGAGCGCGGGGCCGATCCAGGCGACGACCTCCTCGGTGTCCATGGTGTCCAGCGGGGGCAGGCGCAGGACGTACCGGCACAGGGCCGCGCCGAGCAGCCGGGAGGCGAACATGCCGGCCCGGGTGCCGGGGTCGGCCGGGCCGGGGCCCAGGTCGGCGATGCGCGGGACCAACTGGTCTGCGAGGTCTTCGAGACGTTCGACGGCGGCACCTCGCTGTCCGGGACCCGTTGGGGCGACATGGTCTACTCCCCCGGCACCAACCGCGCACGCGGGGCCGTCGATCACCAGGACGGCAGTGCACCCGGCTGGAACTTCCACGACGTCGTCCTGGACAACACCTCCTGCTGAGGCCGTCTCCGTACAGCGGCGACCGGCAGACCCGGGGGCGCCCGCGCGACCGCGCGGGCGCCCCTCAGTTCTTCGCGTAGGCGGTCTGGTTGCCCGCCGAGTAGGCCTGGACCTGCTCGGTCCAGGCCTCGATGGCGGCCTCCTCCTGGCGGTCGCGCACGCACTTGGCGAGGGTGAAGGTCGAGGTGATCACGAACAGCAGTCCCATCCCCAGAAACGCGCGGATCCAGATGTCCACGGGCAGCAGGGCGACCCCGGCGCACAGCCCGGCGCTGGAGACGCCGAAGGCGATGACCGACTGGAGATGGAAGGCGGGGGTGACCTTGGTGTTCACCGGCGGTGTCGTCATGCCCGACAGCATCTCCCGGAAGGGGCCGGCGGGGATGAGTACGCGTACTCACCCTTCCCGTCCCCGTCCTGCCGTCCGCACCCGCCCTACATGTCGCGGTAGCGGCGGGCCTGCGCCAGGGCCTGCCTCACCTCGCGGGCCGGGGCAGGGCTGCCCGGCCCGGCGTCGAACTCCTTGTCCGGGCCCGGGACGTCCCACCCCTCGCCGACGTAGAGCGGGGTGTAGGCGGCGGTGTCGCGCTGGAAGCGCCACCCCTCCGCCAGCGGCCCCGCGTCCACGGCGTCATAGCCCAGCGAGTCCAGCAGGCCGGTGACCTCCCGCTTGGCCCCGGCGTCGTCGCCCGCGATCGGCAGCGCGGACCGCTCCGGGTGCCCGTGGGGGCGCGCGAGGTTGCCCAGGTGCTCGAAGTAGATGTTGCCGAAGGCCTTGACCACCCGCGAATGCGGCAGGTGCGCCTGCAGCAGCTCGCTCGTGGTCGTGGCCTCCTCCTCCAGCTCCGGGATCCGCCCGTCGCGCCCGGGGTAGTAGTTGCCGGTGTCGATGACGGTCCTGCCGCGCAGCTCCTCGGCCGGGACGGCCGCGTAGGCCGCCAGGGGGACGGCGACCACGACGAAGTCCCCGGCGGCGGCCGCCTCGGCCGGCGTCGCCGCCCGGGCCGCCGGCCCCAGCTCCTCCACCAGGTCCTTGAGGGTGTCGGGGCCGCGCCGGTTGCTCAGCACGACCTCGTGGCCGGCCGCGACCGCCAGCCGGGCGACGGTGCCGCCGATGTTGCCGCTTCCGATGAGTCCGATGGTGCTCAAGACGCAGTCTCCTGTCGTCGGGTTCCGGGGGGACCGTTCGGCCCCGGCTCCAGCCTCGCGCTCCGCGACGGGCCGCGGAGCGCCGGAAGGGGCCCGGCCGAACCGGGGTCCGACTGGGCCACCCTCGCCGGGCGCGCCGCCGCGCCGCGCGGCGATACTGGGGGCCATGGACGGCAACGCGGAACTCGGGGACTTCCTGCGCGCCCGCCGCGCGCGGCTGAGTCCGGAGCAGGCCGGCGCGGCCCCCAACGGGGGCGTGCGCAGGGTGCCCGGCCTGCGGCGGGAGGAGGTCGCCCATCTGGCCGGGGTCAGCGCGGACTACTACACCCGCCTGGAGCAGGGGCGGCACCCCAACGTCTCGGAGTCGGTCCTGGCCGCCGTGGCCCGCGCGCTGCGCCTGGACGGTGTGGAGCGCGACCACCTCTTCGAGCTCGCGCGGCCCCGCGCGGAGGCGGCCAGGGGCGGGGGTCCCCCGGACGTGCAGCGGGTGCGGCCGGAGGTCCACCGGATGCTGGAGGTCCTCAACGGCGTGAGCCCCGCGATCGTGGTGAACCACCGCAAGGACGTCCTGGCCGCCAACCTCCTGGCCCGCGCGCTGATCGCCGACTTCGAGGCGCTGCCCTACCGCAGGCGCAACCTCGCCCGCTTCATCCTGCTCGACCCGGCGGCCCGGGAGGTGTACGCCGACTGGGAGGAGATCGCCCAGGAGCTGGTCGCCAACCTGCGCCTGTCCTGCGGCCGCCACCCCGACGACCGGCTCCTCAACGAGCTGGTCGGCGAGTTCATGGTCAAGGTCCCCGAGTTCGGCGCCTGGTGGGACGACCACCGGGTGCGGGAGTGCGCCTACGGGCCCCAGCGGCTGCGCCATCCGGCGGTCGGGGAGGTGGCCCTGCACCACGAGACGCTGGCCTTCCCCGCCGACCAGGACCAGACCGTCTGCCTGTACACCGCCGGTCCGGGGTCGGACTCCGAGCGGGCCCTGCGGCTGCTGGCGGGCGCCTGAACCGGGCCGGGCCCGTCCGTCCTCAGCCGGTCCCGGTCCACACGGCCAGCACGTTCCCGCTCGGGTCGGCGAAGTGGAAGCGGCGCCCGCCGGGGAAGTCGAAGGGCTCGTCGGTGACGGTGCCCCCTGCGGCCTCGACCGCGGCCCGGGAGGCGTCCAGGTCGTCGCTATAGAGGATCACCAGCGGGCCTCCGGGGGCCACGTGCCCGGCCAGGGCCAGCCCGCCCGCCTCGGGCCCGCCGCCCGCCCCCTTGATGCCGGCGTAGGAGCCGCCGTAGTCGGTGAACTCCCACCCGAACGCGGCCCCGTAGAACCGCTTGGCGGCGGCCATGTCGGTGACGGTGAACTCGATGTAGTCGATGCGGTGGTGGCGCTCCATCGCACCAGGCTAGTGCGCGCCCCCGACAGCGCCCCGGGGCCGGCCCGGGCGTTCCTCAGTCCTCTCCCAGCAGCCGCACCGGTTCGCCGTCCAGGAAGGCCGCGATGTCCTCCACGGCCTCGGTGTAGAAGGTCCGGTAGTTCCGCTCGGTGACGTAGCCGAGGTGAGGGGTCGCCAGCACGTTGGGCAGCGTGCGCATCGGGTCGTCCTCCGGCACGGGCTCGGTGTCGAAGACGTCCAGTCCCGCCCCGGCGATCCATCCCCCGCGCAGTGCGCGCAGGAGCGCTGAGCGGTCGACGATCCCGGAGCGGGAGGTGTTGACCAGGTAGGCGTGCGGGCGCATGGCGCGCAGCTCCGCCTCGCCGAGCAGGCCGCGGGTGCGCTCGGAGAGCTGGAGGTGGACCGACACGACGTCGCTGCCGGCCAGCAGCTCCTCCTTGCCCCTGGCGAGCCGGGCGCCGGCCTCGGCCGCGCGCTCCTCGGTCAGGTTCTCGCTCCAGGCCAGCACCGGCATCCCGAAGGCGGTGGCGACGCGGGCGACCCGGCCGCCGATCCTGCCCAGCCCGAGCACGCCCAGCGTGCGCCCGTGCAGGTCCGCCCCGACCGTGGACTGCCACGGGCCGCCCTGTCGGAACGCCCGGTTCTCGGCCGGCAGGTGCCGGGCCAGGCCGAGGATGAGGGCCCAGGTCAGCTCGGCGGTGGGGCTGATGGTGCTGGAGGTGCCGCAGACGGTGACGCCGGCGGCCTCGGCCGCCTCCAGGTCGATGGAGGCGTTGCGCCTGCCGGTGGTCACCAGCAGCCGCAGCCGGGGAAGGCGGCCCAGCAGGGCGGCGCCGAAGGGGGTGCGCTCGCGCATGGCCACGACGATCTCGCAGTCCCCGATCTCGGCGGCCAGCTCGTCGGGGTCGGCGATGGGCCGCCGCAGGACGCGCACGTCCACCCTGCCCTGCAGGGGGCTCCAGTCGGCCATCGACAGGGCGACGCCCTGGTAGTCGTCCAGCACGGCACAGCGGAGCGTCATCGGTCGACCTGCCTTCCCGGGGTTCGCACGGCGGGCGCCAAAGGCGGACCGGTCGACGATAGCGGGGCGGCGGGGCGCTCCGGTGGCCGCCCCGGTCCGCGGGAGCGGCGCCCCCTTCTGACACGTGACACGACTACAGATATTGAGTAATATCACGTGTCATGGAGGAACGGGTCCCACAGGAGTTCGTCGACGCCGCCCTCGCCGCCGCGCGGGAGCGCCGGACCGACGTCGCATCGGTGCCCGTGACCGCGATCGCGGCCGCCGCAGGGGTCTCCCGCAGCACACTGCTGCGGCGGCTGGGCGGCACCCGGGCCGCCCTCGACGAGGCGGTGCGCGCCGCCGGCGTCGACCCGGGCGCCCGGACCCCGGTGCGCGAGCGGGCCGTCGAGGCGGCCGCGCGGGTCATCGACGAGCGCGGACTGGGCGCGCTGACCATGGACGCCGTCGCCGACGGCGCCGGGTGCTCGCTGCCCGGCCTGCACGCGGTGGTCGAGGGCCGGGACGGGCTGCTGGCGGCGGTCTTCGAGCGCTACGGGCCGGTGCGCGAGCTGGAGCGGCTGGCCGCCGACCCGCCCGAGGGCCTGGAGGAGACGGTCCGGGCGCTGCACGCCGCGCTGGCCGAGGCCTTCCAGCGGCGCCCGCGGGTGATGCCGGCCCTGCTCGCCGACACCGCGAGCCGGCCCGACGGCCCCGGCAGCGCCATGTTCCACGCCGGGTTCCCCCGCCTGTACGCCGCCTTCGGCACGCTGCTCCTGCCCCACGTGCGGGGCGGGCGCGTGCGGCCGCTGCCGCTCCCCCTGCTGATCCAGCAGATCCTGGGGCCGGTCGCGGTGCACCTGATGCTGCGGCCGGCGCTGGAGCAGCGGCGGGAGGCGGACCTGCCGCCGGTGGAGGAGGCGTGCGGGGTGTTCGCCGAGACGTGCCTGCGCGCGATCGCCGCGCCCGGCCACGGGCCGGGGGCGGGCGGCGCAGGCGGCACGGAACAGGAGCAGTACGAGCAGTAGCGCACACGGACAAGGAGTGGTGGCCATGCGTTCCGTCGCCAAAGCGGCCCTCGGAAGCACCGCGTTCTTCATCGTGGCGCCGGGCACGGTGCTCGGCGCCATCCCCTGGCTGATCAGCGACTGGCGGCTGCCGGAGGCCTCGGCGGCCTGGATGCCCGCCCAGGCGGTGGGCGTGCTGCTGATCGCCGTCGGCCTGGCGGCCCTGGTGCACGCCTTCGTGGAGTTCACCCGGGCCCACGGCACGCCCGCACCCGCGGCCCCGCCGGAGCACCTGGTGGTGAGCGGCTCCAACCGGTTCGTGCGCAACCCGATGTACGTGGCGGTCATCGGGGCCCTCATCGGCCAGGCGCTGCTGTTCGCCTCGGCGGGGGTGCTGGTCTACGCGGGGGTGTGCTGGGCGGTGTCGGCCGCCTTCGTGCGCTTCTACGAGGAGCCGACGCTGGTCTGCCTGTTCGGCGAGGAGTACCGGTCCTACCGCAGGAACGTGCGGGCCTGGCTGCCCCGCCTCACCCCCTGGACTCCGGCCTCCTGACCCCCGCTCGTCACCCCAGGACGAAGGGGAGCCGCGCGGCCAGCGCCCCCAGGGCGGCGCGCTCCCGGCCGGAGGGCTCGCGGCGGCCGGTGCCCACCAGCAGGACGTCGGCATCGGCGAAGGAGGCGGGAAACGACGCTCCGGCGATCTCCTCCAGCATTCGGCGCGAGCGCGCCAGCCCCTCGGCGGGCGGACCGGCCGCCCCGGAAAGGCCGGCGACCAGGTCGAGATGGTGCAGTGTGGCCTCCATGACGTAGGCCTCCAGGTAGTGGCCGACGGTCAGGACCTGGCCCTGGGTACCCACGCACAGGCGCCCGTCTGCCAGTCCGGCGGCGCGTCCGGCGGCCGCGCCGACGTCGTCCAGGTGGAACTTGAGCAGCCGGGGGTCGTCGTAGGCGGCGGCCAGGCGGACGACGAGCGCGTCCAGCGGGCCGTCGCCGCCCGGAGGCTCCCGGGAGACGTTCCAGTAGGTCACCGCATCGCGGGTGGGCTCGCCATCGACCGGGGTGGCCAGGGTGATCAAGACGTCCTGGGCATCGATGACCAGGTGGCACACCAGGTCCCGCACGAGCCATCCGGCGCACCCGGAGGGACGGGCGAAGTCCTCGTCGGGCAGTTCGGCGACGGTGTCCAGCAGGGCGGCCCACGAGCGCGAGAAGTCGTGCACGGCTGAACGGTAGTGCGGCGATGCACCCGGCCTCAACCGGATTGCGGCGGGACCACCGCCACCGGTGACGGCGCACCCCGGAGCCGCTCCTGGACCGGCTGCGGGCCGACCTCGGCTGCAGTGGCCGCACCGGGCGCGCATCCGCCAGGAACGGCACCTGCTGGAATCGCCGCGCGGTCCGGGCCGGTGCGCACCGCCCGTGCACGCCCTTCGGAATCTTCTGAAGGTCGCCTAGCATGGTGGGGCCGCATCCCACCCGCCCCGGAGGTCCCCGTGCCCGCCCACGACGACGCCCGACGCCGCGCCGAAGAGCTCGCGCTGATGCTCTCGGACCTGGGGATGCAGCGCATGTCGGCCCGGGTGATGGCGGCCTTCCTGTTCACCGACCGCCCCACCCTGACCCTGGGCGAGCTGGCCGAGGAGCTCGACGCCAGCCAGGGGTCGGTCTCGGGCGCCCTGAAGTCCCTGCACCACGTCGGGATGCTCGAACGCGTTCCCGTCCCGGGCAGCCGCCGCGACCACCACCGGCTGCGCAGGGACGCCTGGGAGCGCCTGTTCAGCAGCCAGAACGAGGCCGTGCGCAGGATGATGGCCGCCGCCGCGGACGGCATCGCCGCCACCGAGGCCGACAGCCCGGCGCGCGGGCGCCTGCAGGAGATGCACGACTTCTACACCTTCATGTTCCGGGAGCTGCCCCTGCTCTTCGAGCGCTGGCGCGCCGAGCGCGACTCCCGGGACTGACGCCGCCGGGCGGCAGGATTGATCGGCCGGTATTCGGCTACCAGCCGGTCTTTGCGCGCGATGGGTTACTGTTCCTCCATGGTTCGCACTCCGCTCACCGAAGGACAGCGCGACCGGGGCCGCGCGCTGGGGCAGATCCTGCGGGCGGCGCGCGCCCCCCGCACCGCGGCCGAGGTCGCGCACGACGCCGGAATCTCCATCGACACCCTGCGCAAGATCGAGCGCGGCGCCATCCCCAACCCGGCCTTCTTCACCGTCTCGGCCCTGGCCAAGGCCCTGGGCATGGACCTCAACGAGCTGGCCGCGGCCCTCGGCGAGGGCGAGGAGGCGCCGCCCCGGGAGCAGGGGGACCTGCGCGCCTCCTGAGGAGCCTCAGGGCGCGCGC
This sequence comes from Nocardiopsis baichengensis YIM 90130, assembly GCF_000341205.1. Classification (NCBI taxonomy): domain Bacteria; kingdom Bacillati; phylum Actinomycetota; class Actinomycetes; order Streptosporangiales; family Nocardiopsidaceae; genus Nocardiopsis; species Nocardiopsis halophila. The sequence continues at coordinate 116,130 of NZ_ANAS01000004.1, read as the reverse complement.
CGGCGCCGCTCAGCCGTAGAGCCTTGCGGAGTACTCGCGGCCGTAGTACCGCTCCAGCTCCTCCAATGACTCCTCGGGGCGGTCGACCATCTTGGCGATGCGCGGGCGCGACGGGACCCCGGCCCCCACCTCGTCCCAGGTCTGCGGGGACCACAGGTGGGACCGCAGGAACGCCTTGGCGCAGTGGTGGAAGACCGTGTCGATCTCCACCACCAGCGCCAGCACGGGCCGGTGCCCCTTGACCACCATGTCGTCGAAGAAGGGGGCGTCGCGCACCAGGCGCGCCCGCCCGTTGATGCGCAGCGTGTCCCCGCGCCCCGGGATGATCGACAGCAGGCCCACGTGCGGGTTGGACAGCACGTTGCGGAATCCGTCCACCCGCCGGTTGCCGGGGCGCTCGGGGACGGCGACGGTGTGCTCGTCCAGGGCCTTGACGAACCCGGGCGGGTCGCCCTTGGGCGAGACGTCGCAGTTGCCCTCGGCGTCGCTCGTGGCGATCAGGCAGAACGGCGAGGCCTCCAGCCAGGCCCGGTCCACCTCCACCAGCGCGCTGCGCTCCTTGTCGCGCGCGACCGGCAGCGGGTCGGGCACGAGCTCGCGCAGCTCCTCCAGGGACGTGATCTCGGTGAACCGCTGTTCGGGGGTGCTCATCGCGGCCTTTCGGGGTCGGGAGGCGGGGTGCGGAAGGGCCCACAGGGATCCTAGGGCCCGGTCTTCCCGCCGCCGCGCACCGGCACGCGCGGCCGGCCGACTGGGCGCCGGCCCGGGCCGCCGACGCCGTCCGCTCCACCAGGCCCGACGTATGGGCGCGCCAGGCCCTCGCCCCTCTCCTTGCGACCGGACGTCCGATTCCCGCCAGCCCCAGGGCGGGCCGGGCGGCAGACTGGTCGCCATGAGCACGATCGAGACCGCGGCCGGCGCGGCGCGTACGGGACGGGTGCACACCGTCCTGGACAGCCCGGTCGGACCGCTGACCCTGGTGGCCCACGACGGCGCGCTGGTCGGCCTGTACATGGGCGACGAGACCGCCACCCGCCCCCCGGGCGAGCTCGGCGAGCCGGACCGGGGCGCCTTCGCCGAGGCCGAGCGCCAGCTGCGCGAGTACTTCGCCGGGCGGCGCACCGCCTTCGACCTGCCCCTGCGGCCGAACGGGACGCCGTTCCAGCAGCGCGTGTGGAAGGAGCTGGAGGCCATCCCCTACGGCACCACCGCCACCTACGGCGAGATCGCCGAGCGCATCGGCCGCGCCCCGTCCTCGGCCCGGGCCGTGGGATCGGCCAACGGGGCCAACCCGATCTCCGTCGTGGTCCCCTGCCACCGCGTCGTGGGGGCCGACGGGACCCTGACCGGGTACGCCTGGGGCGCCGACCGCAAGCGCTTCCTGCTCGACCTGGAGAAGGGGGACCGATGACTCCCGGCGGCGGAGAGGAGCGGGCCGACTGGCGCGCCGACCGCGTCGGCTCGGCCCGCCGGGGAGAGAACCCCACCGTGCTGCTGCGCATGCGCACCGGGTGGGCGGTGATCGGCGACACCCAGCACCTGCCCGGGTACTGCGTGCTTCTGCACGACGGGAGCGCCGACCGCCTCACCGAGCTGCCGCGCAGGGACCGGGCCGGGTTCCTGGCCGACCTGTCGCTGCTGGGAGAGGCGGTCGAGGCGGTCTGCAGCGCGCGCGACGCGGCCTGCACCCGCGCCAACTACGAGGTGCTGGGCAACGCCATGCACCACCTGCACGGCCACGTCCACGCCCGCTACTCCTGGGAGCCCGAGCACCGCCGCTCCGGCCCGGTGTGGCTCTACGGCCCCGAGCGGTTCGCCCCCGAGCACGCCCTGGGGCCGCGCCACGACGGCCTGCGCGCCGAACTGGCCGCGGCGCTCCGGGCGATCACGGCGGAGGAATACGCCCCTGGTACCCCGGGGAGCGCATGAGGCGCAGGATCTCGGCTTTGAGGGCCCCGACGTCGTAGCGATCCGCCAGGGCCTGGGTCGGGACCGCGTACTCGTCGTCCAGGACGGCCAGGACCAGGTGCTCGGTCCCCACCACCGGGCGCCCCTGGTCGTCGACGACACCGAAGTCCGCGGCGATCCCCCGCGCCCGGACGATGGCCTTGTCCAGCCGCGGGGTGAAACCGGTCGCGCTCATGCCGGCCACCCTAACCCCCCGGCAGGCCGCCTACCGGGCGTCTCCGCGCTGCTGTAGGGCGACCGGCGCCCCCTCGTGCGGCGAGAGCGGCGCAACCGCCCCTCTGAAGCGCCGACGGCGGTGGTTCCTCCGCTCTCGACGGCCGATCCCGGCCCCCACCGAAAACCACGTGCCCCGCGCACACGCGAACCGCTACGCTCTCCGCATGCACTTCCTGCAGATCTACGGCTAGCCCCGGACGGGCCGAGGTGCGGCGCGCAGCGCCCCTCGCCGTCCCCAGCCGCCCCCCGCGCCCGGCCCGCGGCCGCACCCGCCGCGCAGCCGGGCCCTCCTGCGCACGCCAGAACCGCCGTAGACCTGCATTGGAGCACCCCGTGCACCGCAACGAACGCCTGCACATCGCCATGGTCGGCATCCCCGCCGTCAGCCACATCATGCCCAGCCTGGAGATCATCCGCGAGCTCGCCTCGCGCGGCCACCGCCTCACCTACGCCAACGACCCGCGCGCGGCCGACCTGGTCTCCTCGGCCGGGGCCGAGCTGGTCCCCTACACCAGCACCCTGCCCATCGACGACGACTCCTGGCCCGAGGACGCGATCTCCGCGATGGACGTCTTCCTGTCCGAGGCGCGCGCGATCATGCCCGCCGTCCGCGCCGCCTACGAGGACGACCGCCCCGACGTCTTCCTGTACGACATCGCGAGCTACCCGGCCCGCGTGCTGGCCGAGAACTGGGGCGTGCCCGCCGTGCAGCTCTCGCCCACCTACGTCGCCTGGAAGGGCTACGAGGACACCGTCGGGGCCCAGATCCGGTCCCTGCCGGGAGCCGATGACTACTTCGCGCGCTTCGGGGCCTGGCTCGCCGATCAGGGGGTGGAGCTGTCGGTCGACGACTTCGCCGGCCGCCCGCCGCGCGCCCTGGCGCTGATCCCCCGCGCCATGCAGCCCTTCTCCGAGACCGTGGACACCGATGTGGTCACCTTCGTCGGCCCCTGCCTGGGCGACCGCTCCCACCAGGGCGAGTGGACCCCGCCGCCCGGAGCCGAGGACGACCGCGTGCTGCTGGTGTCGCTGGGCTCGGCCTTCACCGACCTGCCGGACTTCTACGCCGAGTGCATCAAGGCCTTCGGCGACCTGCCCGGCTGGCACGTGGTCCTGCAGATCGGCAAGCACGTGCGCGCCGAGGACCTGGGCGAGATCCCCGCCAACATCGAGGTGCACCCCTGGGTGCCGCAGCTGTCGGTCCTGCGCCGCGCCTCGGCCTTCGTCACCCACGCCGGCATGGGCGGCTCCAGCGAGGGCCTGGCCTGCGGGGTGCCGATGATCGCCGTGCCGCAGTTCGCCGACCAGTTCAGCAACGCCGACATGCTTCAGGCCGCGGGGGTGGCGCGGCGCATCGACACCGAGGAGGCGACCGCCGAGGCGCTGCGCTCGGCCCTGGAGGAGCTCACGTCCTCCCAGGAGGTGGCCCGCAGGCTGGCCGAGATCAGCACCGAGCTGGGGCATCGGGGCGGCACCGGGTTCGCCGCCGACATCATCGAGGAGGAGGCCGCCCGGGGCGCCCGCCGCGGCTGACCGCCCCGGCCCCTCCCTCAGCGGGGGTCTTCGGGGCCCGCGCCGCCTGCGGCGCGGGCCCCGATCAGCGCGGCCACCCCGTCCAGCACGCGGGCCAGCCCGAACTCGAACTCCCGGTCCGGGTCGTGCGCGGCGCCGTAGGCCCGGGCGGCGGCCGAGCCGACCCGGTCGGCCACGGGGAAGGCGCCGGCGCCGGCGAGGCGCTCCAGGGCCGGGGCGTGGGCGCGCCACCACTCCTGGTCGCTGATGCCCGTGCGCCGCTCGGCGGCGTCGGCGTCCACCGCCCCGCGCGCGGCGCCGTGCACGTAGTCGCCCACCAGGGCGACCACGGCGTCCATCTCCACGTCCGGCAGGCCGGTGCCCTCAAGGGCGCACAGCTCGCGCTCGTAGCGGCGCATGGCGTTGGGCCCCAGCAGCGGCCTGCCGGTGGCGATCTCCAGCGTCCAGGGGTGGCGGCGGTAGAGGTCCCGGGTGCTGCGGGCGGCGCGCTCCAGACGCGCGCGCCAGCCCGGGCCCGCCCCGGCGGGGTCGGGCAGCTCGCCGTAGACCTGGTCGAGCATGGCGTCGGCCAGCTCGGCCCTGCCGGGGACGTAGCTGTAGAGCGACATCGTGCCCACGCCCAGCCGGTCGGCGACCTTGCGCATCGACACCCCGACCAGGCCCTCGGCGTCGGCGATCTCCACCGCGGCGGCGACCACCCGGTCGGGGTCCAGGCGGGTGGAGCGCTTGCGGGTGGGCGCGGGCAGGGTGCGCCACATCAGGGCCAGGCTCCGCCCCGGATCGCCGCTGCCGGTGTACTGCCTGGACATGCCGCCCCTTCCTGAAGTCTCCCGCCCTCGGGGTGGTCATCGTAGGACGTGCCGCCGAGGCGTGCGCCCGCGCCCCGGGGGCCGGGGGCGCGCGCGACGCGCCCGGGGGCCGTCCGCGCCCTGCGGCCGCGCCCCGGAGGCTACGGTGGCCCCAGGCGGCACCGCGCCGGGCGCGGGGCCGCGCCCACCCCACCGGACCGCGGAGGCGCAGATGATCACCGGCATCGACCTCGCCGTGCTGTACGTGCGCGACCAGGCGGCCACCGTCGACTTCTACACCCGCGTGCTGGACTTCCAGAAGACCACCGACGCCGAGATGTGGCCGGGCGCCCGCTGGGTCGAGCTCACCCCGCCCGGCGGCGGCACCCGCATCACCGTGCACACCGCCTCCGAGTTCAACCGCTCCCCGGGTGAGGGCGCCTACCTCATCCTGGCCTGCGACGACGCGGCCGCCACCGCCCGCAGGCTGCGCGAGCGCGGGGCGACGGCCACCGAGCCGGTCACCGAGCCGTGGGGGACCTACATCAAGGTCGAGGACCCCGACGGCGGCGACATCATGATCGCCGAGAAGTAGACCGCCGCCCCGGCGCCGGCGCCGGGGCGCTCACCCCTCGGACTTGACGGTCTTCATCGTCAGGTGCGAGACCACCCGCAGCACGCCCGGCAGCCCGATCAGCCGCCGGGTCTGGAACTCCTCGTAGGCGGCGTGGTCGGCCACGCGCACCCGCATGAAGTAGTCGGGGCGCCCGAACAGCCGCCGCAGCTCCACCACCTCCTCGTAGCCGGCCAGCACCCTCTCCAGCTCCTCCAGGGTGGACCGGTCGCTGACGCCGACCTCCACGTCGACGAACACCTCCAGCCCGCGCCCCAGCGCGGCGGGGTCCACGCGCGCCCGGTAGCCGGTGATCACCCCGGCCTCCTCCAGCCGCTTGACCCGGCGCAGGCACGGGGGCGGGGTCAGCCCGACGCGCCGGGCCAGCTCGACGTTGCTCATCCGCCCGTCCCGCGAGAGATGGTCGATGATTTCACGATCGATGGCATCCAGTGCATGTTCATTGCGCACAGCACCAGTTTAGCGAAATAGAACGCAATCGCATGAGGCTCTTGCCGAACTAAAATTCCAGCATGGATGCGCTCCCGGGCGGCTCCCGCCGCCCCGTCCCCGGCTTCGCCGCCGATCTGCGCTCGGCCGCCGCCGACTCGGCCGCGGTGGGCCTGGGCGCCCTGCCCATGGGCGCGGCCCTGGGGCTGTTCGCGGTCCAGTCCGGCCTCCAGTGGTGGTGGGCCCCGGTCCTCTCCGCCGCGGTCTTCGCCGGCTCCCTGGAGTTCCTGCTGGTCGCGATGGCCACCGCCGCCGCCCCGCTGGGCCAGGTCGCGCTCGCGGCGCTCCTGGTCAACGTCCGCCACGTCTTCTACGCCCTGTCCTTCCCGCTGCACCGGGTCCACGGCCCGTGGGCCAAGGCCTACAGCACCTTCGCCCTGACCGACGAGGCCTACGCCGTCACCGCCGGCGGGCGCGCCCGCCGCTGGCCCCGGCGCCGGATCCTGCTGCTGCAGGGGCTGGTCCACCTGTACTGGGCGGGCGGATCGGTGCTGGGCGCGCTGTCGGCGGGCCTGCTCCCCGGCCCCGTCGAAGGGCTGGAGTTCGCCGTCACCGCCCTGTTCGCGGTGCTGGCCCTGGACGCCTTCGCCCGGCACCGCGACGCCTGCTCCCCCCTCGCCGCGCTGGGCTGCTCCGCGGCCGCCCTCCTGCTGCCGCCCGAGCGGATGCTGCCGGCGGCGTTCACGGCGTTCACGGCCGTCCTGCTGGTGCGCCACGCCCTCACCCGACGGAGGCGGGCCCATGCCTGAGACCGGATACATGGCGGCCGCCGTGGCGGTGTGCACGGCCATCACCTGGGCCCTGCGCGCCCTGCCCTTCGCGGTGCTCTCCCGGCTGCGCCAGAGCCCCCTGGCGGCCTACCTCGACACCGCCATGCCCGCGGGGATCATGGTGATCCTGGCCGCCTGCACCCTGCGCGGGGCGGACTGGGGCGCGGCCTCCTCGGCCGGGCCGACCGCCCCGGCCCTGGCCGTCACCGTCGGGCTCCACCTGTGGCTGCGCAACGCCGTGGTGAGCATCCTGGCCGGCACCGCGGCCTGCATCGCCCTGACCGCACTGGCCCCCTGACCCCGCGTCCCGGCAGCGCGCCTCCTCGGCCCGCACCGCCCCCGGGTACTACCGTCGGACCCACGGCGACCGAGCGCGGAACCGGCCGCGGCCGGCGCAGGGCAGGCAGGCCGAGGGGGCACGATGAGCCGCACGCTCGCACCGAGGACGGGCGTGGCGCCCGGGTGGGACGCCGTCGCCCAGGTGGCCGTCGACGCCGACTGGTCGGCCCTGCGCTTGCGCCCGGTCACCGAGATCGCCTGCACCCCCGGCTCCAAGCGGACCCCGGCCGGAGGGCGGAGGCAGGGGAGGACCGCGTGAGCGCCCAGGACTCCCGGGATGCCCGGGACGCCATCAGCTGCCGTGTGACCGTCGACGCCCCGCCCTCCAGCGTGTGGCGCCTGGCGACCTCGCCGGAGGGGCTGTGCCGGTGGTTCGCCTTCGACGGGGCCGAGGTGGAGGCGGTGCCCGGGGGCGCGGCCGCCTTCACCTGGAAGGAGCACGGCACCTACCGGGGCGTGGTCGAGCAGGCCGACCCCGGGCGGGTGTTCGCCTTCCGCTGGTCGCTGGACCCCGGGGCCGACCCCCTGCCGGGCCGCAGCACCCGCGTGGAGCTGCGGCTGCGGCCCGAGGAGGGCGGCGGGACGCGGGTGGAGCTGCGCGAGACCGGCTTCGAGGACCTGCCGCTGCCCGAGGGGCGGCGGCGCGACCACGCCGAGGAGAACACCCGCGCCTGGCAGGTGGGGCTGGCCCTGCTCAAGGAGGCGGCCGAGGCCGACCGGCACACCTGAGGCCGGGCGGGGCCGTCAGCTCCGGCGCTTGGGGACCCCGATGCGGTCCAGGTCCTGGGCGAGCACGACAGGGCCGTCGAAGCGGGCCGCGGCCTGTTCGACGAAGCGCGGCTCGTCGCCGGCCTCGTAGCGCTCGGAGATGTGGGTGAGCACGAGCAGGCGCGCGCGGGCCCGGGCGGCGATGCGGCCCGCCTGCCCGGCGGTCAGGTGCCGGTAGTCGGCGGCCAGGCGCTCCTCGGAGTCCAGGTAGGTGGACTCGATGACCAGCATGTCGGCGTCCTGGGCCAGGCGCACCGCGTTGTCGCACTCGCCGGTGTCCATGACGAAGGCCATGGACTGGCCGGGGCGCGGGACCGAGCACTCCTCCAGGGTGACGGTGCGGCCCCCGGGCCCCTCCAGGCGGCCCTCGCGCTGCAGGCGGCCGATGTCGGGGCCCGAGACGCCCAGGGCGGCCAGGCGCTCGGGCAGCATCCGCCGGGCGTCGGGCTCTTGGAGCCGGTAGCCGTAGGTGGGCATCCGGTGGTCCAGGGGCAGTGCGGTGATGCGCAGCCCGTCGCCGTCCAGGGGGCAGGCCCCCAGCCCGTCCACGGGCTGTTCGGCGATGACGCCGGTGTCGCCGAAGGCGGTGGCGTGGCGCAGCCGCTCCCAGTAGGCGGCCCCGGCGGCGGGGAAGGCGGCCCGGACGGTGTGCTCGACCCGGTCCCGGGCGATGCGCTGCACCACCCCGGGCAGGCCCAGAGAGTGGTCGCCGTGGAAGTGGGTGATGCAGATACGGGTGATGTCGTGGGCGGACAGTCCGGCGTGGCGCATCTGGCGCTGTGTCCCCTCGCCCGGGTCGAAGAGCACCCCGTGGTCGTCCCAGCGCAGGAAGTAGCCGTTATGGTTGCGGCGCTTGGTGGGCACGGCGCTGGAGCTTCCCAGGACCACGAGTTCGCGTACGGACATGGCGTCGATCCTGCCAGGTCGCCCATACGCGGACCGGCGCCGCACGGGCCGGGCCGCGGCCGCCGCTCCGAAGCCGATGTGAGAAGGGGAGGGGCGTGTGTCGTCCGAGGAGATTCTGAACCGGGCCGCCGCCAAGGCGCGCAGCGAGCGGGAGGCCAGGCGGGCCCAAGCCGCAGTGCCCCTCCGGTCGCTGGCCGTGTGGGGGTGCGGCGCGGGCGCGCTGGCCCTGTGGGTGTGGGCGGCGGTGCTGGTGTTCGTTCCCCTGGTCCAGGCCGGCGAGGGCACGTGGATCTGGTGCGCGGGCTCTGAAGAGAGCGTGGAGGAGGCAGAGGAGGCCGGGGTGCCGGATCCTGAGGCCGTGTGCTCCGAGGAGCGTGCCCAGGACCGGGTGGATGCCGTGGGCCCCCTGACCGCCGCCCTTCCCCCTGCGGCGGGGTTCGTCCTGCTCGCGCGCGGCCGCCGGTGACGCCAGTGGCCCCGCCAGGGGCGGGGCCCCTGCCCTCAGGGAGGGGAGCCGGTCACGGGCGGTAGGACAGGTCGGCCGGGAGGGGGCGCCGGTTGGCCGCGTCCTCGGCCAGGCGCCTCAGGGCCGCGTAGGCGGCCCCCATGGGGCCCGGACCCATGCTGATCCTGGCCACCCCGGCGCCCGCCAGCTCCTCCAGGGAGGGCCCGTCGGCGGTGGCCAGGACACTGACCGAGCCCAGCTCGCCGGCCAGGCGCTCCACGACGGGCAGCGAGGAGGCCCCGAGCGCGAAGACGCAGTCGGCGCCCGCCTGCAGGTAGGCGCGGCCGCGGCGCAGGGCCTCGTCCGCGCCCAGGCCCTGGGCCAGGGCGTCGGTGCGGGCGTTGACGACCAGGGGCACCCCGGCCGCGTCGGCGGCCCGGCGCACCGCGAGCAGGCGCTCGGCCTGCTCGTCCACCGGACGCAGGCCGCCGTCCTCCTCCAGGCCGTCCTCGATGTTGCACCCCACCGCCCCGGCGGCGATGATCTGCCCGGCCCGCTCGCCGACCTCGGCGGCGTCGCGGCCGTACCCGCGCTCCATGTCGACGGTGAGCGGCAGGGACACCGCCCCGGCCACGCGCCGGACGAGCGCGGCGAGCTCCTCGAAAGGCAGGTGCTCGCCGTCGGGCAGCCCGTAGGCCGCGGCCACCGAGTGGCTGGCCGTGGCCAGGGCCCTGGTGCCCGGCGCCGCGGCGACCACGCGCGCGCCGGCGGCGTCCCACACGTTCACCAGGACCAGGGGGTCGCCGGGCCTGTGCAGGGCGCGCAGGTGCTCGGCCTTGTCGTATCGCTCGGTTCGCGTTCGCTCGTTCAGCACGGGCCGACCCTATTACCCGGATCACCGGGCCGCCGGGCCGCCGCGGTGGAGCAGGCCGGACACACTGGCTGACGCTCCTGCCGCCCCGGCCGTACCCGCCTGCCCGAGGGCGGCGCCTCACCCGCCCGGGGCCAGCCCCGCAGGTCGCCGCGGGTTCACCGCTCAGCGCCCGGACCGACCTAGACGGCCGCGATGCCCCGGGTGAGCGGCTCACGGCGCCGGGTGCTCGTCGGCGCGGTGGAGCAGGCAGAACTCGTTGCCCTCGGGGTCGGCGAGCACCGTCCACGGGGCGTCGTCGGGCTGGCCGACGTCGACGCGTTCGGCCCCCAGGCCGAGCAGCCGCTGGAGCTCCTCCTCGGCGGTGCTTCCCGCCCGGGGGCGGATGTCGATGTGCAGGCGGTTCTTGACCGTCTTGCGCTCGCCCGGCGGCACCGGCAGCACGTCCAGGCCGAACCCTGTGCCCTCCCCGGGCGCCAGGCCGACGCCTTCCTCGGTGTCCTCGATGATCGGCCACTCGAGCACCCTGCTCCAGAACGCGGCGACCGTGCGGATGTCGATGGCGTCGATGGCCAGTGCGCAGAATCGGGATCCCATGCGCCGAGACTAGGACGGGGCACCGACAGCACCGGGGCGCCCGCGGGGCCCGGCGTTGCGCGGGCTAGTCTTTGCGTCCATGGAGCCGTCCCCTGGTGCCCCCGTGCCCCCTGTGACAGCCGCGCTCGGCGCCGAGGCCCGGCGGCTGGAAGAGGTACTGCTGGGCCTGACCGAGCGCGAGGCGGTGCTGCCCACGCGGTGCGCCCCCTGGGACGTGGCGGCGCTGGCCGCGCACACCGTCGGCGCCCTGGTGCGGGTGGAGGCGGCCCTGGACGCCCAGGAGCCGCCGCGTGCCGAGGTCTCGGCCGCCGGCTACTACGCGCCCGACGAGCGCTTCTCCCCTGCCGTGGACGCCGACCGCATCGACAGCGCCGTGCGCGCCGCCGCCGGGCGCGCCGACGCCGCCGAGCCCGGGCGCCGCCTGCGGCAGGCGTGGGCGCACCTGGAGCCGCGGCTGCGCGACGAGCCCGCCGGGCGCGTGGTGCGCACCCGCCACGGCGACGCCATGGCCCTGGAGGACTTCCTGCTCACCCGGGTCGTGGAGCTGGTGCTGCACGGGCTGGACCTGGCCGACGCCCTGGGGCGCCCGCCGTGGACCTCGCCGCAGGGCGCCGGGGCCGTCGAGCGCCTGCTGTTCGGCGCGGGCGGCCGCCCCGCGCCGATGGGCCGCCTGGAGGCCCTGCGCGCCGCGACCGGGCGCGCCCTGCAGGGCGGTCCGGGCGCCGGGGACCTCGAGGGGTCGGGGGTGCGCTTCCCGGCCCTGGGCTGAGCGGCCCCCTGCCGGGCCTGCCCGCTACCGTGCCAGGAAGTCGCCGAGCACCGCGGCCAGCTGTGCGGGGGCGTCCTCCTGCACCAGGTGTCCGCTGCCCTCCAGGACGTGCAGGCGCGCCCGGGGCAGGCGCTCGGCCAGTTCCCTGCCGCGCTGCAGGGGCAGCCACCGGTCGCGCTCGCCCCAGACCACCGCGACAGGCAGGTCCAGCTCGCCCAGGCGGTCCTCGTACTCGGCGGTGTGGCGCTGGTGGGCCTGGGCCATCTGGCGGTAGAAGGCCGCCTGCCCGTGCGCGCCGGTCCAGGGGCGGGCCAGCGCCTTCAGGGTCTCCTCCCGCAGCTGCCGGTCGGCCCCGTCGGCGATGTAGGCGCGCACCAGTGCCTCGTGCAGGTGCGCGGGCACCTGCGCGAAGGTGGGGGCCTGCCGGTTGGCCAGTTGGAAGAAGGGGCTGCCCCAGGGCCCGGCGGCGACGGCGTCGACCAGGGCCAGCCGTTCGAAGCGCCGCCCCGAGAGCAGCGCGGTGCGCAGGGCCACCGCCCCGCCGATGTCGTGGGCCGCCACCGCCGGCCGCTCCAGCCCCCAGTGGTCCAGCAGGGAGGCGAAGACCTGCTGGTGCCCGGCCAGGGAGACGTCCTGGCCCTCGTACCGCTCCGAGGCCCCGTAGCCCGGAAGGTCCCACACGTAGACGGTGTGCCGGGTGCTCAGCGCCCGGGCGAGGTCCCGCCAGATGTAGGAGGAGAAGGGCCAGCCGTGCACGAGCACGAGCGGGTCGCCCTGCCCGCTGCGGGCCCAGCGCACCGTCCCGTTGGGCGAGTCGAAGGTGCGGTCCAGCGTCCACTCGGTTCCCATCACCACTCCGTTACCGTCTTTGGCTGTTTGACGGTAACACTAGCCCGTTACCGACACCGCAGTAAAGGGGGTAACCTGTGCGGCATGGCCTACAACCGCCCGCCGGCGCCGGAGGACCTGCTGGTCATCGAGGAGTTCTGCAACTCGGCGCGCCTCCTCTACGGGGAGGACTCCCTCTCCGGCCTCGAGGGGGCCCGCTCCTGGCTGCACGAGCACGGGCACATCCAGGCCGGCTGCGCCCTGGACAGCGGCGGCCTGTCGTTCCTGGTACGCGTCCGCGAGACGGTGCGCGACCACCTCGAAGGCCGGCAGGAGGCCCACGCCCGCCTCAGCGCGCTCTCCGAACAGCTCCTGGGCCCGCCCCGGTGGGACGGCCAGGGGCGGGCGACCCTGCCCGAGGCCGCGGGCGACCCCGTGCACGCCGTCGCCGCCCGCGTGGTGGCGGCGCTGGCGCTGGGGCGCTTCGCCGGGCGCAGCGCGCGCCTGAAGGTGTGCCGCTCGCCCGAGTGCCGGTGGGTCTACTACGACCGCTCACCGGCCAACAACGGCAGCTGGTGCAGCATGGAGGTCTGCGGGGCGCGCCACAAGATGCGCTCCTACCGCGGCCGCCGCTCCGACCAGGGGTGAAGCGCTCACTCGGGCAGGGCCCGCTCCCGGCCGCCGTCCTGCCCGTCGCCCTCGCACCGGCGCCGGTACTCCCCCGGCGTCACCCCGAAGCGCTTGCGGAAGGCCAGGTGGAACCCCACCGTCGACCCGTACCCCACGCGCTCGGGCACCGCGCTCAGCGCGACCGGCGTCTCGCCCAGCAGGCGCGCCGCCTCCTGCATGCGCCGGCCCAGCAGGTGGGCGCCCGGGGTCTCGCCGACCAGCCCCCGGAAGGCCGAGGCGAACGCCGAGCGCGACATGCCCGCCTCGGCCGCCAGCGCCTCCAGGCTCCACGGCTCGGCGAAGCGGGTGTGCACGGCCAGCAGCGCGCGGGCGATGCCCGGGTGGCGCAGGGCGCGCAGCAGGGGCGATGAGACCCCGGCGCGCAGCGCGGCCACCCTGAGCGCCAGCACGAACACCGTCTCAAAGGCGCGCAGCTCCACCAGCTCGGCCCCCGGCGCCCCCCGGTCGGCGCCCGCGGACAGCCACTCCAGGACGGCCTGCAGGAGCGGCTCGCCGGCCACCGCGGCGGCCTCCAGCACCACCACCTCGGGCAGCGCCCGGTAGAGCGGGGGCGCGGCCGCCTCGTCGTAGTGCAGCCCCCCGCACAGCAGCCGCGCGGCCTCGCCGGGCCCGTCGATGCTCACCCGGCCCACCGAGCCGGGCCGGCGCCCGGGCAGCAGCGCCTCCAGCGGCACCGCCGCCGTCGCGGGGGCGTCGGCCAGCGTGTGCTCGGCGCCGTGCGGGAACAGCGCCAGGTCGCCGGGGCCCAGCCACAGCGGGGAGGCGCGGCCGGGCATGCTCACCGCGCACGACCCCTCGCACAGGTAGTGCACCACCGCGCACGGCTCGCGCCGCCCCCGCACGCTCCAGGGCGCGCGCACCGACCAGTGGCTGGAGTACACGCCGCGCAGCCGCACCGGCGCCAGCACGGCGCTGAGCAGGTCCTCCGGGACGGCGGGGCCCTCGGCCCGCACGGGAGGGTCTTCGGCTCTCATGGACGATCCTTCAACGGGATCGGACTCGCGTTCATCGACGGTACAGGCAGGCCGGGGCAGGCTGGAAGCCCCACACGCCCCCGCACCCGGCCGGGGCGTGCCACCGGCGGACGGAAGGGCGGGGAGCAGGCCGTGCACGGCGCCATCGCAGAGATCATCGAGCACCACCGCTTCATCGAGGCATGGCTGCGCGGCAGGGCCGACCCCGGCGCCCTCGGGGCCTTCCTCGACGCGCACACCCCCGGCTTCCGGCTCCTGGCGCCGGGCGGCGAGGTCCTGGACGCCCGCGCCCTGCGCAAGGCCCTGCCCGGCGCGCACGGCAGCGCCCCGGACCTGGAGCTGAGCATCCGCGGGCCCCGCGTGGTCGCCGAGGACGGTGCGCTGGTGGCCGCCGCCTACGAGGAGCACCAGGCCCGGGCCGCCGGGCGCACGGCGCGGCGCAGCACCGTGCTGTTCGTGCGCGGGCCCCGCGCGCGGAACGGGCTGCTGTGGCACCACCTGCACGAGACGTGGACCGCCGCCCCCGGCGAGGGAGGCTGACCGCGCCCCGCCCGGCCCCGTCCGGCCTGCCGGATTTGTCAGGGAAGTGCGCTCCGTGTTCACGAGTGCGCCGCACAGTGACGGGGTTGTGATGTGTACACCGCCGCGAAACCGGTATAAACCCCGCATTCCGTGCCCCCGATCCGTGGAAGGACACCGATGTCCCCACCCACCCAGCGCCGCACCCTGTGGCGGCGCTACCTGGAGTTTCCCCTGATCTGGAAGCTCGCCGCCGCCCTGGCCGCCGGCCTGGCCGCCGGCCTTGCCCTGAACGCGCTGCAGACCGGCGCCGGGTGGAACACCGACGCGGCCCGCCAGGTCCTGGAGGTCCTCGGCGAGATCTTCCTGCGCCTGCTGACGATGCTGGTCTTCCCCCTGATCATCAGCACCCTGATCGCGGGCGTCTCCTCGGTCACCCCGCAGCGCCTGGGGCGCATCGGCTTCAAGGTCTTCCTGTTCTACCTGGCCACCTCCGCCTTCGCGATCGCCATCGGCCTGCTCCTGGCGCTGGCCGTCTCCCCCGGCGCCGGCCTGGACCTGTCCGGCGTGCAGGGCGAGGACGCCGAGGCCGCCGACCGGCCCCCGCTCTCGGAGACGCTGCTCAACATCGTCCCCGACAACCCCTTCCAGGCCCTGGTCGAGGGCAACGTCCTGGCCATCATGCTCATGGCGATCGTCTTCGGCCTGGCCCTGACCTTCATGACCGGCAGCGACGACGAGCGCATCCGCGGACTGGGCCTGTTCCTGCGCCGCGGCGTGGACGGCGCCGTCGAACTGGTCTTCCTGGTCATCCGCGGCGTCCTGCAGTACGCCCCCGTCGGCGTCTTCGCGCTCATCGCCGGCGTCATGGCCGACACCGGCGCCGAGGCGATCCTGCCGCTGGCCAAGCTCACCGGCGTCGTCTACGTCGCCATCGCGCTGCAGATCGGCGTCTACGCGCTGCTGCTGCTCGCCTTCCGGGCCAACGTGCGCCGCTTCTTCGGCGCCGCCAAGGACCCCATGCTCACCGCCTTCGTCACCCGCTCCTCCAGCGGCACCCTGCCGGTCTCCACCCGGGCCGCCGAGAAGATGGGCGTGCACGAGGGCGTCTACGGCTTCAGCCTGCCCCTGGGCGCCACCATCAACATGGACGGCACCGCCATCTACGTGGGCGCGGCCACCGTCTTCGTCGCCAACATCGCCGGGGTCGAGCTGACCATCGGCCAGATCCTGACCGTGGTGGCGGTGGGCGTGCTCGCCTCGGTGGGCACCGCCGGGGTGCCCGGCGCCGGCCTGATCATGCTGTCGATGACGGTCACCTCCACCGGGCTGCCCATGGCACCGGTGGGCCTGGTCGCCGGCATCGACGCCATCCTCGACATGGCCCGCACCATGTGCAACGTCACCGGCGACCTGACCGGCACCCGCATCATCGCCGGGACGGAGAAGGGCATGCTGGCCGACCCCCACGACCCCCACGACCCCGACGACCCGGGCGCCGCCGGCGGCCCCGGCGCGCCGCAGGCCCCAGCGGCCGCCGCGGCACCGCCCGACACCCCCGACTGAGCCGGCGCCCCCGCGCCCGCGGCGGCCCCGGCGCGCCTCGCCCCGGGGCCGCCGCCGGCCCTCACGGCCCCCTCAGCTCCTTGGCGAGCTCGACGAACTCCAGATCCTCGCGCAGCGGGACGCCGAACCGCTCGTCGCCGTAGGGGAAGGGGGCGCGCTCACCGGTCAGCCCGTACCCGCGGCGCTCGTACCAGGAGATGAGGGCCTCGCGCTGGCGGATGACCATCATCGTCATGCGGCGGGCGCCCCAGTGCTCGACCGCGATCCGCTCGGCCTCGGCCAGGATCGCCGCGCCGAGCCCGCGCCCCTGGGCCGTGGGGCTGACCGAGAACATGCCGAAGTAGGCGTCGCCCCCCTGCTCCCCGCGCAGCTCACAGCAGGCCACCGGCCCACCGCCCGCATCCTGGGCCAGCAGCAGCAGGACGCCGGGCGAGGCCACCAGCTCGGCCACGCCCTCGGCGTCCACCCGCTGGCCCTCCAGCAGGTCGGCCTCGGTCGTCCAGCCCTTGCGCGCCTCATCGCCCCGGTAGGCGGAGTTGACCAGGGCCACGAGAGCCCCGACGTCGGCGGCCCCCGCCCGGCGCAGCTCGGCCCCGGCCACGCGAATACCCGTGCGCATGCCCACCCTCTCTCCCGCTCCCCGCGGCGCCCCCGGCACCCCGACACGTCGACCGGCCCATGCTACGACCGCCGGCGGCGCACGGCACCGGCGGACCCCGGACGGCCCGGCGGTCGGCTAGCCTGCCCCCTGTCGAACACCCCGCAGCGCCCGCGAGGAGGACCATGCCCCGCCCCCGCCCCCAGGCCCCCCGGTGAGCGGCGCCCCCGCCCGCGGGAGCGCCGCAGAGGTCTTCCGCGCCTTCCTCGCCCTGGGGCTGACCTCCTTCGGCGGACCCGTGGCGCACCTGGGCTACTTCCGCGAGGCCTTCGTGGTACGGCGCGGCTGGCTGGGCGAGCGCGAGTACGCCGACCTGGTCGCGCTGTGCCAGTTCCTGCCCGGCCCCGCCTCCAGCCAGGTCGGCATGGCCCTGGGGCTGCGCCGCGCCGGCTACGCCGGCATGGCGGCCGCCTGGACGGCCTTCACCCTGCCCTCGGCCGCCCTCATGGTCGCCTTCGCCCTGGGCGCCCAGGCCCTGGAGCCCGGACCCGGCGCCGGGTGGCTGCTGGGCCTCAAGGCCGCCGCCGTGGCGGTGGTCGCCCACGCGCTGGCCGGAATGGCCGCCGGCCTGGCCGGCGGGGGGCGCCGGGCCGCCCTCGCCCTGGCCGCGATGGTCCTGGTCCTGCTGCTGCCCTCGGCCCTGAGCCAGGTGGCGGCCATCGCCGCCGGCGCCGCCGCGGGCCTGGTCCTGCTGCGCGGCCCCGGCGCCGACCGCGACGACCAGAGCGGACAGGACGAGGAGGACGGGACCGAGGAGGCGGGCGGGCGCGCCCCGGCCGCCGCCCCCGCGCGCCGCCGCACCGCACCGGCCTTCCTGGCCGCCTTCGCCGCCCTGCTGGCCGCCCTGCCCGCGCTCGCCGCCCTCTTCCCCTCCACCGCCCTGGGACTGGCCGACGGCTTCTACCGGGCCGGGGCGCTGGTCTTCGGCGGCGGCCACGTGGTGCTGCCCCTGCTGCAGACCGAGGTCGTGGGCTCGGGCGCGGTGGACCGCGAGTCCTTCCTGGCCGGCTACGGCGCCGCCCAGGCGGTGCCCGGACCGCTGTTCACCTTCGCCGCCTACCTGGGGGCGCTGGTCCCGGTCGGCGGCAGCCCGCTGCTGGGGGCGGCGGTGGCCCTGGCCGCGGTCTTCACCCCCTCCGCGCTGCTGGTCGCCGGCGCCCTGCCCTACTGGGAGCGCCTGCGCGCCGACGCCCGCACCCGCGCCGCCCTGGCCGGGGCGGGCGCGGCCGTGGTGGGCGTCCTGGCCGCGGCCCTGTACGACCCGGTGTTCACCGAAGGGGTGACCTCCCCGGCGACGATGGCGGTCGCCGCGGCGGCCTTCACGGCCCTGTCGGTCTGGCGCGCCCCGGCCTGGGCCGTGGTGGCCGCCGCCGGGGCGGCGGGCCTCCTCCTGCTCTGAGGCCGCTACCCCTGCCCCGCCTCGCCCCCCGCCCCGTACAGGCCGGCCAGCTCCGCGGCCCCCTCGGCCATCACCCGGCGCGCGGCCCGCGGCGCCCGCACCCGCACGTCGGCGCCGAACTGCAGGAGCTGGCGCGCGGCCCGCACCTCGGGGTAGGCCAGCACCGCCTCGCACCACTGCCGGCCCGCCTCGGGCCGGGGCGGCTCGACCAGGAAGGGGCCCACGATGCGGGTGAACAGCCCCGCCTTGGACGCGCGCACCGCCACGCGCACCCGCACCCCCTCCGGGCGGCGCTCCACCTCCTCGCGCAGCCCCTCCCACACCGCCACCGGATCCTGCCCGGGGCGCCTGCGCACCGGCTCCTGCAGCTCCCGGGCCCACAGCACGCGGTCGGCGCGGAACAGGCGCGGCTCCCCCTCCACGTCGGCCACCAGGTACCAGATGCCGGCCTTGGCCACCAGCGCGTAGGGGTCGGCGGTGTACTCGGCCTCGCGGCCGCCGCCGTGCCGGTAGCCCAGGCGCAGCCGCCGGTCGCCGAAGAGCGCCCCCTGCAGCACGCGCAGGTCGGCGTCGGCCCGCGCGCCGCTGCGCCAGCGCCCGGCCTCCACGATGACGCGCCGGCTCATCTGCTCGGCGGCCGGGCGGTGCGGGGCCGGGAGGGCCGCCATCACCTTGCGCAGCGCCGAACCGAGCGCCCCCTCCAGCCCCAGCGCGCCGTGCGCGCCCCCGGAGGCCAGCACGAACAGGGCCTGGGCCTCCGGGGCGGTCAGCCCGCTGACGTCGGTGCGAAAACCCGGCAGCAGCGCGATGCCGCCGCGGCGCCCGCGCTCGGCGTAGACCGGCACGCCGGCGGCCGAGAGCGCCTCGACGTCGCGGTACACCGTGCGCACCGACACCTCCAGGCGCTCGGCCAGCTCGGCGGCGGTGACACGGGACCGGGTCTGCAACAGCAGCAGGATCGACAGCAACCGGTCGGACTTCATGCCCCCATGATGGCCCGAAAACATGACGGAAGCTGTCAAGTTTGCCCGGAATGCTCCCCCCGTCAGCCGGAGCCCCGAAGGCGGGGCGCCGGACCGCAACACCGAAGGGACGGGCATGAGCCAGACGACCACCACCACCGACACGCCGGACCACCGGGCGCGGGCGCTGGCCGCGGCGGTGCAGGGGCCGGTCCTCATCGCCGGGGACGAGGGCTTCGACGCCGAGTGCGCCAACTTCCAGACCTCCCAGCCGCACCGGCCCCGCCTGGCCGTGGGGGCGGCACGCCCCGAGGACGTGCGCCTGGCCGTCTCCTTCGCCGCCGAGCACGGGCTCACGGCCGCCGTGCAGGGCACCGGGCACGGCCCCGGCCGGCCCGCAGAAGGGGGCGTGCTCATCACCACGCACCGCATGGCCCGGGTCGGCATCGACCCGCACCGGCGCACCGCCCGCATCCGGGCCGGCGCCCGCGGGGGCGCCGTGGCACGGGCCGCGGCCGAGCACGGCCTGGCACCGCTGGGCGGGTCGGCCCCGCACGTGGGAGCGGTGGGCTACCTGCTGGGCGGCGGCCTGCCCCTGCTCGGGCGGACCTTCGGCTGGGCCGCCGACCGGGTGCGCCGGCTGCAGGTCGTCACCGCCCAGGGGCGCCTGCGCACCCTGACCCCCCGGGACGAGCCCGCACTGGTGCGCGGGCTGCTGGGCGGCCGCGGCGCACTGGCGGCCGTGACCGAGGTGGAGACCGAACTGGTGGAACTGGAGCGCCTCTTCGGCGGCGGCCTCTACCTCGACGCCGCCGACCCCGCCGCCGCCTTGGGCGCCTACACCGCCTGGACGCGGGACCTGCCGCCCGAGATGAACTCCTCGGCCGCGCTGATCCCCGTCCCCGACGCCCCCGGGGTCCCCGAGGCGATCACCGGGCGCACCGTCATGCACCTGCGCGTCGCCTACACCGGGCCCGCCCAGCGCGGACGGGACCTGGTGCGGCGCCTCGAGGCCGGGCCCGTGCTCATGGGCGAACTGACGGACATGCCCGCCTGCGAGTCCGGCAGCGTGCACGGCGAACCGGACACCCCCGTGGCCTGGTTCGGGGACACCGCGCTCGTGCGGGACCTGCCGCACCGGGCGCTGGGCGCACTGGCACGCGCCGCCGAGCCGGGGCCGGGCGCGCCGCTCATCGCCGAAGTGCGCCACATGGGCGGAGCGCTGGCCGCAGACGGGCAGGCGATGGTCGGCCACCGCCAGGCGGCCTACTTCACCAACGTGCTGACCATGCCCGGCGCCGAGGTCGACCCCGAGGCGGCGCGCCGCGTGCGCGAGACCGCCTCCGCGCTGGCGCCCTGGTCGCTGGGCCGCCTGCCCACCTTCCTGCCCAGCGGGCCGCACAGCACCCCCGAGGTGGTGCGCAGCGCCTACCCCGCCCAGGACCTCGACCTGCTCCGGCGCCTGAAGGCCGAGCACGACCCCACCGACGTGTTCGCCTTCGGCCACCGCCTGGACTGAGGCCCGCCCGGGGCGGAGCCGCACGCCGGGCTCCGCCCCTGCTCATCGAACCCGCGCACGGGGGGCGGGGGCCATCGGCCGGCACAGAGCCGATGAGGGGTGAGGACCACCGCCCTCCCCGCGGGCCGCGGCGACCGACGTGATCGACACCGCCCCGGATGCGACGACGGACCCGGGCACGCACCCCGATGGGCGCGCCCCTCACCGCCACCGGTCCACGGCCCACAGCACCGCCACCCCCAGGGCCGACGCCGCCCCCAGCGCCACCACGCCGTTCCACCCCCACGCGCCCCACAGGCTCCCGGCCAGCGCCGCCCCCAGCGCCCCGCCGGCGAAGAACGCGGTCATGAACACCGAGTTCATCCGGTTGCGCACCTCGGGCCGCAGCGCGTACAGCACGTTCTGGGAGCTGTTGAGCACCAGCTGCTGGCCCACGTCGGCCAGCAGCAGCCCCGCCACCAGCAGCGGCAGCGCCCCGGCCGCGCCCGCCAGCACCGCCCAGGCCCCCGCGACCGCCGCCGCACCGGCCGCGGTCACCCCGCGCACGTGCCCGCGGTCGGCCAGGCGCCCGGCGACCTGCACGGCCACCGGGCCGGCGGCCGCCAGCAGCCCGAACAGGCCGATGGCCGTGGTCGACCAGCCGTAGGCCGGGCCGCCCAGCAGCAGCGCCAGCCCCGTCCACAGCCCCATGTACCCCGCAGCCGAGAGCGCCGCCATGCCCGCGCGGCGCCGCAGCACCGGCTCGGCCGCCATGAGCCCCAGCGTGGAGGCCAGCAGCGCCGGGTAGCCGGGGCGCCCTCCCGCCGGCACCGGCGGGTGCGAGCGCGGCATGGCCAGGCGCAGGGCCGCCGCGGCCGCCGCCAGCAGGGCCGCGGCCGCCCAGTAGGGCGCCGTCCACCCCCCGGCCTCGGCCAGCGCCCCGGAGGCCACGCGCGCCGCCAGCACACCGGTCAGCAGGCCCGACATCATCGCCGCCACCACGCGCCCCCGGTCCCGCGGCGCGGCCATCCCCGCGCCGGTGCCCACCAGCACCTGCGCGGCGGCCGAGGCGAAGGCGGTGGCCGCGGTGGTGGCCAGCAGCACCGGCAGCGAGGGCGCCGCGGCCGAGGCGGCCAGGCCCGCGGCGGCGGCCGCCAGCAGCGCGCAGGCCAGCCGGCGCCGCTCGACGATGTCGGCCAGCGGCACCACCAGCAGCAGCCCGGCCCCGTAGCCGGCCTGGGCGGCGGTGACGATGAGCGCGGCCGCCGCCGGGGCGGCGCCCAGCGCGCCGGAGACGCGCTCCAGCAGCGGGTGGGCCAGGTAGTTCCCGGCCACGGCCAGGCCGGTGGCGGCCGACATCAGGAACAGCAGTGCGCGGCCGATGCCGGGGGCGGGCGGCTCGGCCCCGGACGGGTGCGCGGGCGGGGCCGCGCGCAGGGGTGTCGTCGTCATGGCCCCAGCGTCGGCCCGCCCCGGCCGATCTGTCCAACACATTGTTCTCATCCGATCGATGAACGACTACGATCAACGGTGTGGATCTGCAGCAGATGCGCTACGTCATCGCCGTCGCCGAGGAGCGCAACTTCACCCGGGCCGCCGAGCGGTGCCGGGTCGTCCAGTCCGCCCTGAGCCACCAGATCGCCCGCCTGGAGCGGGAGCTGGGGACCCGGCTGTTCGAGCGCACCAGCCGCCGCGTGCGCCCCACCCCGGCCGGCGAGGCGTTCCTGCCCGCCGCCCGCCAGGCCCTGGAGGCCGCCGAGCGCGCCCGCGCCGAGGCCGGCGCCGCCGCCGGCGAGGTCCGGGGCAGGCTGCGCCTGGGGGCGGTCCCCACCGTCACCGCCGTGGACCTGCCCGCACTGCTGGGGCGCTTCCGCCAGCGCTACCCCGGGGCCGGGGTGGCGCTGCGCACCATCGGCAGCGAGCTGATGATCGAGCAGGTACGCCGGGGCGAGCTCGACGCCGCCCTGCTGGGGGTGCTGCCCGACGTGCAGGTCCCGGGCCTGCGCATGCGCGAGTTGGCGACCAACCGGCTCGCGGCCATCGCCGCCCCGCACCACCCCCTGGCCGGGCGCGACCACGTGGGCCTGCGCGAGCTGGCCGCCGAGGTGTTCGTCGACTTCCCCGAGGGATCCGCCGGGCGCGCCCAGTCCGACCAGGCCTTCACCGCCGCCGGGCTGCACCGCGAGGTCGCCTTCGAGGTGTCGGGGGCCGACACGATGGTGCGCCTGGTCCGCGAGGGCCTGGGGGTGGGGATGCTGCCCGAGCCCTTCGTCCCCGGACTGGAGGGCGTTCGGGCGGTACCGGTGGGCGACGCCCCCGTCAGGGCCGAGCGCCTGGTGTGGGGGCCGCTGCCGCCCTCCCCTGCCGCGGCCGCGTTCCTGGCGCTGCTGGAGGAGTCCCTCGGCGGCGACGGCGCCCCGCACTAGGGTCGCGGTCGCCGCCTCCGAGCACCCGGCGGGCCGGGCGCCGCCTCACCCGCGGGCCGCCCGGCCCGGGCCCGCGAGCTCCACCAGCGCGCGCTCGCCCTCGGCCCAATCGTGCACCTCGACCTCGTCGCCCACCGCGATCGGCCCCGGCTCCAGGACCGCGAACTTGGCGCCGAACACCACACCGCCCTCGGCCCACCGGCGGTAGGAGGCCAGCGTCCGCAGCGGCTCGGGGCCCGCCTTCTCGCCGGTGTCCTGGTCCACCGTGGTCACCGCGCAGCGCTTGCACGGCTTGGAGAAGCCCAGCCCGGTGCCGCCGATGCGCATGGTGAGCACGCCGTCCTCGGTGTGCGGCTCGGGCCAGCCCGAGACCACGATGTTGGGGCGGAAGCGGTCCATGGGCAGCGCCGGCGCCCCGGCCTCGGCCAGGCGCCCGTTGAGCAGGTCCAGCGAGGACAGCGACAGCACCAGCGCCGAGGAGCTGTCGGCGAAGGCGCTGGTCCCGGTGAAGCGCCCCGTGACCACGCGGTCGTGCCCGGGGGCCACGCGCACCAGGCGGCTCGGCTCGCCCAGGACCCCGGTGAGCCAGCGCGCGGCCCCCTCGCCCTGGTCGACGGCCTCGAAGGGCCGCCCGTGCATGGTGGCACCGCTGCGCGGCCCCTCGGCCCGGACCGGCACCCGCACCGGCGCGGCGCCCGGCGCATCCAGGAGCAGGAGCCGCCCGCCCTCCTCCACGCCCGGGCGGATGAGCGCCAGGCGCGGGCTCCCGCGCTGGCTGCGGAAGGCCCCCTCCTCATCGACCACCATGAACGCCCGGTCGTGGGGCAGCCCGGCCGGGGCGGACACGGCCCGCTCCAGCGGCGTGCCCGCGCAGCCATTGACGGGATAACTGATCAGTGCGGCGACTCGCGGCATGGCGACGACGCTACCGGGCCCGCGCACCGCCCGCGGACCGCCCCTTCCCACCGGAGGGCCGGACGTGCCATGCTGGAATTGGGCAGCCGCCCAAGGCGAGTGCCCGGAACGAACGACCAAGGAGGACCGGCCGTGGCCACCAGCGCCGAACGCGGACACCACGTCCGCACCCGACTCCTGCACGCCGCCGCCGAGCTCGTCGCCGAACAGGGCTGGAACGCGGTCAGCACCCGCATGGTCGCCGAACGCGCAGGCGTGGGCCCCGGCCTGGTGCACTACCACTTCGCCTCCCTGCCCGCCCTGCTCACCGAAGCCGCCCTGCAGGTCATGGAGAACGTCGTCGACAGCGCCGCCGACGCCCTGGACCGGGCCCGCACCGCCCCCCAGGCCCTGGACCTGCTCCTGGCCGACCTGGACCACTACCCCGGCGACGACCCCGCCTCCCGCCTGATCAGCGAAGCCATGCTCACCGCCACCCGGAACCAGGCCCTGCGCACCGCCATGGCCGACCTGCTCGACCGGTTCCGCACCCGGCTCACCGACCGGCTGCAGGCCCAGGGCGTGCCCGATCCCCGCCGCACCGCCGCCGTCCTGGCCGCCGCCGTCGACGGCATGATGCTCCACCGCACCCTGGACCCCGCCCTCACCTCCGCCGCCGTCACCCCCGTCCTGACCCGCCTCATCCCCACCGACCCCACCGCACAGCAGGGACCGCAAGAACCGGAAGGACACCGATGAAAGCCCTCATCAGCGGCGCCGGAATCGCCGGACTCGCCGCCGCCCACCGCCTGGCCCACCACGGCTGGCAGGTCACCGTCCTGGACAAGGCCCCCGGCCCGCGCCCCCAGGGCTTCATGATCGACTTCTTCGGCCCCGGCCACGACGCCGCCCGCACCATGGGCCTGCTGCCCGCCATCGAACAGGCCGGCCACCGCTTCCGCGACGCCGCCTTCGTCGACGAACACGGCCGCGTCCGCGCCACCGCCCCCTTCTCCGCCTTCGCCCAGGCCACCGGCGGCCTGATCTCCATCCTGCGCCCCGACCTCGAACACGTCCTGCGCCAGGCCCTGCCCGAAACCGTCGAACTGCGCTACGGCGCCCGCGTCACCGGCGCCCGCACCGCCCCCGACGGCGCCGCCGCCCGCCTCCACGACGGCACCGACCTGGAAGCCGACCTGCTCATCGGCGCCGACGGCATCCACTCCCCCGTCCGCCGCGCCCTGTTCGGCGACACCCCCGACCACCTGCGCCACCTGGGCTTCCACACCGCCGCCTACACCTTCCACGACCCCCACGTCCACGAACACGTCCGCGACCGCTTCTTCCTCACCGACACCACCGGCGCCCAGATGGGCCTGTACGGACTCGGCAACGGACTCATCGCCGCCTTCATCGTCTTCCGCACCCAGGACACCCACCTGCCCCACGACCCCCGCGCCGCCCTGCGCAGCGCCTGCTCCGGCCTGGGATGGCTCGTCCCCCGCGCACTGCGGGCCTGCCCCGAACCCGACCGCATCTACTACGACCACGTCGCCCAGACCCACGTGCCCTCCTGGTCCAGCGGACGCGCCGTCCTGGTGGGCGACTCCGCCTACGCCGTCTCCCTGCTCGCCGGACAGGGCGCCTCCCTGGCCGTCGGCGGCGCCTACACCCTGGCCGAGCACCTGGCCCGCGCCGCCACCCCCGAACTCGGCCTGGCCGCCTACGAACGCGCCTGGCGCCCCGTGGCCGAACAGCGCCGCCGCGCCGCCCTGCGCACCGCCCACTGGTTCCTGCCCCGCTCCCGCACCCGCCTGCACGCCCGCCGCCTGATGCTGGGCCTGCTCGCCCTGCCCGGCACCGGCCGCCTCATGACCCGCATGCTCACCGGCAAACCCGCCGCACACGTCCCCGCCGCCCCCTGAAAGGAACCCCCCGAATGCAAGGGATCGACATCAGCACCGACCCCGCCCGCACGACCCCGCCCGCACCGACCGCCCATGGCCCTGGCGCACACTGACCACAGCACCGGACCACGACCGGGCGCATGGTCGGCTTCGCCCGCACCGCCTCCGACGGCGCCGCCCTGGCCTACCTCGCCGACGTCTACGCCGACCCCTCAGCACGCGGCCGGGGACTGGGCCGCGCCATCCTCACCGAGATGACCGACAACGGCCCCGGGCGCGACTTCCGGCGGATGCTGCACACCGAGGACGCCCACGGCCTCCACGCCGAATACGGCTCCGCCGCCCCCGACACCACCTGCATGGAGCACCGCCCCCGCCTGCCCCACGTGCCCCCGCGCATCACCGGGCCCGCTTGACCGCGTACAGCGACCACTCTGCCGACCGGACCGCCAACCCCTCCCGCCCGGCCGCCCGCAGGTACCGCTCGGCATACCCCGGCCCCCGCAGGCGCTCACGCTCACACCACCCGGACCCCGCCAGCACCGCACCCACCCGGCCGGCCTCCGCCCCCGGCCCGCCCCACAGCACCAGCCCGCTGCCCGGCGCCGCCGACTCCAGAACCCCCAGCACCGCCCCCGCACGGCCCGGCCGCCGCGCCGCCCCCTCCCACACGAACAGCGCCGAACGGTCCGACCGGTACCCGGCCGCCTCCAGCCCCGCGGCCAACGACCGCGCATCGGCCCCCACCGCCACCAGCCGCAGCCCCACCGGCACCCGCCCCAGGGCCCGCTTCAACCGCAGGCGCTTGCGCACCACCGCCCCGGGCCCGTCCACCTCGAACGCGGGCACCCCCGCCGGCACCACCAGACGGCACGCCCGGGTGTCCAGTCCCGCCCCCAGCACCACCACCTGGCCGATCCCCTCGGCCACCGCCCGGGCCACCACGTCATCGCCGAAACGCCGGCGGCACAGCGCCGCCGCCCACACCCCCGGGGCCCGCCGCTCCCCCGCACGCACCGCCCACGCCCGCACCGCCCCCACACGGCACGCCCCCACCGCCAACCGGGCCCCGCGCGGCAGCAGCCGCAGCACCAGCCGGTCGTGCACCACCCGCTCCTGCGTGGGCAGGCACTGGTCGACCGCCGCGATCACCATCGGCCCCAGAGCCCGGGCCCGCGCGGCCCCCCACCGGTCCATCGCCACCAGCCCCTCCCCGGGGCGCCCCGCCCCGCAGGCACAGGATTCCCCCGACCGGCCCGAACGATGCCCCAGCGCCCAGCCCCTCAGGCCGCCGCGGTCCGCTCGGCCCACGCGCCCAGCCGTGCGAAGTCCTCCTCCCCCAACCCCCGCGCCGGATCGACCCGCACCACCAGGAACGGCGCCGGATGCCGCGCCTCCAGCCAGCGGCGGTCGGCCTCGCCCGGCTCGTCGTCGACCCAGGCGA
The DNA here is from genome assembly GCF_000341205.1 of Nocardiopsis baichengensis YIM 90130. Taxonomy (NCBI): domain Bacteria; kingdom Bacillati; phylum Actinomycetota; class Actinomycetes; order Streptosporangiales; family Nocardiopsidaceae; genus Nocardiopsis; species Nocardiopsis halophila. The sequence continues at coordinate 89,272 of NZ_ANAS01000004.1, read as the reverse complement.
AGGCCCGCTCCCCCGCCCAGGCCGACAGCGCCCGCGTCTTCCAGTGCAGCCCGCCCGAACCCCCCGCACGCGCGGCCGGCCACTCCACCACCGGCAGCTCCGGCAGGCCCAGCCGCGGCCCGATCCAGGTGTTGGCGTCGTGCTCCCACGTGGTCGCCCACACCGGCTCCATCGGCAGCCCCAGCAACCGCGGACCGATCCCGGGATCCAGCCGAACCGTCAGCGGCCGCACCCGATCGGCGGGCACGCCCGGATGCTGCCGCAGCCAGGACGCGGGCTTCATCCGGTGACTGGCGTACCCCCGAGGCCCCGGAAAAGGGCACCGGAAAGGGTTCAGCGGACCATCGACGTCGAGGAACAGCAAAGGCGGACGGCTCACGGGAACAGGGGCCTCTCACGGGGGATCAAGGGACGGGGCGCCCCAGGCACCGACCACCCTAGAACCCGCTCAGCCCCCCGGCTCGGTCCCCCGGTAGGTACCGAACGTGAACGTATTGCCCTCAGGATCGACCACCGTCACGTTGCGCGACCCGTAATCGGTATCGACCGGCCCTTCCACGACTCGGGCCCCGCCGGCCACCGCACGCGCATGCACCCGGTCGGGGTCGGCCGTGACCACGTACACCCACCCCGAGACCGCCTCCTCCTTGGTCCCGAACATCAGCCCCCCGCCCTCGGGCCAGCGGACCTCGCCGTGCACGACGCCCCCGGCCCCGCGCACGGTCAAGGCCTCCGAGAACCCCAGGACCCCGGTCAAGAACTCCAGCGCGCCCTCGGCGTCCCGATACCCCAGGCACGGCCACACCCCGGGCCCCGCACCGCCTCCGGCCATCTGCTCATCACTCATGCCCTCACCCTGCCCCCTCGGACACCGCCCCGTCTTGAAGGAATGGGAGCTCCTGGCGTACCCACCGGGCCGGGGTGCACCCGGCCAGGGAGCGCCAGTCGTTGGTCATATGCGCCTGGTCGGCGTACCCGCACTCGGCCGCCACCCGCGACAGCGGCCCCAGCCCGGCGCGAAGCGCACGCGAACTGCGCTCGAACCGCGCCAGACGGGCCGCCTGCTTCGGCGACAGGCCCACCTCCGAACCGAACCGCTGGGCCAGGTGGCGCCTGCTCCACCCCACACCGTCGGCCGCCTCCTGCACCCGCGCCCCGCCGCGCAGCAGCCGCCAGGCCTGCACCACCTCAGCCGGAACCGCACCGCCCGGCCCGGAACCGCCCCCCTCCTCCAGCCCCCGCAGCAGAGCCCCCTCCACCACCGCGAAGACCTCCCGACCGCCCCCGGCCTCCGCCGCCCGCTCGGCCAGCCCCCGCAGCCACGGCACCCCCAGGTCCTCCACCGCCACCGTCGCCCCCGCCAGCTCGGCCGAGCCCGCGCCCAACAGCGCCCGCGCCGCCAAAGGGTGCACCGCCACCTGCACACCCCGCCCTAGCCCCCGGCGGCCCAGCACCACCGGCTCCATGTGCAGCCCGCCCACCGCCGCCTGCAAACGCACCGGCCCCCGCTCGGCCCCCGGACCGCCCAACAGCTCCAGCGGCCCGCCCAACGACACCACCACCGTCACCCACCCCGAAGGCAAACCCAGATGCACCGGCGGCACATCCGCCCCATGCGCATAACCCACATACGGCGCCACGAGCCCCTCCAGCGCCCGATGGGGCCGCACCACCCGAAACCCCTCCGGCATCACACCAGCCCCCCATCGGCCCGCACCGCCAGGGTCCGCCCGATCCTCCGCGAGCCCCCCGTGACGGCGGCGGTCGCAGGAACGGTGCCGGTACCCATGTCAGTGCTCATGTGATCCATACGGGAACCCTAGAAACCGGCGAGATCAATTCCCGTCCGCGATTCCCCGCCGAGAAACCCCCGCCCGCCCATGCGAGCATGGCCCCATGCCCCTCCACCGCGTCTGCGTCCTGGCACCCCTGGGAGGACCTGCCCGAACCCCTCTTCGCCCCCGTCGCCTCGCTGTCCGCCACCGGATGGCACCCCGAAACGAGGACACAGGCCGTCCGCAACCACCCCTAGCCTCGGACCACGCGAACCCACCCGGCACGAAAGGCGCCACCATGCTGCGAGGACTGGCCAACGCCGGACTATGGGCCGACGACGTCGACGCCGCCAAGGACTGGTACACCCACGCGCTCTCCCAGGCCCCCTACTTCGAACGCAGCGGACCCGACGGCCGCACCGCCTACGCCGAATTCCGCATCGGCGACCGCCCCGACGAACTCGGCATCGTCGACCGGCGCTACGCCCCGCCCGGCTCCACCTGGGGCACCCTCGGCCCCGTCGCCTACTGGCACGTCGACGACGTCGCCGCCGCCCTGGACCGGCTCACCGGGCTCGGCGCCACCCCGCTCGACGGCCCCACCCAGCGCGAGGACGGCTTCGTCACCGCCCTGGTCAACGACCCCTTCGGCAACACGCTGGGGCTCATGCACAGCCCCCACTACCTCGCCGTCCGCGAACAGGCCGCCCCCGGCGACCGGTGAACCCGCCCGGCCCGGCCGGCCGCTCAGCCCTCCCCGGACCCCTGCCCCGGCAGAGCATCGGCGATCAACTCGTCCATACGCGCCGCCAGCGCGAAATCGGCCTCCGTCACACCCCCGGCCGCATGCGTGGTCTGGTGCAGCGTCAGCCGGTTGTAGCGCACGTCCATGTCCGGATGGTGCCCCGCCTGCTCGGCGGCGTGCGCGATCCCCTCCACCAGGTGGATCACCGACATGAAGTCCGGCATCACCACCGTCCGGCGGATCTCGGCCTCCTCAGGACGCCACTCCCACCCCTCCAGCAGCTCCAGCCCATCGGCGATCTGCTTGTCGTCCAGCACTGCCATGGCCCATCGCCTCCGCGGTCGAACGGCACCCCGCCCCGGCCCTGTCCCGGCACGGTCCCCTACCGGGGGTACGACGCACCCCCCGGCTGTCCTACCTCACCGCCGCCCGTTCCAATCAAGGACCGGCCGGCCCTCACGACGGATCCCGCCACCGCGCGAAACCGCCCTCGCTGTGCAGCACCTGCCCCGTGATCCAACACGCCTCGTCCGTGGCCAGCCACGCGATCAGACGCGCCGGATCATCAGGGCGCCCGAGACGCCCCATCGGCATCTTGTGCATCAGATACGCCTCGGCCCCCGCGGAGATGTACCCGGTCTGCACCGGCCCCGGATCGACCGTATTGACGGTGATGCCCCGGTCGGCCAGCTCATCGGCGACCGTCAGCGTGACCGCCGCCAACGCCCCCTTGGCCGCCGCGTAGGCCACCTCGCCCGGCATGGGCCCCTGCCCCTGCCCCGAGGTCAGGAACACCACACGCCCGCCCTCCGCCCGGTCACGGGCCGCCGCGAACTCCCGCGCCAGCAGCAGCGCCGACCGCGCGTCCACCGCCCAGTGGCCGTCCAGCATGTCCGCGGTGACGCCGGCCAGGTCCGCGTCGCCGCCCGAACGGGCGTGGTTGCACACCAGGATGTCGACCCGGCCCAGAGCCGACCGGGCGGCCCCGAACACCTCCCGCGGCGCGTCCGCAACGGCCAGGTCGGCCTCCGCGCCCCCGACCCGCGCCCGCGGATCACTGCAGGCGGACCGCACCCCCTCCAACACCGCCCCGACGTCGTCGCCGCCCCACGGCTGCCCGGCATCGTGCGACGCGAAGTGGTGGCAGAACACCGAGGCGCCGTAGGCCGCCAGGCGGCGGGCGACGGCGTAGCCGATCCCGTCGCGCCGGCTGACCCCGGTGACCAGGGCGCCGCGCCCCAGCAGCGGACGGACGGCGCGCTCGGGCACGGGGTCCTCGGGACTGACGGGCTGCTGCTCCACGGACGGCCTCCTGGAAACGGCGGGGCAGGGCGGGGTGCAGGCTAACGGCGGCCCCGAGCGGCGGGCCACCGGTTTTCCGCCTTCAGGGCCCACCGGCCCTCAGCCCCCGTCTATGCGGCGCCGCAGCTCCGCGCGGACCCCCTCCGCACCGCCCTCGCGCCCCATGGTCCGGTCGAGCTCGACCAGCTGTTCCACGAACCGGTCGTGGTACTCATCCCACGCCCCCTGATCCACCCCGCGCTCCGCGGCCCGGATCTCCCGGCCCAGATCCGCCATGCGCTCGATCAGGCGCCGGCGCTCACTCTCCATGGCGGCCTTCGTGCGCGCGGCCTCGGCCCGAGCGAGCTCCTCGGCCGCCCGCCGGCGGTGGCCCTGCAACCGGGGTTGCAGGGCGGCCGGCCGGGATGCGAAGTCGCGCGGACGCCTCCATGTCCAGGGCTTCAGCCACGTTCCCAGACCCATGGGCCCAGATCCTTCCACACGGCGTGGCGCCTTGGGGTTCGGTGCGGCGGAGCCGCTCCTTTGTGCTTGGGGCTGGAAGGCCGGAAACCGCCACCTTTATAACGTAGATTTGGATTGCGGCGCCGGACGCTCTCCCGTCCTTCTCCGCCCTACCCGCGGGCGGCCGGGGAGCCCGGCGCGTGCGCGCTCCCCTCCTGGGCACGGCCCGCGACCAGCGCCGCCAGCACCGGAACCCCCAGCGCCGCCGTCGCCGCCCCCACCGCAGGCTCGGCCGCCCCGCCCGCCGCACGCAGCACCGCGTCGGCCGCCAGCACCGTGCACGCCCCCACCGGCGCCGCCGCCAGCAGCGACCGAACCGGCCTCCCCCGGCCCATCCAGCGGCCCGCGAGGGCGGCCGGAAGCCCCGCCAGCGCCACGGGCCCGGCCAGCGCCGTCCCGCACCCGCACAGCACCGCGACCGGGCCCAGCACCCGCCACGGCGCACCGCTCCCCCGCCCCGTGTCCGAGGCCCCCCACACCAGCGCCGCCGCCAGCGCCGCCCCGCACAGCGCCCCCAGCGGCACCGCCTGCTCCAGCGCCCCCGACAGCGACCCGAGCGCCACCCAGGCCGGCCCCGCCGCACCCGCCGCCTCCCACCCCCCGGCGGCCCGCACCGCCGCAAGGACCGCCGCGCACGTGAGCAGCCCGTCGACCGCCGCACCCGCCACGGCACGACCCGCCGGCCCCCACGCCACGCCCAGGCGCCGCACCGCGGCCGTCACCAGCGCCCCGGCCGCCAGCGCGCCCGCCACCGCGCCCGCCGCCCGCACCAGCGGCCCCGCCTGCCCGACCGGACCGGCCAGCACCGCCCCCAGGACCGCTCCCCCGCCCATGCCCAGCAGGCGCACGTCCATGGCCCGAACCCCCCAGGCGCCCTGCAGCAGCACCGCCGCGGCGGCGAACACCGCCCCCGCGGCCGCCCCGGCCACCAGGCGCGGCACCCGCAGCTCCCACACGATGAAGCCCACCGACCCCGGCTCGCCCCCCGGGGTCGCCAGCGCCCGCGCCAGCTCGCGCCCGGGCACCGGGAACTCGCCCACCAGCAGGGCCGCGCCCGCCGCCGCCACCAGCAGCACGGCGCATCCGGCCGCGGCGGCACCGCGGGCCGGCGACAGGCCGCCGAGCATCGCGTCCCCTCCCCCTCCGCGCGGGGCCCGGCCGCCGACGGCCGCGGGTGCGCCCCCGCGGATGCGGCCGACGCTAGACCGCGGCCCCGCCACCGGAAAGGGCCCCGGGGGCGGGCCGGACCCAAGGTCCCTCCCGGGCGGGGGCGCCCGTCCCGGATCGGGCCGGGCCCTCAGGCCAGGTTCTGGGGCTCCTGGGGAAGAGTGGACAGGTCGTCGTCGTCCAGCGGCACGCTGGGCAGGTCCTCCCCCGGCTCCTGCGACGGCGAGGGGGCCGGGCTCTCCCCGTCGTCCTCGGGCCGCTCCTCCCCCTCCTGCGAGGGGGACGGCGAGGGCGAGGAACTCGGGCTCGGCGACGGCGACGGAGAGGGCTCGGCCTGCGCCCCCGCCTGCTGCGAGAGCATCGACAGCCAGAAGTACAGCAGCACCGCCAGCAGCACCGCCAGCAGCAACAGCAGCACCATCCCCAGCACCACCGCCCGGTTGGCGCGCGGCGAGGCCACCGCCCCGCCGCCGCCCGGCAGCGGCCAGAACCACCGCGCCGAGGCCGGGGCCGCCCGCGCCGCCCAGTGCGGCTGCAGCGACGGCGCACCCGAGCGCACCCGCCCGGCGCCCCCCGAGACCGGCGCCAGGTAGGCCGCGGCACCGCGCCGCCCGCCGTCGCCGGCCACCGCCACCCACGCCGCCGCCGAGGAGCGGGTGCTGCTGGCCAGGACCCGCGGCGCCCGTCCCACCCCGCGCCCCTCGGCCACCGCGGCGCGGAAGCGCTCCCGGGCCTCGGCATCGCCGGCGGCGCCCTCGCTGAGCAGGGCCACCTGCACCGGCTCGCCGTGCGCGTCCACCGCGGCGTAGACCGTGCCCTCCGGCGCGGACGACAGGCGCGCGCGCAGGCGGAAGCCGCCCAGCTGGCGCGGGTCGCCGTCGTGCAGCCGAGCACCCTCCTCCACGCGCACCCCCGATCCGCATCCCCGCCGCGCCGCTGCGGGGCGCCCCCGCCCGCCCGCGCGGCGGTAGCATCGCCGATGTGTGAGCATTCCCGACTCTCCGTGCGGTATCCATCCGCCGTCCGGAGGGGACGCAGGGAACGCGGGCCCAATGCTATGCGGCCGCCCGGTCGGCGCGACAGCGGCCCGACACGCCGGGCGGCGACGAGGCTTCCGGCGCCCCGCGGGGCGCCGGCGGAAAGGCTGGACGAATGCAGGACGACGACACCGCGGACCGGGCCGCACCCGGCTCCGGATCCGAGGGCACCGGACCCGAGGGCGCGGGCGAGCAGGCCCCGGCCGACTCCACCCGGCTGCTCCGGGCGGCCCTGCAGGAGGTCTCCTCGGTCATCGTCGGCCAGGACTCCATGGTCGAGCGCACCATGGTGGCGCTGATCGCCCGCGGCCACTGCCTGCTGGAGGGCGTTCCGGGCATCGCCAAGACCCTGGCGGTCTCCACCCTGGCCAAGGTCGCCGGCGGCTCCTTCTCCCGCATCCAGTTCACCCCCGACCTGGTCCCCTCCGACATCGTCGGCACCCGCATCTACCGCCCCTCCACCGAGCGCTTCGACGTGGAGCTGGGGCCGGTCTTCGCCAACTTCGTCCTGGCCGACGAGATCAACCGGGCCCCGGCCAAGGTGCAGTCCTCGCTGCTGGAGGTGATGGCCGAGCGCCAGGTCTCCCTGGGCGGGCAGACCCACCCCCTGCCCGACCCCTTCATCGTGGTCGCCACCCAGAACCCGGTGGAGTCCGAGGGCGTCTACCCCCTGCCCGAGGCCCAGCGCGACCGCTTCCTGATGAAGGTCGTCGTGCCCCACCCGCGCGCGCACGAGGAGATGGAGATCCTGCGGCGGATGAGCACCGACCCGCCCCAGGCCCACCAGGTCCTGGACCCGGTCACCCTGCGCGAGCTGCAGGAGGCCGCCGAGAAGGTGCACGTGCACCGCCTCATCGCCGACTACGTGGTGCGCCTGGTCATGGCCACCCGCGAACCCGAGCAGTACGGCGTGGGCGACCTGCGGCGGGTGCTGGAGGTGGGCGCCAGCCCCCGCGCCACCCTGGGCCTGGTGGCCTCGGCCCGGGCCCTGGCCCTGCTGCGCGGCCGCGACTACGTGCTCCCCGACGACGTGCGCCAACTGGCCCGCGAGGTCATGGCCCACCGCCTGGTGCTGACCTTCGACGCCCTGGCCGACGGCGTCGGCACCGAGCAGGTGGTGGACCGGGTGCTGGCGGCGGTGCCCCCGCCCCGGGTCATCTGGGACGAGCCGCACGGCGGCGAGGCCTCCGCGACGATGGCGGCGGGCTGAGCCGTGGCCGCCCCGCTCCGCCGCCCGGCACCGCTGCTGGACCCGCGCGCCCACGAGGCCCTGGGCCGGCTCGACCTGCGGATCGTGCGGCGGATGGAGGGCCTGCTGCACGGCGAGCACCTGGGCCTGCGCCAGGGCCCCGGCAGCGAGCCCGCCGAGGCCCGCCGCTACCTGCCCGGCGAGGACGACGTGCGGCACATGGACTGGGCGGTGACCGCCCGCACCACCGTGCCCCACGTCCGCGACCAGGTCGCCGACCGGGAACTGGAGACCTGGACCCTGCTCGACCTGTCGCCCAGCATGGACTTCGGCACCGCCGGCTGCGAGAAGCGCGACGTGGCGGTGGGCGCCCTGGCCGCGGTCACCGTGCTCACCCAGAAGGTCGGCGACCGCTTCGGCGCCTACTTCCTGCACCGGGGCCGGGTGCGGCGCTGGCCGGCCCGCTCCGGCCGCTCGGCGCTGACCACCCTGCTGGCCACCGTGGCCGCCGCCCCCCGGGGCGACGCCCCGGCCGGCCCCGCGCGGCCCGCCGGCCGGGCCCGTCTGGCCGAGGCCGTGGAGGAACTGGCGCGCTCCCAGACCCGGCGTGGCCTGCGGGTCGTGGTCTCCGACTTCCTGGACACCCCGCCGGACGGCGCCGAACCGCCCTGGGAGCGGTCCATGCGGCGGCTGACCGCCCGCCACCAGGTCCTGGCCGTCGAGGTGCTCGACCCGCGCGAGCTGGACGTGCCCGACGTGGGCTGGGCCGAGCTGAGCGACCCCGAGACCGGCCGGGCCCGCGAGGTCAAGATCACACCCCGGGTGCGCGAGCGCTACCGCGCCGCCGCCCGGGCCCAGCGCGACGCGGTGGCCGCGGGGCTGCGCCGCTGCGGCGTGCCGCACCTGGTGCTGCGCACCGACCGGGACTGGGTGGTGGACATGGCCCGGTTCGTGGTCTCCCAGCGCACCACCGCCCACCGCCTGGCCCGCCACACCCCGGCCCGGCCCCGCTGATCCGGTGAACACCGAGCCGGCCGACGAAAGGACGATGCCGTGAACCTGCTGTCCCCCGGGTGGATGGCCGCGGCGCTGGTGGTCGTCGCCGCGCTGGCCGCCGCCTATGTCTGGGCCCAGCTGCGGCGCCGCGCCCAGGCCGCGCGCTTCACCAACCTGGCGCTGCTGGACCGGGTCGCCCCCACCGGACCGGGCTGGCAGCGGCACGTGGGCGCGGCGCTGTTCCTGGCGATGATGCTGGCGCTGGCGGTGGCCGTGGGGCGCCCGGCGATGCCGGTGGAGGTGCCGCGCGAGCGCGCCACCATCATGGTGGCCATGGACGTGTCGCCGTCCATGGTCGCCAACGACGTCGACCCCGACCGCATCAGCGCGGCCAAGGAGTCGGCGGTGGGCTTCGTCGACGCGCTGCCCGACCGGTTCAACGTGGGCCTGGTCAGCTTCTCGGCCACCGCCGGGGTGGTGGCCTCTCCCACCCAGGACCACCAGGCGGTGGCCGACTCCATCGAGAACCTGCAGATCTCTCCGGGCACCGCCATCGGCGAGGGGGTGTTCGCCTCCCTGCAGTCCATCGAGTCCTTCGACTCCGAGTCCGGCCAGGACCCCCCGCCCTCGGCGGTCGTGCTGCTCTCGGACGGGGAGAACACCAGCGGACGGCCGGTGGCCTCGGCCGCACGAGCGGCCGGCGAGGCCGAGGTCCCCGTCTCCACCATCGCCTTCGGCAGCGGCACGGCGCTGGTGGAGATCAACGGAGAGCCGGTGGAGGCCGACATCGACAAGGAGGCGCTGGAGCGCCTGGCCGACGACACCGGCGGCTACTTCTACGAGGCCGAGTCCGAGACCGAGCTCAGCCGGGTCTACGAGGACATCGGCTCCTCGCTGGGGAGTGAGATCGAATACCAGGAGAACGTGGTCTGGTGGGTGCGGGCGGCGGTGCTGCTCGGCGCCGCGGCCGCCGCGGCGTCGCTCCTGTGGGCCCGGCGCCTGCCCTGAGCGGGCCCGGCAGCATCGCTCCCGCACACGCGCCCGCACCGCGCCATTCGGACCGCCGGTGGCGCATCGTCCCAGTTCGACCGGTAACGTAGCCCTGTTTGCCGCTGACCGAAGAGCTTCCGCGCGAAGCCGAGTCACAAGAGAATGGGAACGATGCCGGATACCGCCACCGCGCCCGCGGTGATCTTCTTCGACCTGGACGACACCCTGCTGGACGATAGGGCGGCCAGCGACGCGGGCCTGCGCACCCTCATGGACCGGCTGGGGCACCCCGACTTCAACGCCGCGCGCACCCTGTGGGACGTGCAGACCGAGATCTCCTTCGGCGCCTACCTGGACGGGCGGCAGGGCCTGCAGGACCAGCGCCGCGAGCGCGTGCGGGCGCTCGCGGTGCAGGCCGGCCACTCCTCGGTGCCCGACCAGGCCTGCGACGACCTGTACCGCCAGTACCTGGAGGCGCACAGCGCCTCCTGGCAGGCCTTCCCCGACGCCGCCCCGGCCCTGGCCGAGCTGGCCCAGGCCGGCATCGGCCTGGGGGTCATCACCAACGGGGTGGAGGAGCTGCAGCGCCAGAAGCTGGACCGGATGGGCCTGACCGGGCACTTCCGGGCGGTGGTGTGCGCCGACACGGCCGGGGCGGGCAAGCCCGACCCGCGCATCTTCCACACCGCGGCCGCCCGGATGGGTGTGGAACCCCACATGTGCTGGCACGTGGGCGACCAGGTGCACGCCGACGCGCTGGGGGCCGCCGCCGGCGGCATGCACCCGGTGCTGGTGGACCGCCGCGGCGCCCACCGCGACCAGCAGGACGTCCGCGTGGTCACGGGGCTGGGCGACCTGGCGGGCCTGCTCGCCGCCCCGGAGCTGCGGTGACCACCGGCGCCTCCGGTGCCCCGGAGGCGCGACGGGTGCGCCGGACCGCCGTGCACGTGGCCGGGGCCGCCGCCGGTGCGCGGCTGCTGTTCGGGCAGGACCCGGCCGAGGCGGCGCGGCGCGCCGCCGGCCTGGGGGCGCACGAGCGCCTGGAGGCCCTGGACGTGCGCGCCGAGCTGGTGCGCCTGGAGGGGCCCGAGGGCCCCGTGGAGATGCACGTGGACCGGCTGCTGTTCGCCCCGTATGCGGCGGTCCGCGAGCCCGGTGCGGCCTGGCCCGGCGGCGCCCCGTCGCCGTCGGCGGCCGAGCTGCTGGCCGAGGAGCCGCCGCGGCCGGGGCCGGCGCTGCGCCGGCTGGGCGGCTACGGGCTGGTGACCGACCCCGCGGGGCGGCTGCTGCTGTCGCGCATCGCCGAGGGCTTCCCCGGCGCGGGCACCTGGCACCTGCCCGGCGGGGGCGTGGACCACGGCGAGCAGGTGCGCGCGGCGCTGCGCCGGGAGGTGGCCGAGGAGACCGGCCAGGCCGCGGGCGTGGGCCGGATGGTGGGGGTGGTCCACCACCACCGCACCGGTGTGCGCGGGCCCGAGGCGCAGGACACCGAGGTCTACGGGGTGTGGGTGTTCTTCCACGCCCACGTGGAGGACCCGGGCGAGCCGCGCGTACAGGAGGTGGGCGGCTCCACCTCCGACTGCGCCTGGTTCCTGCCCGAGGACCTGCCCCACCTGCCCCTGTCGACCACCGCCCGCAAGGGCCTTGCGCTGCTGAGCCGCGCCGAACGGGTCGAGCAGGACGGCTGAACGCGGCCCGGTGGCCGGTGTGAGGATCCTCATATTCGGTCGTTGCCGCTGTAGTGGTGTGTCGTTGTGTTTGTGGCGCGGCATATCATCCGCGGCTTTATAACGTAGATTCAAGCAATCGCCGTTGTGAAGCGCTGGGAGATCGAAACAGTACGACCCTTCTAACGCGCCCGGGCGCCGCCCACGGTTCCCCGCAGGCGGCGCTCCGCCCTCCCATGCCCCTGGCGGTCAGCGCGCGCCGACCGCATCATCCAGCGCTCCGGCAGGGGAACCGCCGTTCCCCTCTTCGTCCGGAGCCGGCGCGGAGGCGGGCAACCAGCGCAGCGCGAGCACGCCCAGCCCCGCGTGGAGCAGGCCCGCCACGACCACCACCACGTGCAGGCCGGCGTCAGCGCGTCGGTGATGCGCGGCATCGCGAGGTAAAGGATGGAGTTGTCCATGGCGACCAGCAGGACCGGTCCGAGGATGATCGCGAGACCGAGCCAGGCCTTCAGGCCGGGCGATCGTTTCGCTTCAGGGGGTGCGTGTCGTGTGCTCATGGCGACAACGGTGGTGCGGTGCGCAGGGAGGAGCCAGACCACCGCCGTGGGTACACCCGACGGGGATACCCGCGGGCGCGGACGGGCGGGCTAGGGTCGCGGCCATGGACGAAGAGACCCTGGGCCTGTTCCTCAAGTCCCGCCGGGACCGGGTCACCCCCGCCGACGCCGGACTGCGCACCTACGGCACCACCCGCCGCGTTCCGGGCCTGCGCCGTGAGGAGCTCGCCCAGCTCGCCGGGGTCAGCGCCGGCTACTACACCCGCCTGGAACAGGACCAGGCCGGGACCGCCTCCCGGCAGGTGCTGGACGCGCTGGCCCGGGTCCTGGGCCTGGAGGCCGCCGAGCGGGCGCACCTGGACAACCTGGCCGCCCGCCCGTCCGCGCCGGGGCTGACGCGCCCCGCCCCCGAGCGGCCCCACCGCCGGGTGCTGGCACTGCTGGAGTCGCTGGGCGACTCCGCCCCGGCCGTGGTCCTGGGACGGCGCGGCGAGGTGCTGGCCTGGAACCGCGCCGGGCACGCGCTGACGGCCGAGCACGCGGACTTCGGCGCCCCTGGCGACCCCGAGCGCCGCCCGTCGGTGCCGCGGATGTTCTTCCTGGACCCGCTCACCCGCGACCTGCACCGCAACTGCCTGCGCCTCCTGGCCGACCAGGCGGCCGGCCAGGGCCTCCGGGAGGAGGCGGGCCGATGACGCCCGCACCGGTCCGGAGCGTGCTCGCAGCGGCGGTCCCGGTCGGGGTGAACCTCCTGCTGGGGATCCCTGCGATCGTGCCCCTGCTGTGCGGCTGGTGGCTGTGGACCCGATACCTGCCGATGGACTGCCGGGACGTCTCCGACCTCTACGAGCGCGAGGTGACCGAGTGCAATCTGCACACCCTCGACCACGCCGGTGTCGTGATGTTCTTCGGTGCGGTGAGCGCCCTGGTGGTCGCACTCATGGTGTTCGCCACGGACGTGGCCGCACCGCGCCGCCGCGGCTCCCCGCGGCGGCGGCTCTGGGCGGCCTCGGCCGCGCTGGTCCCCGTTCCGTTCGCGGTGCTGTGGGCCCTGGCCCGCGTCCAGGGCTGAGCGGAGGGGCCGCCCCCTCCCCTCGGGCTCACTCGGCCGGCTGGTGCTCGCCGCGCTCGCCGGCTCCGCCGTGCAGGAGGCGGCGGGCCAGCCAGGCCGCCGCGGCCGAGCCGAGGGCCGCCAGGGCCATGACCACCGTCGGCAGCGGCAGGCTCAGCCCCAGCACCACGCACCCGGCCAGGCCGCCCAGCGCGACCAGCAGGGGCGGGCGGTCCTCGTCGGGGCCCAGCCGCAGGGCCGAGGCGTTGGCCAGCAGGTGGTAGGCGAGCAGGGCGAAGGCGGCGACGCCCACCGCCGTCGAGGGCTCCAGCACCGCCACCGCGGCCGCCGCGGCCAGGGCCGTGGCCGCCCACGCGCGGGTGCGCCCCCGCAGCGCCTCGGGCAGGTCCCCCTGTCCGGCCAGCACCCCGACCGTGCGCGCGGCCGAGGAGATCAGGACCGCGCCCGCGGCCAGGCAGGCCACCACCGCGGCGGCGGCCACCGCGGGCGCCCCCGGGCCGGGGCCGTCGGCGGCCGCGACAGCGGCCGCCACCGGCGAGCCCGCCGACGCCCGGTAGGGCCCCAGGACCGCCACCGCCCAGGCGCCGACGGTCAGGTACAGCAGGCCGACCGCGGCCAGGGCGAAGGCGGGCAGGATCGGCACGGCCCCGCGCCGGGGGCGCGGGGCGGCCTCGGCGGTGCGCACGGCACCGGCAAAGACGAGGAAGAGGGTGCCGGCCGCGCCCAGGGCGCCGAAGGAGCCGGGCCAGGCCCCGTCGAGCTCCAGCCGCTCGGGGGCGGCCGCGCCCGAGGTCCAGGCGGCGGCGACCAGGGCGGCCGTGGCCAGCACGCCCGTCACCAGGGCCGCCGCGGCCAGCAGGCCGGCCCCGCGGCGGACCGGCCCCGCCGCCCACGACAGGGCGGCGGCCACCGCCAGGGCGGCCAGCGCGGCGGGGCGGCCCCCCACCGGCGCCAGGTTGTCGGCCAGGGCGAGCGCCATGGCGGCCGCCGCGGCCGTGGCGCCCACGGCCCAGGCCCAGGCCGCGATCGCCCCCCAGGGGTCGCCCAGGCGCTCGCGCGCGTAGACGCGCGCGCCGCCTGGGCCCGGGTGGGCGGCGGCCAGCCGGGCGGTCGACACCGCGGTGCACAGGGCCACGGCGGCGGCCAGGGGGACCGCCGCCGTGAGCCAAGTCCCGGCCTCGTCGGCGGCGGGCGCGAGCACGGCGAAGACACCGGCGCCGGCCAGTGCCGCCGCGCCGGTGAGCGCCGTCGGAGCGCCCTGCGTGCCCGTTGAGGTGGTCATGAGCGCAGAGTCTGCATCAGAAGGATCACGGAGCGGTCGAGAAACCGGCCACGGAGCGCGTCCACATCCGGCCGCAGGGCGAGGCTCACGGGCGCCAGGGGGCGCCGGTGTTGTCGGAGATGTCCTCGGCCGCCACCTGCCGGAGCTGGCGGGCCAGGTCGGCCAGCGCGCGCGAGACGGCCAGCTCCTCGCCGATCTCAGGGGCGTCGGAGTCGAACGGGTGCTTGCGCGCCATCCCCCGCCCGTGCAGGTCGGTGCCGTCCTCGGCGTGCAGTCCGGCGTCGGCCCACGTGCGGGCCTGCTCCCCCTCGCTCTCCTCGGAGAGCATGATCTCGATGTTCCAGCGCTTCATGGTGTGCATGAAGGCCACCCCCCAGTGTCCTTCGCTGTGTCCCCGTCCTCGCGGGTGCCCTGGATCAGGGCGTCGGCACCGGGGCGGAGCCCCCTCCGCCCCCCACAGCGGGCCTTCCCGGCTGCGAGATGTCCGATTAACCCCATCTTCCTTGGCCGGGCGCGGTATTGCAATGCCCGGCCGAGGAGCGGGCCGGCGGGGGCGACCTGCGCATACGGCCGCACACGTGCCGCACACCCGCCGCGCACCGGGGCTCCGGCGCGGCCGCGGGAGCCGGGGCCGCGCCGGAGGGTGACTCACTCCACCCCTGCCCCCAGGGTGCGGCCGCCGTCCAGGGTGAGGGTCTGGCCGGTCACCCACGCCGCGTCCTCGGAGGCCAGGTAGGCGATGGCGGCGCCCACGTCGGCGGGCACCCCGAGCCGGCCCAGCGGGTAGCCCTTGGCGACCTCGTCCTCGTTCTCGGCGAACAGGGCCTGGGCGAAGTCGGTCTTGACCACGGCCGGGGCGACCGCGTTGACGCGCACCGACGGGGCCAGCTCGTAGGCGAACTGGCGGGTCAGGTTGATCAGCGCGGCCTTGCTGGCACCGTAGGCGGCGATGCCGGGCGAGGGGTGCTGGCCGGCCAGGGAGGCGACGTTGACCACCGCGCCGCCGTGCTCCTTCATCCAGGCCGCGTGCGCCGCGGCGGTCCAGGAGGCGGCGGCGGTGACGTTGACCTCGAAGATCTTGGCCATGGTCGCGGGCTCGACGTTGACCAGGGCGTCGAAGACCGGGTTGATGCCGGTGTTGTTGACCAGCACGTCCAGCGACCCGAAGGCCTCCAGGGCGCGGGCCACCGCCTGCTCGCGGTGCTCGGCGTCGTGGGCCTTGCCGGGCACGCCCAGGGCGTGGCCGGGGCCGCCGAGCTCGGCCACCGCCTTCTCCAGGGGCTCGGGGTTGCGGGCGGTGATCACCACCCGGCCGCCCTCGTCGACGATGCGCCGGGCGGCGGCCAGGCCGATGCCGCGGCTGGCGCCGGTGATGACGGCGGTCTTGCCGGTGAAGCGCTGCACGTGGGGTCCTTTCGACGGATCTCGGCGGGCGGGGCCGCGGACTCGGCCCGGCCGACCCCACGGTACCGACCGCTCGGTTTGTGAGGCGCGCCTCCCCCGCCGCCGCGCCGCCCGGCGGGCCCGCACCCGCCCTGCTGGTAGCGTCGTCGCGTGTCAGAGCACTACTTCGCCCCTGCTCCGGGCGCGGCCCACCGCCCCGGGAGCGTCGACCTGGTCCTGCCCGACGTGCACCTGCGGCTGGACACCGACAGCGGGGTCTTCTCCCCCGGCAAGGTCGACCTGGGCACCCGGGTGCTCCTGGAATCGGTCCCCGCCCCGCCCGCCTCCGGCCGCCTGCTGGACCTGGGCTGCGGCTACGGCCCGGTGGCGCTGGCCCTGGCCTCCCGCGCCCCCGGCGCACAGGTGCTGGGGGTGGACGTCAACGGCCGCGCCGTGGACCTGGCCGCGCACAACGCCCGCACCGCCGGCCTGGACAACGCCGCCTTCCTGCGGACCGACGCCGACGGCTCCGCCGCGGACCCCGGCGCCCCCGCCGCCGGATCCGAACAGGGCCCCTTCGACGCCCTGTGGTCCAACCCGCCGATCCGCATCGGCAAGACCGCCCTGCACGCCCTGCTGACCACCTGGCTGGCCCGCCTGTCCCCCGGCGCCTCGGCCCACCTGGTCGTCCAGCGCAACCTGGGCGCCGACTCCCTGCACCGCTGGCTGAACGAGCAGGGATGGCCCACCGAGCGCGCCGCCTCCCGCGCCGGCTACCGGGTCCTGCGGGCGGACCGCCCCTGAGGCGCTATCCTTGCGCCTACCGCCCACCAGGGCGGCGACCGGCCGCGCCGGTCCCGCACGACCATTCGACGAGGAAACCCGAGCACAGGTGAGCACGCAGCTGCGCCCCACCGACGTCAAGCGCCTCAACCGCCAGTGGCGCCGGAGCACCGAGGGCCGCCTGGCCTTCATCGCCGAGTCCATCACCCAGCCCTTCAACCTGGGCTCCATCCTGCGCACCGCCGCCGTGTTCGGCGTGGAGGCCGCCTGGCTGGCCGGCAACACCGCCGACGTCTCCCACCCCCAGGTCGGCAAGACCGCCCTGGGATCGGACCAGAAGATGCGCCTGGAGCGGTCCCGCACCGGCGCCGACGCCGTGCGCGCCGCCCGCGGGGCCGGGTTCCGCGTGGTCGCCCTGGAGCTGGCCCAGGACGCCCTGCCGCTGCACGAGGCGCCTCTGGAGGGCGACGTGTGCATCGCCCTGGGCGCCGAGGACCACGGCTGCTCCCCCGCCCTGCTGGCCGCCGCCGACGCCACCGCCTACATTCCCCAGGTGGGACGGGTCGGATCGCTCAACGTCGCGGTGGCCGCCTCCATCGCCCTGGCCGAGGCCCGGCGCCGCGAATGGGCCGCGCCCGGGCACGCCGCCGCGCCCCGGGACTGACGCCCGCGGGGACGCCGCGAATCCGACGGCCCGGCCCTGATTCAACCTCCCCCTCCTGGGAATTTCTCCCACTCCCTGTTCGTATCCTCGTACGTACACCGGCCCCGTTTCAGAGAGAGGACTCGTGGACCCGTCCCGAAGTACCGGCAGCGCCCTGACCTCGAGAGGGCGCTGCACCCCCGAATCCGAGGAACCGCCATCACCATCGGGCGCACGCGCCGGGAGTGAGAGCTCCGAGGCGGCGCGCCGCGCCCCCGTCGGCGGGCTCGCGCTCATGGAGCGTGAGCGGTGAGCATTCTGCTGAACATCTTCCTCGGAGCGCTGGTGATCATGCTGATCACCCTGGCGACGGGCTACTTCGTCGCCCAAGAGTTCGGCTACATGGCCGTGGACCGCTCCCGCCTGAAGGCCCGCGCGGCCCAGGGCGACGCCGGGGCGAAGAGGGCGCTGGGCATCACCGGCCGCACCTCCTTCATGCTCTCCGGCGCACAGCTGGGCATCACCGTCACCGGCCTGCTCGTCGGCGCGGTCGCCGAGCCCATGCTCGGCACCGGCCTGGGCGACCTGCTGGGACTGGCCGGGGTACCGGCCGGCACCGGCCTGGCGGTGGGCACCGCGGTGGCGCTGCTGTTCTCCACCGTGGTGCAGATGGTCTTCGGCGAGCTGTTCCCCAAGAACCTGGCGATCGCCAAGCCCGAGCCCGTGGCCCGCTGGCTGGCCCTGTCGACCGGGATCTACCTGCGCCTGTTCGGGTGGATCATCCGCCTGTTCGACCAGGCGGCGGTGCTGCTGCTCAAGGCGGTGCGCATCGAGCCGGTCGAGGACGTCCAGCACGCGGCCACCCCGGCCGACCTGGAGCGGATCGTCGAGGAGTCCCGCGAGAGCGGCGACCTGACCGCCGAGCTGTCCACCCTGCTGGACCGCACGCTGGACTTCCACGACCGCACCGCCGAGCACGCCATGATCCCCCGCCCGCACGTGAGCACCGTGCAGGCCGAGGACCCGGTCAGCCGGGTGGTGGAGCTCATGGCCATGGGCCACTCCCGCTTCCCGGTGATGGGCGGCGACGTCGACGACGTCACCGGCGTGGTGTGCCTGCGCGACGTGCTCGCCCTGGGCGGGACCGACCTGGACACCGTCCTGGTCAAGGACGTCCAGCGGCCGGCGGTGCTGGTCCCGGCCTCGCTCCCGCTGCCCGACGTGCTCGACCGGCTGCGCGACGCGGGCGAGGAGTTCGCCTGCGTGGTCGACGAGTACGGCGGCCTGGCCGGGGTCGTCACCACCGAGGACCTGGCCGAGGAGCTGGTCGGCGAGATCGCCGACGAGCACGACCCCGAGGACGACGGGGCGGCCCGGGTCGGCGACGACGGCAGCTGGCTGCTGCCCGGCACCGAGCACGTGGACGAGGTCGAGCGCCTGCTCGGCCACGACCTGCCCGACGGCGACTACGAGACCATCGGCGGGCTGGTCATCGCCCGGCTGCGGCGCCTGCCCGAGAACGGCGACGCGGTCACCGTCGAGCTCCCCCGCCACCCCGGCGCCGAGGACGGCGAGCCCGAGCGCTCGGTCCTGCTGACCGTGGAGGGCGTGGACCGCCACGTGCCCGAGACGGTCCGCCTGGAGCTGGTGGAGGACGCGCCCGGCCCCGAGGACGACGAGAGCCGCCGGGAGGTGCGCGCATGAGCGACATGAACCCGATGCTGGCCCTGGCGCTGACGGTGGTCATCATCGCGTTGAGCGCCTTCTTCGTGGCCATCGAGTTCGCCCTGGTCGCGGCGCGCCGCTACCGGCTGGAGGAGGCCGCCGAGAAGAGCCTGTCGGCGCGTGCGGCGCTGCGCAGCGCCCGGGACCTGTCCCTGCTGCTGGCCGGGTCCCAGCTGGGCATCACCCTGTGCACGCTGGCGCTGGGCGCCATCTCCAAGCCGGCCGTCAAGCACCTGATGGAGCCGCTGTTCCACGGGTGGATGCCGGACGCGGTGTCCTACGCGCTGGCCTACGTGCTCTCCCTGGTCGTGGTCACCTTCCTGCACCTGGTCGTGGGCGAGATGGCGCCCAAGTCCTGGGCGATCTCGCACCCGGAGAAGTCGGCCACGCTGCTGGCGGTCCCGATGCGGGCGTTCATGTGGGTGACCCGCCCGGCGCTGGTGGTGCTCAACGGCATGGCCAATAAGTGCCTGCACTGGGTGGGGGTCTCGGCGGTGGACGAGGTCGCCGCCGGGCACGGCCCCGACGACCTGCGGGAGCTGGTGGACCACTCGGCCAAGGCCGGGGCCCTGGACGAGGAGCGCCGCGAGCAGCTGGCCACCGCCCTGGAGGTCAACTCCCGCCCGCTGCGCGAGGTGATGACCCCGCTGGCCCAGATGGCCGCGGTCGGCCCGCACGCCGACCTGGAGGAGGTCAAGCGGGTCTCCCGGGAGTCGGGCCACCTGCGCCTGGTGGTGCTGGAGGGCGAGCGCCCGCTGGGCGTGGTGCACGTGCGCGACGCGCTGACCAGCCCCTCGGGCACCACCGCGGCCGACCTGATGCGGCCGGTGCCCACACTGGCGGAGACCACGCCGATCTACGCGGCGCTGGGCATCATGCGCGAGACCCGCAGCCACCTGGTGCTGGTCGAGGGCACCGAGCCGGGGACGGCCGAGGCCCGGCGCTCGCGCCCGCGGCTGATGGGCCTGGTGACGATGCAGGACATGCTGGACCGGCTGCTGCTCCTGGAGCCGCGCGCCTGACCGGGGCACGGGGCAGAGCATGAGCGCGGCCGGGGCCCATCGCCCCGGCCGCGCTTCGTCGTGTGCGGGGGGTCAGCCGTCCTCGGAGTCCTCCGGTGCCTCCCGCCCCGTCTCCTGTCCCGCGATGCGGTGCCGCCAGGGGCCGTCGGCGGTGAGCCAGCGCGGGACGAGGCGCAGGGGGAAGGGCGCCTCGGTCGCGAACACGTCGGTGTCGAGGGCTTCCTGGACGTCCCGGTAGGCGCCGCCGTCCAGGCGCAGCTCGAAGACGGCGGTCTTCTCGACCGAGGGCGCGATGATCCAGTACGACTCGATGCCGAACCCGGCGTACTCGGACCGCTTGCGGTGGGTGTCGCGGATGGTGCTCTCGGGGGAGAGGACCTCCACCACCAGCAGCGGCGGACGGGTGAGGTAGGGCCGTGCCTCCTCCCCCTCCCGGATCACCGCGAGATCGGGGCGGCGGTGGCGGCTCGGGTCGCCGTGGAGGTTCATCCCCGGGTCGGGAAGGACCTCGAACCCGTCAGGGGCGAGATTCCCCAGGTACGTCTGCAGGCGCCCTTCGACACGCGTGTGGTCGAAGACGGGGGCGGGGGTCACCTCAAGCCTCCCGTCGGCCAGCTCGTACTTGCCGCCGTCGTCCGGCATCCTGGCGAGGTCGTCCACGGTGAGCCGACCGGTCCCCGTCCCCTGAGTGCTCATGACGGTCATACTGCCTCCTCTCGTGCATGGAGACCAGTATTCGCACGCGCGTACGATCGCATGGCGTCTTTCCCGGATCCGCCGCCCTTCCCGCACGGCCACCGCCCCGCCGGTGCGATGATTCCCCCGGATTTCCGACGACAAGGGAGGAACCGGACGTGATTTCGGCACGGCACGGGGACCGGATGTGGGCGGTGGCCATCGCCGCCGGACTGTGGGGCAGCTCGGCGCTGATGCGCGAGCCGCTCTCGGCCGTACTGCCCGCCCCCACCATCGTCCTCTACGAGCACGCGATCATCGCGCTGTGCCTGACCCCCTGGACCGTGCCGGCCTTCCGCGCCCTGGCCGCCGCCGGGCGGCGCACCGTGCTGGCCATGGCCGTGGTCGGCGGCGGCTCCTCCGCCGGCGCCACCACCCTGTTCACGCTGGCCTTCACCGCAGGCGACCCCGTCACCCCGCAGGTGCTGCAGAAGATGCAGCCGCTGTTCGCCATCGTCCTGGCGGTGGTGCTGCTCGGCGAGCGCCTGCGCCCCCGCTTCGCCCTCTACGCCGTCCCCGCCCTGGCCGGAGCCTGGCTGCTGGCCTTCCCCGACCCCCTGGCGGTCTCGGTCACCAGCGCCAAGGGCGCCGCGCTGGCCCTGGGGGCGGCGGTGCTGTGGGCCTGCGGCACCGTCCTGGGCCGCCTGGCCGGCGCGTCGATGGACCCGGTGCACGTGACCACGGTCCGCTTCACCATCGCCCTGCCCGTGGCCCTGGGCATCTGCGCCGCCACCGGCTCCTCCCCGGCCGTCGGCGCCGCCCAGGCGCCGCTGCTGCTGGCCCTGGCGCTGATCCCCGGCCTGGCGGCGCTGTCGCTGTACTACTGGGGGCTGGGGCGCACCGCCGCCAGCCGCGCCACCCTGGCCGAGCTGTCCTTCCCCCTGGTCTCCGCCGTGGTCGGGGTGGCGCTGCTGGGCGCCGAGCCGACCTGGTCCCAGTGGCTGGGCGGGGCCGTGGTGCTGGCCGCGGTCACCGCCATGGCCCTGGCGCGCGGATCGGCCGCGCCGACCGGGGTCCGCGCCCCCGAGCCCGCCCCCGAGCCCGCACGCGTGTCCTCGCCCTGACCCCGCGGTGAGGGCAGGCGAAGGGCCGGGGCGCCGACGGCGCCCCGGCCCCGGTCGTCGCCGCGCCTCAGGCTCAGGCGCCGACGGCGGTGACCGTCACGTCGATGTTGCCGCGGGTGGCCTTGGAGTAGGGGCACACCTGGTGGGCGGCGTCGACCAGCTTCTGGGCCTCGGCCTGGGCCTGGCCCGGGATGGTGACCTTGAGCTCCACGGCCAGGCCGAAGCCGTCGTCACCGCTGCCGATGGACACCTCGGAGGCGATCGTGGAGCCGTCCACGTCGACCTTGGCCTCGCGGGCGACCTTCTTCAGCGCGCCGTGGAAGCAGGCGGCGTAGCCCACCGCGAACAGCTGCTCGGGGTTGGTGCCCGGGCCGTCGTCGCCGCCCAGGCCCTTGGGCACGCTCAGCTCGACGTCCACGCGCCCGTCGTCGGTGCTCCCGCGGCCCTTGCGGCCTTCGCCGCTGACGCTGGCCTTGGCGGTGTACAGCACGTTCATGCTCGATCCTCCTGTGGTGGCGGTTGGCACGCGGAGGCGCCCTCGGGCGGCGCGTCCGCGCTGAGCGAGGAGGTGACCCGGTCCAGCAGCGCGTGCAGGGCCCGGGCGTCCGCCGTGTCCAGCCCGGTGGCGCACAGCACCCGTTCGGGGATGCGCTCGGCCCGTTCCCGCATGGCGCTCCCCCGCCCGGTGAGGGCGGCGTGCACCACGCGCTCGTCGGAGCCCGAGCGCTCCCTGCTCACCAGGCCGGCCGCCTCCAGGCGGCGCAGCAGCGGCGAGAGGGTGCCCGAGTCCAGGCGCAGGGCGGCGCCCAGCTCCTTGACCGGGACCGGACCGCGCTCCCACAGCACCAGCATCACCAGGTACTGGGGGTAGGTCAGGCCGAGCTCGGCCAGCAGGTCCCGGTACAGGCCGGTGATGGCCCGCGACGCCGCGTACACGGCGAAGCAGAGCTGGGCGTCCAGCGAGAGCGGGTCGCGCGGCTGGTCGTCGGGCATGGTCGGGACCGTCCTCCTCGTTCGGATGCGAATCTACCGATTCAGTTGTGCGCAATCAAGTTGTGGGCGATGGAAATGTCCGGCGATCGCCGGGGCGGACCCCCGACCGGTGGTGGAGATGTCCGGCGATTTCGACCTGTACGCCGTAGATCAGAGGCTCGTCCCCCAGCAGACCGGACGCCACCCTCCCTCAGCCGTCGGCCCGCCCACCCGGCCCTTCCGCGCCTTGGGCGCGCAGCAGCTTCTCGGCCAGGTCCCGGAGCGTGACCAGCTCCTCCTCGCTCAGCGCACCGCCCAGCGACTCCCTGATCGCGGCGGCGTGCCGGGGCCCCATCCGGCGCAGGACCTCCCGCCCCTTGCCGGCCAGCCGCACGCGCGTACCCCGCCGGTCCTGCGGGTCGGGGCCGCGCTCGACCAGCCCCTCCCCCGCCATGCGGTCCACCAGGCGGCTGATGGAGGACTGGTCCAGCAGCACGCGCTCGTTCAGCTCGCACAGCCGCGCTCCCCCATAGGGGCAGCGGGCCAGCGTCAACAGCACGTCGTACTCGCGCATGCCGACCCCGGCGCCCCGGAAGTCGGCCCGGAAGCGGCGCATCAGCGCCACGTGCGCCCGTGCCAGCGCCTCCCAGGCCTGTTCGGCGGTCCTGTCCGCAGCCACGCGTTCCCCCTTCCTCGCCCCGCACTCGCGTGCGACCGCGCCCTCCGATCCTCCCACCGCGGCACCGCCCACCCGACTTGGGAATGAAAACGGTTGTCATTTCCTTGTAGGGTGGTGCCACCGTCCGCCGCCTGAGGAGGTCCGCCATGGCCCGCAGCGACCAACGGCCCGTCGTCAAGCTCCGCTCGACCGCCGGGACCGGCTACACGTACGTGACCCGCAAGAACCGCCGGAACACCCCCGACCGCCTCGTGCTGCGCAAGTACGACCCGGTCGTCGGGCACCACACCGAGTTCCGCGAGGACCGCTGAGAGGAGCACCCCATGAAGCCCGGAATCCACCCCGAGTACCGCCCCGTCGTCTTCCGCGACAAGGCCGGGGGAACGGCCTTCCCCACCCGCTCGACCGTCACCTCCGAGCAGGTCGTGACCTGGGAGGACGGAAACACTTACCCGGTCGTGGACGTGGAGGTCTCCAGCGCGAGCCACCCCTTCTCCACCGGGCGCGGCCGCGTGGTCGACACCGCCGGGCGCGTCGAGCGCTTCCGGCAGCGCTACGGCCGCTCCTGACCCTGGAGCGGACCGCACCGGACCGCACCGGACCGCACCGAACCGACCGCCCCGCCCGGCCCCGCCGGGCGGGGCCCGACCGAGAGGACCCCATGGCCGTCCCCAAGCGCAGGATGTCGCGCTCCAACACCCGCAAGCGCCACTCGCAGTGGCGG
Organism: Nocardiopsis baichengensis YIM 90130; assembly: GCF_000341205.1. NCBI lineage: Bacteria > Bacillati > Actinomycetota > Actinomycetes > Streptosporangiales > Nocardiopsidaceae > Nocardiopsis > Nocardiopsis halophila. Next base: position 65,259 of record NZ_ANAS01000004.1, on the reverse strand, counting down.
GCCGCCGCCCCCGACCTGGTCGAGGTCGCCGTCGGCGGCCGCAGCGCCCTGGTCCCCCGCCGCCTGGCCGCGGCCTACCGGCGCGGGCTGATCCCGCTGCCCTGACCCCTGCCCGGTGCCGCCGTGGGGGCTCAGATCGCCTTCCACCTCTGCAGCAGGTGGAAGGCGCCCCACCCGGGCAGCACCGGGAACCAGAAGGTCAGCACCCGGAAGAGCAGCACCGCCGGCAGCCCGACCGCCACCGGCAGCCCCGCCACCGTCGACAGGCCGGTCAGCAGGGCCGCCTCGACCGCGCCCAGGCCGCCCGGCGTGGGCGCGGCCGACCCCACCGCGTTGCCGGCCAGGAAGACCACCGCCACCGCCGCCAGGTCGGCCCTGCCCCCGAAGGCCAGCACCGAGAAGTACAGGCTCAGCACGAACCCGGCGGTCAGCAGCAGGGTGCCGCCCACCCCCATGGCCAGCCGCCGCGGCCGCTGCAGCAGGTCCAGCAGCTGCGGGAGCACGCCCCGGAAGTAGGGGCGGACCCGCTCGGCGACCAGGCCGCGCAGCCGCGGCACCAGCAGCACCGCCGCCACCCCGGACGCCAGCACCAGCACCACCGCCACCAGCGTCGGCGAGGGAGAGAAGTCGGTGAAGCGCCCGGTCCCGGTCAGGTAGGCGCTGACCAGCAGCAGCGGCACGTGGATGAGCAGCCCCACGGCCTGGGACAGGCCCACCGCCGAGACCGCCAGGCCCGCCGAGGCGCCCTGGCAGGTGACGTAGCGGGTGTTGATCGCCATCGACCCCAGGCCGGCGGGGACGGCGATGCGCACGAAGGACCCGGCGTACTGCACCAGCACCGTGGTCCACAGGCTCAGCCGGAGCGGCACGAAGCCCATCAGGGCCAGCGCGGCGGCGAACATGCACGCCGTGGCGGCGGCGAACGCCGCCGCGGCCCACCCCGCGTCGGCCCCGGAGATCGTGGACAGGTCCACCCCGGCCAGCTGGTTGGCCAGCACCAGCCCCACCACGGTGGCCGCGGCGACGCTGATCACCGTGCGCGGGCGCATCCGCTCCAGCCGGGCCGGGCGGGCCGGTGCCTCGGGGGCGAGCCCGGCGATCCGGCTGCGCAGCCCGCCGAGCACCTCGGGCCGCCCGCGCAGGCGTCTTCGCAGGCCGTGCGGCATCCCGGCGGGCTGTAGCAGCGGCAGAGCGGCGGCCACCGCCTCCAGGCCCACCACCTCCACGGCCGCCCGCACCGAGCGCTCGGCCCCTACCCGCAGCGCCAGCGCGCACAGCAGGGCCGCGGTGTCCAGGGAGGCCTTCAGCGGCGCGGCGGCCACCCCGCCGCCGGACAGTCCGGTGAAGGCGGGGCGGCCGCTCAGCCGCCAGCCCGCCGTCTCGCCGCCGATCGACCCGTGGGCGATGCGGTTGCGGTGCAGCAGCGCCAGCTCCCGCCACAGTCCGCGCAGGGCGGCGTCGGTCAGATCGGCGTCGGAGGCCTGGTCCAGGGTGCGCAGCGGGGCGTGCTCGCAGACCAGCACCGCAGATCCGGCGCCCAGGTCGCCGATGCCCAGCACCTCGGGGGCGCTCGCCCCCGCCGCCCGCGCGGCGTACTGCATCACCGCCGCGTGCTCCAGGCGGCGCGCCAGGCCCAGGCGCACCGGAGGGGCGACCGGGCCCCGCAGCAGGACCAGGCCGCCCAGGCGCTTGAGGGCCTGCACGGTGTCGTCGGCGCGCAGCAGCACGATGTCCAGCCGCCGATCGACCGTGTCCGCGGTGAAACGGCGGTTGCCGTCGGCGTCGGTCCCGGCGGGGGCCAGCGCCAGCGGCTCCAGGCCGAACCGGCGCAGCTCCTGCAGCATCGGCCCGGTCAGTGCCTCGGGCCGCGAGCCCCCCACGGCGAACCCGGCCAGGGCGGCGGCCGTGCCGCCCAGCAGCGCGGTCAGGACCAGCGCCGGGACGGTGGCCACCCCGGCCAGCAGGACCGCGGCGGCGGTGACCGCGATGCCGGTCCACAGCGCACCGCGCACCCGGGCCAGGTGCACCCGGCCGACCGCGCCGGTGTAGGCCACGGCGGCGGCGAGGTAGGCGTGGGCCGGGCCGCCGAGCAGGCCGGTGTGCGCTCCGACCGAGAGCGCCTCGGGCGGCCCGGCCGGGCCGGACAGGGCCAGGACCGCGGCGTTGACCGCCTCGGCGGCGCCGTAGCCGAAGGCCGCGGCGGCCAGGCCGCGCACCAGGTCCCGTACCGAGCGCCGGATCAGCCGCTCGACCGCGACCACCGCGGCCAGCACCAGCACGGTGATGTTGGCGGCGGCGGCGACCAGGGCCAGCAGCGAGGGCGGCAGCAGCGAGCGCAGCTCGGCCGGGGCGCTCTGGTGGCCCTCGGCGGTGACCGAGACCAGCCCCAGCACCGCCGCCACCGCCACCGCCCCGGCCGCGCCGGCGAGCAGGTCGGTGGGGCGCCGGGCGGCCCGCGGAATGGAACCCAGTACCTCTTCTGCGCCTCTGTCCGGGCGATCGGCTGCCGTTCTCACGCCCCCAAGACTGCCCCACCCGCGGCCGGGGCCGCGTCAGGGCCCCGGCGTGTCCGCCGAATGCGGAATCGGCCGCCGGCGAATGGGCGCCCTGCACACACGCCCGTATTCGCATTCTGCTGCACGTGCGGATTCCCCGGAGCGGCGGAGCCGGCGACGGTGACCGCAATGGGCCGGAAAGGCGGGGGATCGTGCCCGGTGAGGGGTTTCGGCCCCCTGCCCGCGCCGGTTTGAGGCAGACGCACATTCGCCGGACAACCCCTGGTGGGAGGTAGGGTGGAGCCGAATGCCCCGACCCCGGAAAGCGGCACGGGGCCACCGCCCGGACCCGAACGCACAGAAGTGCGAACGCTCTCTGGAGAAACGTTCACCCAAAGCGCGGGAAATGACGGCGCCGCCCCCTTCGGGCTTCTCCGTCCCCATGGACGGGCCGGTGAGCGGGAGGCGGGGCACCACCCCTCACCGGCCTCTCCCCGCGCCGGCGGGCCCGTGCGGATCCGCCGGCGCGGGGCCCCTCAGGCCCTCAGGCCCCTCAGGCGTTCTCGAAGACGAACATCTGGCGGTTCTCGCCCCTCCACGGCCGCAGGACGAGCTGGGTGCCCTCCCGGTCCTCGGGCAGGGTCACCACGGCGTCCATGTACAGGAAGTGGATGCGGAACTTGCCCTCGCCCACCGGCTCGATGGACCAGGGCTCGGGGAAGGACTGGGCGGCGACGAGCGGCGGGAAGATCTTCAGGCTGCTCAGCCCGACGTAGACCTCCCCCACCATGCTGCGGACGGTGAACACGTTGGGCGCGCTCTTGAGCTGCACGTCCCAGCGCTGGTTGGTGCCCTTGTGCAGGTGCCACCCGATGACGGGGGTCTCCGGGTCGGCGTTGCCGCCGGACAGGTCGATGTACAGGTCGTTCTCGGCGCACCTGATGAAGTACTCGCCCGGCTGGATCAGCGACATGATTCCTCCAATGGTTAGGGAACGACGCCGCCCACTGCATTCATATCGACGCGCGACCCGCTTGAAATGGGCCCTTGAAGAGGCGGAACGAGAAGAGGAGGCCTGAGGCGTGTCCGCAATGGGCCACCGCCGATTCATCCGTTGTGACCTGCACGGACACCAGGACACGCCTTTTCGTGACCCGCACCGCCCGACAAACGCGGGAAACACCGGGAACACGAAAAAGGGGAGCACTTCCGGAGTTCCGATGACAATTCCCGGCCGCCGGGGCCGACAGGAACTCCGGGCGCTCCCCTTTCCCTTAGGGCGCTTTCGCCCCGGGACCCCTCATTCGGTCCCGGGCTCGTCGGCCATGTAGGGCGGGGCCGGCTCGTACTGCATGTACCGGCGGACCCGCCGGGCGTGGTCCCGGCCGTGCAGCCGGCCCACCAGCCACAGCGCCATGTCGATGCCCGCCGACACCCCCTGGCTGGTGACCAGGTTGCCGTCGACGACGTACCGCGCGTCGCGCACCACCGTCACCCCGCCCCGCTCCTCCAGGGCGTCCTCGAAGGCGTGGTGGGTGGCCACCCGCCGGTCCCGGGCCGGGCCCGCCTCGTGCAGCAGCAGCGCCCCGGTGCACACGCTCGCCACCCACTGCGCGCGCTCCGCGGCCGCCGCCAGCCACCCGGTCAGCACGGCGTTGCCGACCTGGGTCCGGGTCCCGTTGCCGCCGGGCACCAGCAGCACGTCGAACCCGGCCCGGTCCCCGGGCACGTCCGCGAAGGCGCGGTCCGGCACCACGCGCATGCCCTTGTTGCACCGCACCGGCCCTGCCTCCTCGGCGACCAGCTCCAGGGTGTCGGCCCCGTCGCGCAGCATCGCCGAGACCCCGAACACCTCCCACGGCCCGACGAAGTCCAGCTCCTCCGCGCGCTCGAACACCAGCAGCCCATAGGCGGTCATGCATGCTCCCTCATGGCTCCGAACCTCTCCCTGTACTCGGACGGCGTCACGCCCACCCGCCGGTGGAAGGCGCGGCGCAGCGTCTCGGCCGTGCCGAACCCGCACCGGCGGGCCACCGCGTCCACCGGGTCGGCCCCCTCGGCCAGCGCCCGCTGGGCCGCCTCCACGCGCACCCGCTCCACGAACTCGGCCGGGCCCACCCCGATCTCGGCGGTGAAGCGCCGCTGGAAGTGGCGCGGGCTCAGCCCGGCCCGCTCGGCCAGCGACCCCACGGTGTGCCGGTCGCCCAGGCGGGCGTGGACGGCCGCCACCGCCTCCCGGACGGGGTCGGTGGAGGGCTGGCGCGACCACAGCGGCACGCTGAACTGCGACTGGTTGCCCGGGCGGCGCAGGAACAGCACCATCTCCCGGGCGACCGCGTGCGCGACGCGCCGGCCGTGGTCCTCCTCGACCAGGGCCAGGGCCAGGTCCATGCCGGCGGTCACCCCGGCCGAGGTCCACACGCGGCCGTCCCGGATGAACACCGGGTCGGCGTCGACCCGCACCTCTGGGTGGGCGCGGGCCAGGGCCTCGGCGCGGCGCCAGTGGGTGGTCACCCGGCGCCCCCGCACCAGTCCGGCGGCGGCCAGCAGGAAGGTCCCGCTGCACACCGAGGCCACCCGCCGGGCCCGCGCGCCGGCCGCGGCGACCCAGCGCACCAGCTCCCCGTCCCGGCAGGCCGCGTCGACGCCGGCCCCGCCGACGACCACCAGGGTGTCGGCGGCCGGCGGTCCGTCGGGGCCCACGGCCCCGATCCCGTGGCCGGCGTGTACGGGCAGCCCGCTGCCGGAGGCGACCGGCCCGGCGGCGGAGGCCACGGTGCGGCAGTCGTAGCCGCCGGTCAGGTGTCCGGCGTAGCGGAACACCTCCCAGGGGCCGACGAGGTCCAGGGTCTGGAAGCCGTCGAAGAGGAGGAAGACGACACGGTGCTTGTCCACGTCGACAACGGTGCCGGTGGTGGCGTCATGGCGTCAACGACCTCCACCCCACGGATCGCGCCATCGAGGTGTGCCATGCATGAAGGGGGCCGCTCGCCCCTCCGGGGGCGGGCGGCCCAATCGGTTCGGACGGCGACGCTCAGGGCGTGATCTGGGCCGCCCCGCCGCCTTCGCGGATCTCGACGCGGCGCGGCTTGGCCTGTTCGGCCACGGGGATGCGCAGGGTCAGCACCCCGTCGGCGTACTCGGCCGCGACCTGCTCCATGTCGAGGGTGTCGCCCAGGAAGAGCTGCCGGGAGAAGGTGCCCGCCGGGCGCTCGGCCACCACGGCCTCGCGCCCCTTGGTGCCCTCCAGCGCCGGCCGCTCGGCCTTCACGGTCAGGACGTTGCGCTCGACCTGCAGGTCGATGCTGTCCGCCCGGACCCCGGGAAGGTCGAAGTGGACGATGAACTCGTTCTCCTTGCGGTAGGCGTCCATGGGCATCACCGCAGGGCGGGCCTCGGTGAACAGCCTCTGCGCGAGGCGGTCGAACTCTCGGAACGGGTCGGAGCGCATCAGCATCCCGCTCACCTCCACAGTGGTCGAGGGTGTGCCGTTCCGTCGCCCTTCCACTGTCACCGAGAGGCCGGGGCCAAACGACGTCCCGGTCAAGGCACCGGCTCAGCCGCGGGACAGCGCGGCGATCACGTCCCCCACGGCCACCACGCCCACCGCCTGGCCGAAGGCGTTGACCGCCACCAGGTCGTCGTGCACGCGCTCACCCGAGGCGCCCGCGGCGCGCAGCGCCTCCATGGCGGTGGTGTGCAGCGGCACCGTCTTAGGCGGGTCGGCCAGGCGCCGCGCGGGGCGGGCCGCGTGCAGGGCGTGCCCGTAGGGGCCCGAGACCGACAGCAGGAAGCGCGACCGGTCCAGGACCGCCACCGGGCGCTCGCGGTGGTCCAGCAGGATGATCGAGTTGAGCACCGGGTCGTTGGTGAAGGCGTCGAGCACCTCGGCCGCCGTGGCGTCCTGCTCCAGGGCCACCGGCGGGCCGATGAACTCGGTGATCGGCGGCCCCTCGCGCCGCCGGGCGGCGCCGCCCGGGGCGATCTCGGGCAGCGGGTGCACCTTGGCGCCCGGGGTCCAGTCGTCGTCGGCCAGGAGCGGGCCGTACCCCAGGCGCACGCCCGCCTCGCGCAGCGCCGCGAGCTGGTCCGCCGAGCCGACCCCCGGCGCCACCGGGTAGACCCCCGCGCTGCGCGCGATGCGGGCCATGCCCTCGGCCACGGCGGTGCTGCGCTCGTCGCCCGGCAGCCCGGCCACCAGGTTGCGCGGCAGGCGCATCAGGAAGGGCGCCAGGTCCAGGATGAGGTCCACCGGGACGGCGGCGGTGGCGAAGGCGCACCGGAAGCCGGTGTCGCGCACGTGCCGCACGGCGCGCACCGCGGCGGCGCGCGGCAGCTCGGCCAGGTCGGGGCCGAGCATCAGGGTGATGTCGCGCGGGCGGCGTCCGGTGCGCCGCAGGACCAGCTCCAGCTGCCCGGCGATCTCGGGGGAGGCGGCGGCCGCGGCGGCGGGCACCGGCAGGACCAGGGGCAGCAGCGCCTCGTCGGAGGCGACCCGGCGCGCCAGCCGGGCCAGGCGCTCGGCCTGCGCGGCGGCGTCGCCGTCGGGGGCCGGCGCCGCGGGGTCCTGGGCCTCCACGGCCAGGACGGCGCCCGACTCCAGGTCGACGACCGGGCGGTAGACGGGGGACGGCCCCTGCGGGGCGAGGGCCTGCTGCGGGCCGGTGGTGCGGGCCGAGGTCGGAGAAGGCACGGGTTCATCCTGGGGCCGCGGCGGGGGCGCGTCAGCGGCCCCGAGCGAGAATTCAGCGGGACTTCGCGCCCGGCTCTCCGCGTATTCAAGGAAGGGCGGGGCCTCCGAATGCGATTCGGTCGCCCCTCCTCCCAGGACACAAGGGATTCGCCTACCCCGAGTGGACCAATCGGACGCGGAAGGTTAGCAGACCGCGCCGGAACGGACACGCGTCCGACCGGAATGAACCTCCCGGTTCACTCTTCGTTGCCGAGGGGTACGATGGGCCCGTGAACCGAGCCACCGCCCCGCAGGCGGAACCCCCCGCCGAGGCCCGCGGACGCATCGACAAGCGCCGGGCCATCCTGGAGGCCGCCTTCCGCGTCTTCGCCCGGGACGGCTACGGCCGCTCCTGCGTCCGCGAGATCGCCGCCGAGGCCGACGTGGCCAAACCCACCGTCTACAACCACCTCCACGACAAGGACACCCTCTTCCAGGAGGCCGTGAAGGCCGCCGCCGCCCGCACCGCCGAGCGCTCCCTCACCGCCCTGGACCCCCTGCGCGACCACGGCGGCGACCTGCGCGCCGCACTGGAGCAGGCCGCCCTGGAGATCCTGCGCGCCCACACCTGCCGCCGCGCCCAGGCCCTGCGCCGCCTCCTGGGCACCGAAGCCCCCCGCTTCCCCGAGCTGCTGGAGGACGTCCAGCGCGCCGGCCCCCGCCGCGTCCAGGACGCCCTGGCCGACCGCCTGGCCCGCCTCACCCTGGCCGGCCGCCTGCACACCCCCGACCCCGACCAGGCGAGCGAACAACTCCTCGCCCTGCTCACCGGCCCCATGGAACTGCGCTCGGCCCTGGGCACCCGCCCCGTCCCCGACGACGAACTGCACGCCGTCGCCCGAGCAGCCGTCGCCACCTTCCTCACGGCCTACGGCCCCCGGGGCGGCGCCGAATGACCGGGCACCCCGGGCGGGTCCTCCTGACCACCGACCGGATGGCGCTGCGCCGCATCACCCCCGACGACGCTCCCCTGCTGCTCGGCCTCGACGCCGACCCCGAGGTCATGCGCCACATCACCGGCGGCCGGCCGTCCGCACCCGCCGAGATCGACCGCAGGATCCGCACCTACCAGGAGTGGTACCGCTCCCGCCCGGACCGCGGGTACTGGATCGCCGAGGAGGCCGACGGCGCCTTCGCCGGCTGGTTCCACCTGCGCCCCCCGCGCGGCGGCGATCCCGCCGAACCCGAGCTCGGCTACCGCCTGGCCCGTTCGCGGTGGGGCCGCGGCCTGGCCACCGAAGGCTCGCGCGCCCTGCTCGACACCGCGTTCGCCGACCCGTCGGTGCGCCGCGTCCTGGCCCGGACCATGGCCGTCAACACCGCCTCGCGCCGTGTGATGGAGAAGATCGGGATGCGCCCGGTGCGCACGTTCCGCGAGCCCGGTCCGCCCATCCCCGGGTCCGAGCACGGAGACGTCGAGTACGCCCTGACCCGCGCCGAGCACGAGCGGCGCCCGGAAGGCTGACCCGGCGGGCCCGCCGAGCGCCGCATACTGGGCCCATGCGCGCCGATCGACTGCTCTCGCTGCTCCTGCTGCTGCAGAACCGCGGCCGGATGACCGCCGCCGAGCTCGCCGAGGAGCTGGAATGCTCCGAGCGCACCGTCTACCGCGACACCGAGGCCCTGGGCGCCGCCGGCGTGCCGATCCTCGCCGAGCGCGGCACCGGCGGCGGCTACCGGCTGGTGGAGGGCTACCGCACCCGCCTGACCGGCCTGACCGAGGGCCAGGCCCACTCCCTGGCCTTCACCGGAATGCCCGGCCCGGCCGACGCGCTGGGGCTCGGCTCGGACCTGGCGCTGGGCCGGCTCAAGCTGCTGGCCGCGATGCCCGGGGCGCTGCGCGAGCGGGCCGAGCGCGCCGCCTCCCGCTTCCACCTGGACACCACCGCCTGGTGGCGCCGCCCCGCCGCCACCCCGTTCCTGGCGCCGCTGGCGCAGGCGGTCTGGGACGCGCGCACCGTCCGCGTCTCCTACCGCCGCTTCGACGACACCCGCGTCGAGCGCACCCTCGACCCGCTGGGCCTGGTCCTCAAGGGCGACACCTGGTACGTCCTGGCCCGGCCCACCCCCGCGCCCGGAGAGGCGGAGCGGCCGCCGCGCACCTACCGCGTCGAGCGCATCGGCGCGCTGGAGGACACCGGCCGCCCCTTCACCCGCCCCCAGGACTTCGACCTGCCCGCGGTCTGGCAGGCCTGGGCCGAGGAGTTCGAGGCCTCCCGCCACACCCTGCGCGCCCGCGTGCTGCTCACCGAGAGGGGCGCCGCCCTGGTGCCGGTGCTGTGCTCGCCCCGCACCGCCGCGCAGGCCGAGTACGGGCCCCTCCGCCGCGACGGGCGCCGGGAGGCGCACCTGACCACCGAGTCGGTGCCGGTCGCGGTGCACGAGTTCTCCCCGTTCGGCCCCGACATCGAGGTGCTCGAGCCCCCGGAGCTGCGCACGGCCCTGTCCCGGCACCTGGAGGAGGCGGCCGCCCGCTACCGGGCGGGCGGCCGGGAGCCCTAGAAGGCGCCGAAGAAGCCGAAGGAGGCCAGGGCGATGTTGGTGGCCGCCAGCGCCACCCCCGACAGCAGGATCCCCGCCACGAAGCCGGTCCGCAGCGACCGGACCAGGTACTCCAGCGACACCACGTTGTTGAGCAGGAAGTACCCCAGCTGCATGGCCAGCACGAAGCCCGCGTAGTCGAAGCCGCTGAGCAGGGACTCGCCCCACATGCCCCGGTAGTACCACGGCGCGCCCCACCACACCTCGGTCGCGGTGAACCACTGCCAGGCGTGGGCGGCGCCCCAGCCCAGCGGGATCTGCAGGATGGGGATGATCAGCAGCGGCACCAGCTTGAGGAAGCTCCACAGGCCGGGCCGGGCGGCCTTGCGCGCCTCGTCCTGGGCCCGCTGGGCGGCCCGCTCCTCGGCCCGCAGCCGCTCGCGGTGGGCGCGCTCGGCCTCCTGGCGGCGCCGCTGCTCCTCCTGCTCCTCCTGGCGCCGGCGCTGCTCCTGGTGGGCGCGCCGCTCGTCCTGCACGGGCCGGGCGGCGTGCTGCCGCCCGGCGGCCGAGTCGCGGTACAGGTCCGCGTAGGCGTCCCCGCCCTGCGGCGCGGCGGGGGGCATGGCGGCGGTCGCCCCCGCACCGTCGGGACGGTAGGGCGGCGGGGTGCCCTGCGGGTACTGCGCGGTCTGCTGGTACTGGGCGGTCGGCTGGTACTGCGCCGTGGGCTGGGCCTGGGGCTCGTAGCGCGCCGTCGCGCCGTCGTGGCCGCCGGTGCCCGCGGCGCCGCTCCCGGCCGCGTACCCGGCGGCCGCGCCGCCCAGCGCCCCGGCGGCGCCCCCCGCCGCCGCGGCCCCCATGGCCGAGGTCCGCGCGTCGTCGCCGGCGGCGGAGGCCGGGGAGGTCCCCGGCGCCGCGTTCAGCGCCGTGTTGACCTTCTCCACCTGCTCGTGCACCCCCTGCCGGAAGGCGGGCGGAAGCCAGGAGGCCCCGGCCGGCACGTCCCCCAAGTGGTCCAGGATCTGGCCGGTGCCCGGCCGGTTGCGCGGATCCTTCTCCAGGCAGGCGGCGGCCACCCGCTGCAGCGACGGCGGGACGGCGCTGAAGTCGGGCCGCTCCTGGATGATGCGCATGACCATGGTGGGCATGGCCCCCTCGCCGAAGGGGCCGGTGCCCGAGGCGGCGTAGACCAGCACCGCGCCGTAGGCGAACAGGTCGCTGGCCGGGGTCATGTGCTCGCCCTGCACCTGCTCGGGCGACATGAACCCGGGGGTGCCGATGATGGACTGGGTGGCGGCGGCGCCCTCGGTGGCGCGGGCGATGCCGAAGTCGATCACCCGCGGCCCGTCCTCGGCCAGCAGCACGTTGCCCGGCTTGAGGTCGCGGTGGATCAGCCCCACCCGGTGGATCTCGGCCAGCGCCTCGGCCAGGCCGGTGGCCAGCACCCGCAGCGAGGCCTCCGGCAGCGGGCCGTGCGCCTGCACGCCCTCGTCCAGCGGCAGCGACGGCACGTAGGAGGTCACCAGCCAGGGCACCTCGCCCTCGGGGTCGGCGTCGATCACCGGGGCGGTGAAGGCGCCGCTGACCTGGCGGGCGGCGGTGACCTCCCGGGCGAAGCGCTCGCGGAAGGAGGGGTCGGCCGCCATGTGCGGGTGGATGCGCTTGACCGCCACGGCACGGCCCCCGGCGGACCGGCCGAAGTAGACCTGGCCCATGCCTCCCGCGCCCAGCCGCCCGATCAGGCGGTAGCGCCCGATGCGCTCCGGGTCGCCGTGCTCCAGTGGGCCCACGATTCCAACCTCCGTCGCTCGCCGCTGCTCCGGTGCCCGCGGCTCGCCGACACCGTTTCGTGACTGTAGGAAGACGCCCAGTCTAGGCGCTGGGAGCACCCGCGCCGCCCGGTGCCCGGACGGCGATCTAGCCTGGCCCCATGTCAGCGTTCCTTCCTCCCGAACAGTGGTTCGCCACCCTGCCCACCTCCTACCTCGCCTCCTTCGGCCTGATCACCGACCCCTCCGGGCGGGTGCTGCTGGTCGAGCCCAACTACCGCGAGCACTGGACCCTGCCCGGCGGCGTCGTCGAGCAGGACGAGCCCCCGCATGTGGCCTGCGAGCGCGAGGTCGCCGAGGAGGTCGGGCTCGAGGTGGCGGCCGGCGCGCTGCTGGCGGTGCAGTGGAGCGCCCCGGCGGGGCCGCGGCCCCGCCCGTTCTGCTCGTTCGTCTTCGACTGCGGCCGGGTGCCCCCCGACGCGCGGATCACCCTGCAGGCCGAGGAGCTGGACGACCACGCCTTCCTCGACCCCGACACCGCGCTGGGGCGCATGCACCCGGCACTGGCGCCCCGCCTCAAGGCGGCCCTGGAGGGCAGGCGCGAGGGCCGGGCGGTGTACGTGGCGGCCTGAGGGGTCCCCCGGCACGGTGCCGATGGTCCCTGGAGCGGCCCCGGCGGGGCTCCTAGACTCGTGGCGCGACAGGGAGCCGACGGCCCCCGCGCCCGGGAGGATTCCGCCGATGAGCCGACCCCTTCCCGAGACCGACCCGACCGCCGCCGACCGCCGGAGCCAGGCGCACGCCCTGCTGGTCCGGCTGTCCGCGCTGGAGGAGGGCGACCCGCGCCGCGAGGAGCTGCGCCGCCGCCTGGTGGAGCTGCACGCCCCCGTGGTGCGGCGGATCGCCCGCCGCTACTCCGGCCGCGGCGAACCCGAGGAGGACCTGCGCCAGGTGGCCTGCGTCGGGCTGATGCAGGCGATCCGCGACTTCGACCCCCGGCGCGGAAAGGAGTTCCTGTCCTATGCCCTGCCGATGATGACCGGCGAGGTCAAGCGGCACTTCCGGGACCGGACCTGGGCGGTGCGGGTACCGCGCCGCCTCAAGGAGCTGCGCTCGCGCCTGATCGTGCTGGAAGGCGAGTTCACCCAGCGGCACGGCCGCTCCCCCACGGTCGCGGACGTGGCCGAGGAGCTGGGGCTGGGCACGGCCGAGGCGCGCGAGCTGGTGGCGGCCTCGGCCGCCTACAGCGCGCTCTCGCTGGACCTGCCCTGCGGGGCCGAGGGCGAGGAGCGCACGCTGGGCGAGACCCTGGGCGGCAGCGACCCGGCGCTGGAGGCGGCCGAGGACCGGGTGGCACTGGCCCCGCTGCTGGAACGGCTCTCGCCCCGGGACCGGTCGATCGTGCTGCAGCGCTTCGCCGGCGACCGCACCCAGGCGCAGATCGCCGCGTCGGTGGGGCTGTCGCAGATGCACGTCTCGCGGCTGCTGTCGACCTCGCTGACCCGGATGCGGCGGTGCGCCGAGGAGGGGTGAGCCGCGCCGGTGGGCCCGCGTCAGCCGGACCGGACCAGCAGCGGCACGAGCACCAGCATGAGCAGCGCGAACGCGAACGCCCCGCAGATCAGCGCCACCCCGGTGCGGGGGACCGGCTCGGTGCTCTGCGCCGGGCTCTGCGGGCTCTGCGGACTCTGCGGGCCCGGCCCGGCGGCCGCGCGCTCCTGCGCGGCCAGCCGGTGGGCGCAGGCGTCGATCCGCTCGGCGCAGCCGGGGTCCTCGGCGCGCAGCCGCGCCTCCATGGCCCGCAGTTCCGCCTCGTCCCGGCCGGTCCCCATGGCGCCCTCCCGCTCGTTCCTGCGGCTCACGGCTACCCGCCCCGGGCGCGGGGCAAACCCGGCCCCGCTCAGAAGGCGCAGGAGGGCGCGATCCCGTCGGGCTCGGCGGCGCGGGCCATGGGCGCGGGCCCGCCGCGCGGAGCGGGCCCGCGCCCCCGGGTCAGTCCGCGCCCACCAGGTCCTGGCGCAGATCCTCCAGCGTGGCGCTGAGCAGCCGGGAGACGTGCATCTGGGAGAGCCCGACCACCTCGGCGATCTGCGTCTGGGTGCGGTTGCCGTAGAACCGCATCAGCACGATGCGCCGCTCGCGCTCGGGCAGGCGGCCCAGCACCTCCCGGACCGCCTGGTGCTCCTCCACTCCGTCCTGGCCGCCGTCCCCGCCGCCGATGGTGTCCCCGAGGGACGGGGCGTCCTCGCCGGTGCCGCAGGGCGCGTCCAGGGACAGCGCCGAGTAAGCCCGCGAGGCGTTCAGCAGGTCCTCGGTGGTCCGCTCATCGATGTCCAGGGCGGTCGCGATCTCCCCGGTCGTGGGCGACCTGCCGTGCTCCTGGGCGAACTCGACGGTGAAGCGGTTGAGCTCGCCCCTCTTCTCCTGGTGCTTGCGGGGCACCCGCACGTCCCAGGTGTTGTCCCGGAAGTGCCGCTTGAGCTCCCCGGTCACGGTGGGCAGCAGGTAGGACAGGAACGGCTTGCCGTAGTCGGGGTCGTAGTAGGCGACCGCGCGGGTGAGCCCGAGCATGGCGACCTGTTCGAGGTCGTCCATGGGCTCGCCGCGGCCCCGGTAGCGACGGGCCTCCCGCCGGGCAACCGGGGCGTACATGTCGACCACCATCGCGCTGAGCGCCTCGGCCTCCGCCGAGCGGGGCGGCAGGTCCGCACGGGCCTTGAGCAGCTCCTCGGCGGTGGCGCCCTGGGCGGGCTTCCGGGGGCCGGCGGGGATGTCGTTCGTGGGCGGAGCGGTCATCTCGCATTCCTCCCCTGCGACGTGGGCTGTTCACCGGCACGGGGAGCCGACGGCCACCGCGGCGTCCACTGCACAAGGGGCGTTCCCACTTCACAAGGGCGTTCCTCATCATGCGCCGCGGTCGCAGCGTCACCCCGTCGCGCGCCTCCGTGGATCGGGAGGCGCCGCCTCTCCAGGGTGCACCGTGCCCGTGTAACGGGACGATAAACACCGGGCCGTCAGCGGCGGCTCCCGGGCAGGAACTCCTGCGCCTTGGAGCGGACCCCCTGCGCCAGCACCGACCAGGCCTCCGGGTCCCCCTTGGCCAGGGCCGCCGTCATCGACTCCATCTGGTCCCAGGTGGCCGTCGGCGGGATCGGCGGCACCGACGGGTCGGTGGCGAACTCGACCACGGCCGGCCCCCGGGCCGCCAGTGCCTCGTCCCAGGCCTCGCCCACTCGGTCGGGCTCCTCCACCCGGATGCCGGTCAGCCCCAGGCTCCGGGCGAACGCGGCCGAGGAGGCCCGGGGCAGCCGCTGGGAGGGGACGAACTGCGGCGATGCGCCCATCGCCCGCATCTCCCAGGTGACCTGGTTGAGGTCGCCGTTGTCGAACACCGCCACCACCAGGCGCGGGTCGCTCCACTGCTCGGCGTGGAGCGCGGCGGTGATGAGCTCGTTCATCCCGTTCATCTGCATCGCCCCGTCGCCGGCCATGGCGATCACCGGCCGGTCGGGGTGGGCGAACTTGGCGCCGACCGCGTAGGGCACGGCGCAGCCCATGGTGGCCAGGCTCCCCGAGACCGACCCGCGGATGCCGGCGCGGAAGCGCAGGTGCCGGGCGTACCAGTTGGTGGCCGAGCCGGAGTCGGCGGTGACGATCGCGTCGTCGGGCAGCCGGGGCGAGAGCTCGTGCGCCACCAGCTCGGGGTTGACCGGGTCGGCCGGCACCCCGGCGCGCCGGTCCTGCACCTGCCACCAGCGGCGGACGTTCTGCTCGATCGTCTCCCGCCAGCCGCGGTGCCGCTTGCGCTCCAGTAGCGGCAGCAGCTCGCGCAGGGTCTCGCGCGCGTCGCCCGGCAGCGGGACCTCGAACGGGTAGCGCAGGCCGAGCATGGCGGGGTCGATGTCGATCTGCACCCCGCGCGCCTGGCCGTACTCGGGCAGGTACTGGCTGTAGGGGAACCCGGAGCCGACCATGAGCAGGGTGTCGCAGTCGCGCATCATCTCGTAGGACGGCCGGGTGCCCAGCAGCCCCGCGGCGCCGGTGACGTAGGGCTCCTCGTCGGAGATCACGTCCTTGCCCAGCAGCGCCTTGGCCACCCCCGCGCCGAGCAGGTCGGCGGCCTCGGCGATCTGCTCGCGGGCGCCGCGCGCGCCTTGGCCGACCATGACGGCCACCCGGTTCCCCGCGTTGAGCACGTCGGCGGCGCGGTTCAGGGCGTCCCGGTCGGGCACGGTGACCGACCGGGCGGTCCCCAGGGTGCCGGGCACCATCTTGAAGGCGTGCCCGGGCTCGACGTAGTCCAGCTCCTGCACGTCGGCGGGGATGATCACCGCGGTGACCGTGCGGCGGGACTCCGCCACGCGCATGGCCCGGTCCAGGGCGTTGGGCAGCTGCTGGGGCACGGTGACCTCGGTGAGGTACTGGGCCGCCACGTCCTTGTACAGCGCGTGCAGGTCGACCTCCTGCTGCATGGAGCCGCCCATGCCGCTGCGGTCGGTCTGGCCGACGATCGCCACCACGGGGACGTGGTCGAGCTTGGCGTCGTAGAGCCCGTTGAGCAGGTGGACCGCGCCGGGCCCGGAGGTGGCCGCGCACACCCCCACCCGGCCGGAGAACTTGGCGTAGCCCGCGGCCTCGAACGCCGCCAGCTCCTCGTGCCGGGCCTGGAGGAACCGCGGCCGGTCGCCGGCCCGGTCCCAGGCGGCCAGCAGTCCGTTGATGCCGTCGCCGGGGTAGCCGAAGACGTGCTCGACGCCCCACTCGCGCAGGCGCTTCAGCAGGAGATCGGAGACCTTCTCCGCCATCGTTGACAACTCCTCGGTCGGTCGGGCGGGCGTGCCCGGCCCCGCTACCCCGACCGGCGCCGATGATGCCGCCGACCCGCGAACCGGCCGACGGTGCGTCAGCGGCCCCTTTCCGGGGCCGCGGCGGCGAGCGCCCCGCTCCGCCCGGTCTCCTCCCCGGGTTCGCGCCCGCGCGCCCGGAGCACCCGCAGGTAGCACCGCTCGATGCGGGCGGCCACCGTGTCCCAGCCGTAGCGGGCCGTCACCCGGTCCGCGGCGGCGAACCCGTAGCTCTCCCGGGTCACCGGGTCCGACAGCAGCCGGCGCATCCGGAAGGCCAGCGCCCGCGGCCGCGCCGGCGGCAGCAGGCGCCCGGTGACGTCGTTGACCACCGTGTCCAGGTGACCGCCGACCGCCGAGGCGACGACCGGGGCGCCGCAGGCCATCGCCTCCACGGTGCTCATCCCGAAGGGCTCGTACCAGGGCATGTTCACCGCCAGGTCGGCCGACCGCAAGTAGGCGGGCACCTGCTCGCGCGGGACCGCCCCCAGGAAGCGCACCCGCTCGGCCACACCGGCCTCCTCGGCCACACCGCGCAGGCGGCCGACCTGCTCGTCGCCGTCGACGGCGCCCGGCGCGGGGCCGCCCACCACGACCAGCTCGGCCTCGGGCACCCCGGCCAGGGCCCGCACCACGGTGTCGACCCCCTTGCGGCGCACCAGCCGCCCCAGGCACAGGACCCGCGGCGCGTCGCCCCGCCGGGCCGCCGGCCCCTCCGGGAAGAAGCGCTCCAGGTCCACGCCGCCGGGGACGACCGCGATGCGGCCCGGATCCACGCCGCGCCGGCGCAGGGACCGCTGCTCCTGGGTGGAGGTGGCCAGGACCATGTCGGCCCTCTCGGCGACCTCGCTCTCGGACTGCTCGCGCTCGGGCGGACCGGTGTCGTCGGCGCCCTCGCGCATGCGCTTGAGCGAGAGGAGGGCGTGGAAGGTCTGCACGACGGGGACGTCCGCCGCCGCGGCCGCGGACAGGGCCGCCTGCCCGCTCATCCGGTCGTGGGCGTGTACCAGGTCCGGTGCCTCGTGGGCCCAGTGGCGGGCCAGGTCCTCGGCGAAGGCCCCCGTGTACGGCGGGAGGTCGTTCCTGCCGATCGGGCGGGGCGGTCCGGCGCCGACGTGCCGCACGGTCACCCCCGGCGCCGCCTCGCTCTGCCCGGGCTGGTCCGGCGCGGTCCGGCGGGTGTGCACGACGACGGTGTGGCCGCGCTCCCCGAGGGCGCGCGCGAGTTCCGCGACGTGGACGTTCTGTCCCCCGGTATCGCCCCCGCCCGTCGCCGCCAGTGGTGAGGCGTGCTCGGAGACCATGTCGATCCTCATGGTGCTACCTCCTCGATCAGCCGGTCCCACTCTTCGCTGAAGCGCTTGAGCGGGAAGCGTTCCGGGGCCGCCTGCCGGGCGGCCCGCCGTTTCTCTCGTTCTCTCGCGCTCGCTCGTGCGCGTGCGGGATCCGAGGCCGGCACCGGCGGCTCCTCACGCAGGCGTCCGGCATCGCCGCCGAATCGCTGCCGGCCGGCGCCGGTGCTGATAGGTGTCCCGGGGCACGTGCCGCATCAGGCTCTCGGAGCCGTGCCCGGGGCCGTGCGCCCTCGTTCCCGCTCCTCCGCTTCGTTCCCGGTGTGCACCTCCGGACCCCTACCGTCCGCTCGGTCCGTGGCCTCCCGAACCGCCGCGGGTGCGCACCGCTCCGACTACCGACGAGCCATCGCTCCAAACACCGGCTCGGGTGCGCCGCCCGGGGCCGTAACGCCGCTCCGCGCCCACTGCCCGGGGATTCTCTCCGCCGAAATCCGTTCGGAAATCCCTCGGAAAGGGCATGGGCCTCCGCACTCCACCGGGCACACGTCCATCGGGCCTCCGACTCGCCCGCTCCCCGGGTGCGGTGACGGGTCGGAGCAGGGGGTGCCGGGGGTGCGCCCGGGGCTCACCGGCCGCCACCGCCCGGTTGCCGGTCGCCCTTGGGGCGGGCGGGCTGGGCGGGCACCCCGTGCGGGGGCGGGTTGGACGTCGGGGCGGCCGACCCCTCGCCCACCGGGGAGCCCCCGTGGGGCGGCGGCGGCGCCTCCTCCGGCCGGAAGCCCTGGTCCCCGCCGGAGGGCTCGGCGCCCTCCTCCAGCGCTTCGAGCCGGTTGGCCAGGATCCAGGACCCCGGCGCAGCTCCTCCTCGCCGAGGGAGCGGACCCGGTGGCGCAGCGTGGGGATGGGCATGCCCTCGTACCCCGGCGGCGGAGGCGTGTTCTGCTCGGACATCGGCTCTCCCCTTCCGAACGTCGCGTCCCCGCGCGACTACCCGTGCCCGCGGGACCGCATGCGCCGGCGGCCCCGTTCGTCGGGCGGGAAGGCGACGTCGAAGGCGGGGCGCTCGGAGCGGATGCGCGGCAGCGAGGTGAAGTTGTGCCGCGGCGGCGGGCACGGGGTCGCCCACTCCAGCGAGCAGCCGTGGCCCCACGGGTCGTCCCGGGTCACCCGGACGCCGTGGCGGGCGGAGCGCCAGGCGTTCCACAGGAACACCAGCGTCGAGGCCCCCAGCACGAACGCGCCCACGGAGGAGATCTGGTTCAGGACCGTGAACCCGTCGGTGGGCAGGTAGTCGGCGTAGCGGCGGGGGAACCCGGCCGCGCCCAGCCAGTGCTGCACCAGGAAGGTGGCGTGGAAGCCGAAGAACAGCAGCCAGAAGTGGAGCTTGGCCAGCTTCTCGTCGAGCATGATCCCGGTGAACTTGGGCCACCAGAAGTAGAACCCGGCGAACATCGCGAAGACCACGGTGCCGAAGACGACGTAGTGGAAGTGGGCCACCACGAAGTAGGTGTCGGTGACGTGGAAGTCGATGGGCGGGGAGGCCAGCAGCACCCCGGTCAGGCCGCCGAACAGGAACGTGGCCAGGAACCCCAGGGAGAACAGCATCGGGGAGGCCATCACCAGCTGCCCGCGCCACATCGTGCCGATCCAGTTGAAGAACTTGATCCCGGTGGGCACGGCGATCAGGAACGACAGGGCGGAGAAGAAGGGCAGCAGCACCGCGCCCGTGGGGAACATGTGGTGCGCCCACACCACCATCGAGAGCCCGGCGATGGCCATGGTCGCCCCGATCATGCCCTTGTAGCCGAACAGCGGCTTGCGGCTGAAGACCGGGATGATCTCGGTGATGATGCCGAAGAACGGCAGCGCGATGATGTAGACCTCCGGGTGCCCGAAGAACCAGAACAGGTGCTGCCACAGGATGGCGCCGCCGTGCTCGGGGGCGTAGACCCGGGTGCCGATCATGCGGTCGGCGCCCAGCGCCGCCAGCGCTGCGGTCAGCACGGGGAAGGCCATCAGGATGAGCACGCTGGTGAACAGGGTGTTCCAGGTGAACAGCGGCATCCGGAAGGCGGTCATGCCGGGGGCGCGCATCACCACGATGGTGGTGATGAAGTTGACCGCGCCCAGGATGGTGCCCAGCCCCGACACCAGCAGCCCGATCACCCACAGGTCCCCGCCCAGGCCCGGGGAGCGGACCTCGTCCGAGAGCGGGGTGTAGGCGAACCAGCCGAAGTCGGCCGCGCCGCCGTGCGTGCCGAAGCCGGCGAGCAGGATCAGCCCGCCGAACAGGAACAGCCAGTAGCTGAACATGTTGAGCCGGGGGAAGGCGACGTCGGGGGCGCCGATCTGCAGCGGCATGACCAGGTTGGCGAACCCGGCGAACAGGGGGGTGGCGAACAGCAGCATCATCACCGTGCCGTGCATGGTGAACAGCTGGTTGTACTCCTCGCTGGTGACCACCTGCATGCCGGGCCACATCAGCTCGGCCCGGACCACCATCGCCATGAGGCCTGCCACCAGGAAGAACCCGAAGGACGTGGCCACGTACAGCTGCCCGATGACCTTGTGGTCGGTGCTGCTGACCCAGCGGGCCAGCCGCCGCCCCGCGTGCGACTCCCTCCCCTGCGCGACCCCCGGCTCCCCGGCCTCCCGCGTCTCGGTCACGTCCCGCCTCCTCGGTTCCGGATCCGCGCGGCGGCGGACGCCGCCGCCCGCGCCCACTACCCCCGCGCCGCCGGCGGCGAACACGGCGGCGGACAGGCGGGGGCGGGCCGCGTTTCACGCGGCCGCTGTCTGGTAGCGGCCCGGAGACCGCATCGCAGAGGAATCGCAGAGGAGTTGTGAGGGGAGGCCACCATGGCCGAGACCGTTCGCGAGGTCATGACGACCCCGCCCTATACCGCCTCGCCCGGCACCACGCTGCGCGAGGTGGCCCGGATCATGCGCGACAAGGACATCGGCGACGTCCTCATCACCGAGGACGGCCGGCTGCGCGGGCTGGTCACCGACCGCGACGTCGCGGTGCGCTGCGTGGCCGAGGGGGCGGACTGTGCACAGGAGACCGTGGAGCGGGCCTTCACCGGGCAGACCGTGACGGTCGGCCCGCAGACGCGGGTGGGCGAGGCGGTGCGGCTGATGCGCGAGCACAGCGTCCGCCGGCTCCCCGTGGTCGAGGAGGGGCGCCCCCTGGGCGTGGTGTCCCTGGGCGACCTGGCCGTGGAGCGCGACCCGCGGTCGGCCCTGGCCGACATCAGCGCGGCCGAGGGCAACAACGTCTGAGGCCGGTCCGAGGCGAACCGGGCCGAACCGAGGCGAGGGGCCGCCCCGTGCGGGGCGGCCCCTCGCGTGCCGTTTCGCGTGCCGCTGCGGCCTACCGCTCCCTCGCCCGGCGGGTCCGTGTCCGGCTCGCCTTCTCCAGCGCGGCGACCAGTTCGTCCTTGTCCATCTTCGAGCGGCCCTCGACGCCCGGTTCCCGGGCGCGCTCGTACAGGTGCCGTTTGGACGCGGCGGCGTCGACACCGCCGGCGGTGCCCTCGCTCCCCTCCTTGCGGCCGCCCTTCTTGCGCTCCCAGTGGTCGCCCACCTTCTCGAAGGCGTGCTTGAGCGCGGCGTAGGCGACGCGGTGCGCCCGTTCCCCCTCCCCGTACTGCTCCACCGCCGAATCGTGCGCCTCGATCCAGGTGTCCTGGGCCTTGCGCGGCGAGCGGCGCAGGGTGTCCGGCAGTTCCCGTCGTCCCGGCATGTCCCCTCCTTCCGGTGGCCGCCGTCGGCCCCGGCGGTTCAGCCGATCCGGGCCATCAGGCGGGTGCAGGCGTCCTCGCACAGCATGCAGGTGTCGGCGCACAGGGCGCAGTGCTCGTGCCGGTCGGCGTGGCGCCGGCACTCCTCGGCGCAGGCGCGGCAGTACTCGGCGCACACCGACAGCAGGCCGCGCTGCAGCAGCGGGTCGACCGCGGTGCGCCGGGAGAGCACGTGCAGCGCCGCCTCGCACACGTCGGCGCAGTCCTGGTTGATCCGCACGCACGGCACCAGGTCGGCGGCATCGCGCTCGCCCAGGCAGGCGTCGGCGCAGGCCGTGCATGCCTGGGCGCAGGCGGCGAGCCGCTCGATGGCGCTGGAGACCAGCTCGGCGTCGCCGCCGACGCCGCGCGGGTGGGTGCGCAGGAACTCCTGGGTCTGGGTGGGCATCGCCCCTCCTCCGGTCGGGCTCGTCCTCGAGGGGTCCACTGCCGTGTCCCCGGGTGCCCGGCCCCGCCGCGGCGGCGGGGCCGGGCACCGAGCGCCCTCCGCTGCATTCCCCCCCGACCGCCTCGGCGGCACCGGGGCACCCCCCAGAACCCTGGCGCCGTCCTTCGAGGCGGTCCCGCCCGGGCGGAGGTCCGGGCGCCGGCGCGGGGCGTCGGGTCGTCGCCCTCGCGCCTTGTCCCGGGCCCTAACCCGACGGGGGCGGGGCATGCACACGCGAAGGAGGAATTTCCGCGACCGCCCCTCGCGGCCCCTACCCGACCTCGGCGGTCCCGGTGCCGGGGAGCGCGTCGAGGGCGTCGTGCAGGCTTCGGCCGTCCGCCTCAGCCCCGCAGACCCGCCTCACCCCCGCAGGCGCAGGGCCAGGAACAGGTCCACGCGGTGCTCCAGGCGACTCAGGTCGCGGCCGGTCAGCTCCTCCACCCGGCCGATCCGGTAGCGCAGCGTGTTGACGTGCACGTGCATCGCCGAGGCGCAGCGCTGCCAGGACCCCGAGTGCTCCAGGAACCGCTCCAGCGTCTCCACCAGCTCCGAGCGGTGGTCCCGGTCGTAGGCCAGCAGCGGCCCCAGCAGCCGCTCCCGGTAGGAGGCCCGCACCTCCTCGGGCACCGAGGCCAGCAGCAGCTCGTGGGAGTCGATCTCGGCGCCGGCGATCACCTGGGCGCGCCCCGGGCGCAGCCCGGCGAGCCGGCGGGCGTGCCGCGCCTCGGCCGCCGCCCCGCGCAGGTCGCCCAGCTCGCGCGGGGTGGAGCCGATGCCCACCGCCAGGCGGTAGTCCACCAGCCCCGGCTCCAGGGCGCGCGCCCCGCGCTCCAGCTCCCCGCGCAGCTCCTCGACGGCTTGGGCCCCCGCGTGCCCCGGGTCGGGGACCGGCACCACCGCCAGCACGTCGGCGTCCCCGGTGACCACCGCCCCGGGCCGCTCGGCCAGCAGCTCGCCCGCCACCCGGCGGGCCAGGTCCGCCAGGCGCGGCTCGGGCGCCAGCGCCGCGCTGACCACCACGTGGCCCCCGCCCCGCTCCCGGCCGCCCGCGGCCCGCAGCAGCGCCTCGACCTCCTCCTGGCGCTGCTCCTCCAGCAGCCGGGGCAGCGCCTCGGCGTGCCGGGCGTCGTTGAGCGCCCGCTCCTCCTCCCGGCTGCGGGCCAGCACCGCGATCGAGGCCAGCTCGGCGACGGCCTCGTGGACCTCCTCCTCCCAGTCCTCGTGGCGGCCCTCGCACACCAGCAGCCACCCGGCCAGCGGGTGGGAGTCGCGGGTCTGCACCGGCATCACCGTCAGCGCCCGCCCCGGCAGCTCGGTGCTGCGCGGGAACGAGGGCCAGGACAGGGCGCGGGCCGCCAGCTCGGCGCGGGCCCGCCCGTCCAGCTCCGGGCCGGCGCCGGCCACCGCGCGGCCGGTGCTGGAGACCACCCAGGCGCGCAGCCGGGCCTGCTCGGCGGCGGCCGCGAAGACCGCCGGGAAGTCGGCCCCGGCGGCGACCTCGGCCATCATCCGGCGGTGCCGGTCCCGGTTCTCGGCGATGGTGGTGAAGCGGTGCCGGTTGATCAGCCGCAGCACCTCCTCGGTCACCGCGCCGAAGGAGGTCTCGGCCGGCACCTCCAGCAGCGGCACGCCGTGCCGCTCACAGGCCTCCACCAGGTCGCGCGGGATCTCGCCCAGCGCGGTCCCGGCGCCCACCGCGGCCCCGCCCGCCTCGACCACCGAGGCCACGAAGACCTCCGAGTCCTGCGGGCCGTTGCGCCACATCATGCCGGTCAGCACCAGCTCGCCGCCGGTCAGGTAGCGGGCGGGGCGCAGCAGGTCGGTGGTGTAGGCCCAGCGGATGGCGCGGTGGGCCTGGTCGGCCCCGCTGATGAAGCGCAGCCTCAGCCGGGGGATGGAGAGCAGTTCGCCGAGCCGCATGGGGTCCCTTCGTCTCGTCGCGGCGCCGCCGCGTGGCGGCCACGTTAACCCACCATGACGTGTTGTAGGAAACAACGAAGCACCGCCCGCGACCAGCGCTCCGGTTCATGGGTTCACCGGGTGGCCGCACCCTGTTCGCCGGTGTTCTACTTCACATACACACCCGGCGTAGACCACACGGCAGACGGCCCGACCGTCCGCCCGCGCAACGACGAGGACGAGTATGGACTTCCTGCGCCCTTCCACGCTGGAGGAAGCGCTGGCCGCCAAGAGCGAGCACCCCGACGCGGTGCCGATCACGGGCGGCACCGACGTGATGGTCGAGTTGAACTTCGACAAGCACCGCCCGCCGGCGCTGATCGACCTGACCGGCGTCCCGGAGCTGGCCCGGTGGGCCCCCGACGGCGACGGGGTGCGGCTGGGGGCGGGCGTCCCCTACACCCGGATCATCGCCGAGCTGGGCGAGCGCGCCCCGGCCCTGGCCCAGGCCTCCCGGTCGGTGGCCTCCCCGCAGATCCGCAACCGGGGCACCGTCGGCGGCAACCTGGGCGGCGCCTCCCCCGCCGGGGAGGCGCACCCGGTGCTGCTGGCCACCGACGCCCGGATCGAACTGGCCTCGGTGCGCGGCACCCGCACCGTCCCGGCCCGTGAGTTCTACCTGGGGCTGCGCCGCACCGCCCGCCAGGACGACGAGCTGATCACCGCGGTGCTGCTGCCCCGCCCGGCCGGGCCGCAGCACTTCTGCAAGATCGGCACCCGCAACGCCATGGTGATCGCGGTGGCCAACTTCAGCCTGGCCCTGGACACCGAGAAGCGCACCGTGGGCACCGGGCTGGGCTCGGTGGCCCCCACCCCGGTCCGCGCCCCCGAGGCCGAGGAGTTCCTGGCCGCCGAGTTCGACTGGGAGGGCGGCTCGGTACTGGACGAGGCCGTGGTGCGCCGCTTCGGCGAACTGGTCTCCTCGGTCGCCCGCCCCATCGACGACCAGCGCGGCTCGGCCGACTACCGCCGGCACGCCGTGGGCGTGATGGCGCGCCGCGCCCTGTCCTGGTCGGTCACCGACCACCGCAAGAGCCTGCAGGACCCGAGGGGAGACGCCCGATGCGCGTGACGTTCACCGTCAACGGAGAAGAGGCCAGCGCCGAGGACGTGTGGGCCGGCGAGAGCCTGCTGTACGTGCTGCGCGAGCGCATGGGCCTGCCCGGCAGCAAGAACGCCTGCGAGCAGGGCGAGTGCGGCTCGTGCACGGTCTACCTGGACGGGGTGACCGCCTGCTCGTGCATGGTCGCCGCCGGGCAGGCCCACGGGCGCGACGTGCGCACCGTGGAGGGCCTGGCCGACCAGGGCGGCGAGGGCGATGAGAAGCGCCTGGGCACCGTCCAGGAGGCGTTCGTGGAGATGGGCGCGGTGCAGTGCGGCTTCTGCACCCCCGGCCTGCTGGTGCAGACCGACGACCTGATCGCGCGCACCGTGGGCGCGGGCCGGGACGTCCCCGAGGACGCCGAGATCCGCGAGGCCCTGGCCGGCAACCTGTGCCGGTGCACCGGCTACGAGAAGATCATCGACGCGGTGCGGGTGGCCGCCGAGCGCGAGGCCGCCAAGGCGGGCGGTGCCGCATGAGCGCCGAGACCGTCGTCATCGACGGCGCCTACATCGCCACGGTCGGCGGCGCCGAGTACGCCGCCGGACACATCGTGGCCGAGGGCGGGCGCATCACGCGCGTGGGGTCGGGCGCGGCCCCGGACGTGCCCGGGGCGCGCCGCATCGACGGCCGCGGGTGCGTGGCCACCCCCGGCCTGGTCAACACGCACAACCACCTCTACCAGTGGGCCACCCAGGGGCTGTTCGCCGACGGCACGCTGTTCGAGTGGCTGGTGGGCTCCTACGAGATGTGGCACCGGCTGGACGCCGAGACCGTCGCCGGCACCACCACCGCCGGGACGGCCTGGCTGGCCCTGTCGGGCTGCACCACCGCCTCGGACCACCACTACATCTACCCCGCCGGGCGCGGCGACATCGCCGCCGCCGAGGTGGAGGCGGCCCGCCGGGTCGGCATCCGCCTGGACCTGGCCCGCGGGTCGATGGACCGCGGGCACGCGCAGGGCGGGCTGCCGCCGGACTCGGTGGTGGAGACCCTGGACGGGGCCCTGGAGGGCACCGCCGCGGCGATCGACGCCCACCACGATGCCTCCTTCGGCTCCCTGACCCGGGTGGCGGTGGCGCCCTGCTCGCCGTTCTCGGTCAGCAGCGAGCTGATGCGCGGCGCCGCCGAGCTGGCGCGCGCCAAGGGGGTGCGGCTGCACACCCACCTCGCCGAGACCCTCGACGAGGAGGACAAGTGCGCAGCCGAGTTCGGCTGCACCCCGGTGGAGTACGCCGAGAAGCTGGGCTGGCTGGGCGAGGACGTGTGGTTCGCGCACGCGGTCCACCTGTCCGACGCCGCCATCGCGCGCATCGCCGAGACCGGCACCGGCATCGCCCACTGCCCCACCTCCAACGCCCGGCTGGGCGCGGGCATCTGCCGCACCACCGAGCTGCTGGCCGCCGGGGTCCCCGTCGGCCTCGGCGTGGACGGGCCCGCCTCCAGCGAGCTGACGCTGCTGGCCGGCGAGATGCACCAGGCGCTGCTGATGGCCCGCGCCCGCAAGGGCCCCCAGGCGCTCACCGCGCGCCAGGCCCTGCACATGGCCACCCTGGGCGGCGCCCGGGTGCTCGGCCGCCAGGACGAGCTGGGCTCCCTGGAGCAGGGCAAGCTCGCCGACATCGCACTCTGGCGCATCGACGGCTTCGGCCACGACGTGATCGACGACCCGGTGGTGGCCCTGGCCTTCGGCCCGGTCCCGCCCCTGGAGCGGCTGCTGGTCGGCGGCCGCACCGTGGTCGAGCGCGGCGAGCTGCGCACCGTCTCCCACGGCGAGGCCGCCGAGGCCGGCCGCGCCGCCCACCGACGACTGACCCAGGAGGTGAGCCGGTGATGTCCGGCACCGCGACCCGGGCCCCGGGCGACCTGTCCAGCACCACCCGGGACGGGGTGGGCGCCAGCCCCCGCCGCCCCGACGGAACGCTCAAGGTCACCGGCGAGTTCGCCTACTCCTCCGACATGTGGATGGAGGACATGCTCTGGGGGATGACGCTGCGCAGCCCCCACCCGCACGCCCGCATCCTCGGCATCGACACCACCGAGGCGCTCAAGCTCCCCGGCGTGCACGCCGTCCTCACCCACGAGGACGTGCCCGGGGAGAAGCGCTACGGGCTGGAGTACCAGGACCAGCCGGTCCTGGCCTTCGACAAGGTGCGCTACAAGGGCGAGGCGGTGGCGATCGTGGCCGCCGACCACCCCGAGACCGCGCGCCGCGCCCTGGAGCGCGTCAAGGTCGACTACGAGGTGCTCGACCCGGTCTCCGACTCGCGGCGGGCCGCCTTCGACCCCGACTGCCCGCTGGTGCACGAGGACGGCTCCCTGCCCGTGCACGCCGAGTACAACCAGCACGGCAACGTCGTGCGCCACCAGCCCATCCGCACCGGGGCCTTCACCGAGGGCGGCGGCGTGGAGGGGCTGCGCGCGCAGGCCGCCGCGGTGGTCTCCACCGAGTACGAGGTGGGCATGCAGGACCAGGCCTTCCTGGGTCCGGAGTCGGGCATGGCGGTGCCGGCCGAGGACGGGGGCGTGGACCTGTACATCGCCACCCAGTGGCTGCACGTCGACCAGCGCCAGATCGCGCCGGCCCTGGGCCTGCCCGAGGACCGGGTGCGGCTGACCCTGGCCGGGGTGGGCGGGGCGTTCGGCGCCCGCGAGGACCTGTCCATGCAGATCCACGCGTGCATGCTGGCGCTGCACACCGGCCGCCCGGTCAAGATCGTCTACAACCGCGAGGAGTCCTTCTACGGCCACGTGCACCGGCACCCGGCCAAGATGCGCTTCGAGCACGGCGCCGCCGAGGACGGCACGCTGCTCTACGCCACCCTGGAGATCGTCGTCGACGGCGGCGCCTACGCCTCGGCGACCCCCGCGGTGGTGGGCGTGGCCTCCTCGCTGGGCATCGGCCCCTACGAGGTGCCCAACGTCAAGGTGGACGCCTACGGCGTGTACACCACCAACCCCCCGTGCGGGGCGATGCGCGGGTTCGGCGCGGTGCAGGCCTGCTTCGGCTACGAGTCGCAGATGGACAAGCTCGCCGCCGAGCTGGGCATGCACCCGGTGGACCTGCGGATCAAGAACGCCATGAAGCAGGGCTCGCGGATCATCACCGGCCAGCTCATGGACACCCCGCTGCCCATGGCCGACATGCTGCAGCGCGCCAAGGACATGCCGCTGCCGCCGGCCCGCGAGCAGCTCCCCGACCCGTCCGACCTGCGCACCCTGCCCGGCGGGGTCGCCAACACCACCCACGGCGAGGGCGTGGTGCGCGGCGTGGGCTACGGGGTGGGCCTGAAGAACCTCTGCTTCTCCGAGGGGTTCGACGACTACTCCACCGCCCGGGTGCGCCTGGAGCTCATCGGCGGCGAGCCGGCGGCGATGGTGCACACCGCCGCCGCCGAGGTCGGCCAGGGGCTGGTCACCGTCAAGGGCCAGATCGCCCGCACCGAGCTGGGCGTGGAGCGGGTGACCATCCACCCCTCCGACACCCAGGTCGGCTCGGCCGGGTCCTCCTCGGCCTCGCGCCAGTCCTACATGACCGGCGGCGCGGTCAAGACCGCCTGCGAGGCGGTGCGCTCCCGGGTGTTCGAGCTGGCCCGCGAGCGCGGCCTGGTGCCGCCGGGCCGCCCCGACTCCGGGCTGTCGCTGCAGGGCGGCAAGCTGGTCTCGGACACCGACGGGCCGCTCGCGCCGCTGGCCGATGTGCTGGAGGGCGCCGCGGTGGAGGAGACCCGCGAGTTCCACCACCGGCCCACCCGGATGCTCGACCCCACGCTGGGCCAGGGCGACTCCCACACCCAGTTCGGCATGTGCGTGCACCGCGCCGTGGTCGACGTGGACGTGGAGCTGGGCCTGGTCAAGGTGGTGGCGCTGGACGCGGTGCAGGACGTGGGCAAGGTCATGCACCCCCAGCAGCTGGCCGGGCAGATCCAGGGCGGCTCCACCCAGGGGCTGGGCCTGGCCCTGATGGAGGAGATCCAGGTCCAGGACTCCCAGATCCGCAACCCCTCCTTCACCGACTACCTGATCCCCACCATCCTGGACACCCCGCCGATGCGGATCGACGTGCTGGAGCACGCCGACCCGAACGCGCCCTACGGGCTGCGCGGCGCGGGCGAGCCGCCGACGCTCTCGTCGACCCCGGCGATCGTCGCCGCGGTCCGGGACGCCACCGGGCGCGCGCTGACGCACGCCCCGGTGCGCCCCGAGGACATCGTGGGCATCGAGCTGTAGCCCGGCGCGGTTCCGCCACGATCCTGCCCGTCCCGGTCCGCCGGCGCCCTCGGTGCCGGGACGGGCAGCCTCCGGACCCAGGAGGCCCCCGGTCCTCCGTGGACGCGCCTCGTCCGGGCGCACCCACGGAAGGCCACGCAGTGTAATCAACCCCCCGCACACGGTACCGGGCCGGGCAGGCCCGGACCCGACTTCCCTCCAGGAGGGGACATGACCCGACTCGACGCGAAGGGGCCGGCGCCCGAACCGGCGGCGGCCTCCGGGACCGATCGATCCTGGCTCGACCGGTTCTTCTTCGTGACCGAACGCGGCTCCACCTACGGGCGGGAGATCCGCGGAGGCCTGACCACCTTCATGGCCATGGCCTACATCATCGTCCTGAACCCCATCGTGCTCGGCGGGGCCCAGGACATCAACGGATACGCCCCCACCTTCGAGCAGCTGACCACGATGACCGCCCTGTCGGCGGGCATCGTCACCATCCTGATGGGCGTGGTGGGCCGGGCGCCCATCGCGCTGGCCGCCGCCCTGGGCGTCATGGCGGTGGTGGCCTACCAGGCGGTCCCCCAGATGACCTGGCCGCAGGCGATGGGCCTGGTGGTCTGGCAGGGGATCGCGATCATCCTGATGGTGGTCACCGGGGTGCGCACCGCGGTGATGAACGCGCTGCCGCACAACCTCAAGCTCGCCATCGGCGTGGGCATCGGCATGTTCGTGGCGCTGATCGGGCTGGCCAACGCCGGCTTCGTCAGCGCCGGCGACGGGAGCCTGCTGCAGCTGGGCGCCACCGGGCACCTGGCGGGCTGGCCGGTGGTGGTGTTCGTCATCGGGCTGCTGGTCTCGGCGATCCTGCTGGCCCGCAACGTGCCCGGGGCGATCTTCTACGGGATCGTCACCGCCACGGTCATCGCCGTCGCCGTCACCTACGTCTTCCAGCTGGGCGACGGCACCTGGGGCGGCTCGGCGCCGCGGCTGCCCGAGACCCTGTTCATCGCCCCCGACTTCAGCCTGTTCTTCCAGGTCGACCTGTTCGGGGCCTGGACCCAGGCCGGGCCGGCCAGCGCGGCGGTCATCCTGTTCACCCTCATCCTGGCGGGGTTCTTCGACGCGCTGGGCACCGTGCTGGCGGTGGGCAACAAGGCGGGGCTGACCGACGAGATGGGCCAGATGCCCCGGACCAACCAGATCCTGGGCACCGACGGCGCCGGCGCCGTGGTCGGCGGCGTGACCAGCTCCTCGGCCACCCTGGTGTTCGTGGAGTCCACCGCGGGCGTCAGCGAGGGCGCCCGGACCGGGCTGGCCAGCCTGGTCACCGGCGCGCTGTTCCTGCTGGCGATCCTGTTCTCCCCGGTGTTCGGGATGGTGCCCGGACAGGCGGCCTCGTGCGCACTGGTCCTGGTGGGGGCCATGATGATGATGGGCGTGGGGGCCATCGAGTGGAGCGACATCTCGGTCGCGGTCCCGGCGTTCCTGACCATCGCCCTGATGCCGTTCACCTACGACATCGCCACCGGCATCGGCGCGGGCATCGTGGCCTACACCGTGATCAAGACCGCCGTCGGCAAGTACCGCGAGGTGGGGTGGCTGATGTGGATCCTGACCGGGGTCTTCGCCGCCGACTTCGGCATGGCCGGCATCGAACGGCTGCTGGGCCTGTAGCCCCCGCTCCCCTCCCCCCTGCGGCGCCCGTGCCCGGAGCGCTCCTCCGGCCACGGGCGCCGCCGCCTGTCCCACCCCCTACGCTCCGCCTCCGCTCCCGTGGTCGAGGCGCCAGAGCCGGTCGCCCTCCACGCGGGACAGGCGCCAGCCCTCGGGGGTGCGGACCGCCTCCATCCGGTACTCCTCCCCGACGGTGAACTCGGGGGTCTCCCCCTCCCGGCAGAAGACCGCGATCTGCTGGGCGCCGAGCACGGCGCGGTCGCCGTCGACCTCCACCAGCGGGTTGGCCGTCATGTGGTGGGTGCGTGCGAACGGGCCGTGGCTGCGTGCGGCGAGCTCGGCCACCCGGTCGGCGCCCTGCACCTCTCCGGAGCCGACCACGACCACGGCGTCGTCGGTGAACACGCTCCGCACGTCGTCGAAGCGCCTGTCGTCCAGCCACCGACCGTGCCGGGAGAGCAGGTCGGTGATCGCGGCGCGGTCCGCGAGGCGGGCCACGGTGTCCTGTGCGGCGTTCCCGCCGCCTCTTTCATTGGTTGCGCCAACATTCATGGCGGCGACGGTACACCAATTCGTTGGCGCTGCCAACAGTTGGCACTCCTGCCCGCATGACCGCCGCCTGCCCGGCGCCCTGCTCCCCCGGACGGCCGCCCGGATCCAGCGCCTGGTGGCCGATAGGCCTCGGGGGTACCGCACCCACCACTCCGCGCTGCTCACCGCCGCAGCCGAGCTCGGCCCGGCCTCCTGTCCCGGGTGAACCGGCACCGCACCGAAGCGGAACGACACCCCCCTCAGGGGGTACAGACACGCGTGTCGGGGCTCACCGGTTGCGCGGCACCCGCAGGGTGGCGATCTCGAAGGGGCGCAGCTCCAGCCGGTACCCGTCGCCGTCGGGCACCGGCCCGGCGGCGCCCTCCAGCGGGCGTTCGAGCAGGTCGACCCGGGCGGGCCTGCCCGCGTCGAAGCCGAACCCCACCCGGGTGGACGCCCGCGCCCCGCGGGCCTCGTACAAGCGCACCACCACGTCGCCGGAGCGGTCGTCTGCGAGCTTGACCGCCTCCACCACCACCCCGTCCTCCTCCACACGCACCAGCGGCGCGACCGACCCGCCCCGCTCGGCGGTGCGCTCGGGCAGGTTGATGCGGTACCCCTCACGGACCGCGTCGGCCACGGCCGCGCCGGGCACCAGCGCGTAGCCGAACCGGTGGGGCCCGTGGTCGGTGCGCGGGTCGGGGAAGCGCGGCGCCCGTAGCAGCGACAGCCGCACCGCCGTCGTGGTGCCGCCGTCGCCGCGCACGTCCCGCGTCACGTCGTGGCCGTAGGTGGAGTCGTTGACCAGCGCGTGCCCGTAGTCGGGGTCGGCCACCCGGATCCACCGGTGCGCGCAGGTCTCGAACCGGGCCGCGTCCCAGGAGGTGTTGGTGTGCGTGGGACGGCGCACGTGCCCGAACTGGATCTCCGAGGCCGCCTCGTCGGCGCGCACGTCCAGGGGGAAGGCCGCCTTGAGGAACTTCTCGGTCTCGCGCCAGTCCACCTCCGTGTCCATGTCCACCCGCGCCGCCCCCGGGCGCAGCACCGTGCGCTGGACGGCCGTGGACGAGCCGAAGCTCCGCCGGGCGGTCACCGCCCACGCCCCGCCCTCCAGCGGCTCGGCGGACACGTCATCGGCGCCGTCCAGGTCGGTGACGGTGTTGCGGTAGAAGGAGTCCACGTCCCAGGCGTCCCACATGTTCGGGAGGTCGGGATGGATCTGCAGCAGGTTGCCGCGCCCGCCCGGTGCCAGGGCCTCGCGCCCCCGCCCGCCGTCCGCCCGCAGGTCGACGACCGAGCGCAGCAGCCCGTCCGGGCCGATGACGGCCCGCACCGACCCGTTGTCGAGCACGTGCGCATCCCCGTCGAGGGTGTGCCGCACGGCCCCGCCGGTGTCCCCGGCACGGGTGGCCGGGCCCGCGCCCAGGGCGGGGACGCCGTCGCGCTCGTGCGGGCAGGCGTTGAAGACCGCGGGGGCGCCGGGGCCCTCGGGGCCGGGGACGGCGTCGAGCAGGGCCGCCTGGGCACCGCCGATGACCTCCTCCAGCTCGCGGGCGATCCCCTCGTAGGCCTCGGCCGCCTCCCGGTGCACCCAGGCGATGGAGGTGCCCGGCAGGATGTCGTGGAACTGGTGCAGCAGCACCGTGCGCCAGACCCGCTCCAAGCGCTCGTAGGGGTAGCCGGCCCCCGTGCGCACCGCCGCGGTGGCCGCCCACAGCTCGGCCTCGCGCAGCAGGTGCTCGCTGCGCCGGTTCCCCTGCTTGGTGCGGGCCTGGCTGGTGTAGGTGGCCCGGTGCAGCTCCAGGTAGAGCTCGCCCAGCCACACCGGCGGGTCGGGGTACTCCGCGCGCGCGGCGGCGAAGAAGGCGTCGGGCCGCTCCACGCGCACCCGGGGTGAGCCCTCGAGGCCGGCCAGCCGGTCGGCGCGGCCCAGCATCTCCCGGGTGGGCCCGCCGCCGCCGTCGCCCCACCCGAAGGGCACCAGCGACCGCGTCGCCGCCCCCTTGTCGCGGAAGTTGCGCACCGCGTGCGCCAGCTCCGCGCCCGACAGCTCGGAGTTGTAGGTGTCCACCGGCGGGAAGTGGGTGAACACGCGGGTGCCGTCGATGCCCTCCCATAGGAAGGTGTGGTGCGGGAAGGGGTTGGTGCGGTTCCAGGAGATCTTCTGGGTCAGGAACCACTCGGCCCCGGCCAGGCGCACGATCTGCGGCAGCGCCGCCGAGTACCCGAAGGAGTCGGGCAGCCACACCTCCTTGGTGTCCACCCCGAACTCCTCGGAGAAGAAGCGCTTGCCGAAGACGAACTGGCGGGCCATGGCCTCCCCTCCGGGCATGTTGGTGTCGGCCTCCACCCACATGCCGCCCACCGGGACGAACCGCCCCTCGGCCGCCTTCTCCTCGACCCGGGCGTACACCTCGGGCCGGTGCTCCTTGATCCACGCCAGCTGCTGGGCCTGCGACATGGCGAAGACCAGGCCGGGGTGGTCGTCCATCAGCGCCGTGACGTTGGCGGCGGTGCGCGCCACCTTGCGCACCGTCTCGCGCAGCGGCCACAGCCACGCCGAGTCGATGTGGGCGTGGCCCACCGCCGAGATCCGGTGCGCCCCCGCCTCGGCCGGGGAGGCCAGCACCGGGGCGAGCACGCGGCGGGCCCCCTCCGCGGTGCCGGGCACGTCCTGCAGGTCGAGGGCGTCCAGGGCGCGCTCCAGGGCCCGCAGCACCTCCCACCGGCGCGGCGCGCCCTCGGGCAGCTCGCGCATCATCTGGTCGAGCACCTCGATGTCGTGCACCAGGTGCCACACCCCCGGGTCGAAGACGGCCAGGTCCACCGAGCGCACCCGGTACAGCGGCCGGTCGGGGGCGGTGCGCCGGTCGCCCAGCTCCGTGGGCCGGAACGGGGGCGCCCCCAGCACCACGGGGTTGGCGGCGGCCTCCACGAAGTACTCCACCGGCTGCCCCGCCTGAGCCGAGGAGGCGACGCGCAGCCACCGGTTGCGCGGGCTGAGCCCTTTCACCACCGCGCCGTCGGCGGTGTAGGCCAGCCCCTCGCACTGGAAGCCGGGCATGTGCCCGTCGAAGCCCAGGTCGACCACGGCCTCCACGGTGCGCCCCGCCCAGGCCTCGGGGACGCGCCCGCGGATGCGGAACCAGGTGGTGCCCCAGGGCGGCCCCCACGGCTCCCCGGGACCGGCCGGCCGGTAGGGCGCGGCCAGGCCCTCGGCGACGGGGACGGGCTCGCCGGGGGCGTCCCACCGGGCGGTCTCCATGGGCGCGGTCTCGGGGTACACGGCGGGGCGGATGCGCTCCTCCAGGACCCGCGAGACCCGGTCCTCCACCAGTTTCCGGTCGTCGTGCATGCTGCCTCTCTCTCGGGCCCGGGGCCGGTCGGGGACATCGCGTGTGCGCCGGCCACCAGGGTCATGCCCGACGGCGGCGGACTCCAGCCGTGCATAGCGGGTCGCCGCCGGTGGCGGCATGGGAGGATTCGGACCGGTGCCGGGTGATCCGCCCGGTGCCGAGCGCGGCTGAACGGAGGATGATGGAACCCCCCACCGAATGGCTCCAGGCCGAGGAAGAGCGCACGGTCGCCTTCGCCCGCGCGGCCGCGCTGCCCGAGGGCGGCTTCGGCTGGCTGGACGAGGAGGGCCGCCCCGTCCCCGACGGCGTGGCCCACACCTGGATCACCTGCCGGATGACGCACGTGTTCTCCCTGGCGCACCTGCGCGGCGATGAGGAGGCGGCGGCCCTGGCCGACCACGGCCTGGAGGCGCTGCGCGGGCGGCTGCGCGACGCCGAGCACGGCGGCTGGTACTCCTCCAGCGCCCCCGGCGACGGCGCCAAGGCCGGCTATGAGCACGCGTTCGTGGTGCTGGCCGCCTCCAGCGCCGCGCAGGCCCGCCGGCCCGGCGGCGCGGAACTGCTGGACGAGGCGCTGGAGACGGTCGAGCGGCGCTTCTTCCACGCCGTCGAAGGACTGTGCGTGGAGGGCTGGGACCGCACCTGGCGCAGATGCGAGGCCTACCGCGGCGCCAACAGCAACATGCACATGGTGGAGGCGTTCCTGGCCGCCGCGGACGCCACCGGCCGGGAGATCTGGCGCCAGCGCGCGCTGGGCATCGCCGACCGGCTCATCCGCGACAAGACCGCGGCCAACGGCTGGCGCCTGCCCGAGCACTTCACCCCGCAGTGGGAGACGCTGCTGGACTACAACGCCGACGCCCCGGCCGACCCCTTCCGCCCCTACGGCACGACCGTGGGGCACTGGCTGGAGTGGGCGCGCCTGCTGGTGAGCCTGGAGTCCGCCCTGGGGGCGGGCGGGCCGCCGTGGCTGGTGGAGGCCGCGCGGCGGCTGTTCGCCCTGTCCTGCGAGCACGGGTGGGCGGCCGACGGGGCCGACGGGTTCGTGTACACCCTGGACTGGCAGGACCGGCCGGTGGTGCGCGAGCGCATGCACTGGGTGGCGGCCGAGGCGACGGCGGCGGCCGCGGTGCTGCACCGGCGCACCGGCGACGAGGGGTACGCGCAGTGGTCCACGCGCTGGTGGGACTACATCCGCGAGCGCCACGTCGACCCCGGCAAGGGCGGCTGGCACCACGAGGTGGCCCCGGACGGCTCCCCCTCGTCGACGGTGTGGCGGGGCAAGCCCGACGCCTACCACGCCTACCAGGCGGTCCTCATCCCCCGCCTGCCCCTGTCCGGCTCGGTGGCCGGGGCGGTGGCGGCGGAGGAGGCCTGAGATCCCGGTCAGGCGGTGCGGTCAGACGGTGCGGTCAGGCCGTGTGGTCCAGGACGAAGTCGAAGGCGGCGGCCCGGCCCGCCCCGTCCCGGCGCACCTCCATCAGCAGGCGCGGGTCGAAGATCCGGTCGGAGCCGTTGCGCGGCTCGCCCGGGAAGTACAGCTGCGTGGTGAGCACCCGCCGGGACGGCGCCTGCACCTTGACGTGCAGGTGGCGGGTGCGGCCCGGGTACAGCCCGGGGACGATGGTGGTCAAGGCGAACGCCCCGTCGGGGCCGGTGAACTGGTGGCCCCGGTAGCGGTAACCGACGTTGTCGTAGGCGCCGTGGTGGTCGGCCTGCCAGAAGTCGAGCAGGGCCCCGGCGACCGGGCGGCAGTCGCGGGTGAAGACGTACCCCGCCACCGCCAGCGGCGTGCCCGGGTCGCCGGGGACCACCAGGTCGCCGGTGCGCGGGGAGCCCGGCGTGAAATAGGGGCCCTCCATCTGCGGCGGGGTGGGGTCGTCGCCGTCGTCGCAGGCCGGGGTGGGCTCCAGCGACCGGCCGTCGGCCCGGTCCCGGGCCAGGGCGGGGGCGGCGCCCGCGGCGCCCAGCAGGGCGCCGGTGGCCAGGGCCGCCTTGAGCAGCGTCTTGCGGGTGGGGGTCTCGTCGGCCACGGTGGGCTCCTCGCGTTGGGGTGCGGGGAACACGGACGCTACGCCGTGTCACCGCCCGTGCGCGATGGACGTTCCCCGGGCGCCGTTGTGCTCGGCGCGGGGCCCACCTCGGCGCGGGCGTGCGCGCGGAACTCCCCCGGGGTGGTCCCGGTCTCGCGGCGGAAGAAGCGGCAGAAGTAGGCGGGGTCGGCGAACCCGCTGGCGCGGGCGACGGCGGCGACGGTCAGCCGGGTGCAGGCCAGCAGGCGCTCGGCCTCCAGCAGGCGGGCCTGGCGCAGGAGCGCGCCGGGGGTGCGGCCGGTGGCGCGCTTGACGGCCTCGCCCAGGTGGCCGGGGCTGACGCCGAGGCCGTCGGCGATCCGCTCGACCCCGGCCCCGGGCTCCAGGGCCTCCGGCCCCTCCAGCACCTGCAGGAACCGGGCGGCCAGGCCGGCGGCGGCCTCGGGGGCCGGGGCGGGGCCGCCGTCGGTCGTCCGCCAGGCCCGCACCAGCAGGACGTGTAGCAGCGCGCGGACGACGCCCGCCATTCCGGGGCGCCGCTCGCCGAACTCGCGGGCGATCTCGGTGACCACCCCCGCGGCCTCGGCGTGCTCGCGCGGGCCCAGGGCGGTCCAGGGGCTCCGGGCGGCCAGGCGGCGCAGCAGCTCCCGGTCGCCGGGGCGGTCGGCCAGGAAGGCGTCCTCCAGCAGCAGCACGTACCCGTCCAGGCCGCGGGCCTGCCAGTGGTGGACCTGCCCGGCGGCCAGCACGCCCAGGTTGGGCGGGGTGATGGGCAGCGGCCGGGTGTCGACCACGTGCCGTCCGGTGCCGGCGGTGACCAGCAGGATCTCGTGGAAGGCGTGGCGGTGGGGGTAGTCGGCGCGGGAGAGGGGGCCGATGGAGTCGAAGGTCCCGGCGGCGAAGGGGAGCCGGTGCGGTGCGGGGACCTCCAGCCGGTGCAGCTCCAGCGCCCCGCGGGCGGGCGGGGGGCTCACAGGAAGCGGTCGGCGAGCAGCCGCGCCACCGCCCAGTCCTGGACCGCGACGCCCACGCTCTTGAACACCGTGCGCCCGCACCGCCCCGCGGGCGGGCCACGCCTCAGCGCGTGCCCCAGCTCTACCAGGTCCGCACGTGTGATCGCCCCCGTTTCCAGGGCGTGCAGCACCTCGCCGGCCTCCTCCATGATCGCGCCGAGGTCGTCGACCACCACGGCCGAGGAGGCCAGCACGTCGTCGTCGAGCTCGCGCATGGCGGGGCGGAAGGAGCCGACGGCGTTGACGTGCACCCGCCCGGGCAGGTCCGCGGCGCGCAGCACCGGTTCGACGGCGGTGGTGGCGCAGGCGACGATGTCGGCCCCGGCGGCCGCGGAGGCGGGGTCGGGCGCGGTGCGCATCGGCACCCCGGGCATCTCGGCGGCCAGGGCGGCGACCAGTGCCTCGGCCCGCTCCCGGGTGCGCGAGGCGATGGTCAGCTCGGCCAGGGGGCGCACCGTGTGCACGGCCCTGACCTGGTCGGCGGCCTGACCGCCGGCGCCGATCAGCGCCATGCGGCGGGCCCCGGGCGGGGCGAGCAGGTCGGTGGCCGCGCCGCTGGCGGCGCCGGTGCGCAGGGTGGTCAGCGTCCCGGCGTCGGCGGCCAGGGTGTGGGCCCGACGCGGGTCGCTCCACACGACGGTGCCGGTGATGGCGGGGGCGCGGTCGAAGTTCAGGCCCAGCGTCTTGACGATGGCCGTCCCGGTGGGCCGGTGGTGCACCGGCATGGCCAGGTGGGCCCCGTCGCCCAGGACGGTGCGCACGGGGATCTCGAAGGCGCCCGCCGCCAGGTCGGTGAAGGCCCGGCGGACGGCGTCGACGGCCTCGGCCATCGGCACCGCCCGGCGCACCTGTTCGTCCGTGACCACCACCGTGCCCATGCGGGGCATGCTGCCGCGCACCGCGCCCGCCCGCAAGACCCCCGCAGGCCCGGACGGCCGGCTCAGTAGCCGACGGTGAAGCGCTCGCCGATGCGGGCCGGGCGCTCGACCTCGTCGATCAGGGCGACGGCGTAGTCCTCGGCGCTGATACGGCTCTCTCCCGCCTCGTCGGTGACCAGGGTGTCGCCGGCGGTGCGGTAGGAGCCCGTGCGCTCGCCGGGGGCGATGCTCGCGGCCGGGCTCAGGCTGGTCCAGCGCACGTCTTGCACGCCGCGCAGGAACTCCAGCGCGTCGCCGTGGGCGTGCATGATCTGCAGCAGCCACTCGGGCAGGCCCGGGGCGTCCCAGACGAGGGAGCCGTCGGCGGTGGCCAGGCTCCCGGCGCCGCCGACCATGATCAGCCGCGGGGCCCGGTCGCCGAGGGTGCGCAGGGCCTCGACCAGGGTGCGGGCTGCGGGCTCGATGAGGTCGACGTGCCCCGGGCCGTCGCCGCCGCCGACGGCGCTGACCAGAACGTCCTTGCCCTTGGCGGCCTCGGCGACCGAGGCGGCGTCCCGGACGTCGCCCACGGCCGTGCTCAGCCCGGCGTCGCGGCGCTCGACCTTGGCGGGGTCGCGCACGACGGCGGTGACGGTGTGCCCGCGCCGCAGCGCCTCGTCGACGATGCGCGATCCGATGGTCCCGTTGGCTCCGATGACGGCGATGTCGGCCATGTCCGTGTCCCCTTCGATCCGGTGTTCCGATGCGGTGTGCATCCACCGCCAACACTAACCATTGGTTAGTACTTACGAAAGCACAGTACATGCGATATGGATCACGGCGCCGCTCGGGCGGCGGGCGGTATCGTGCACGGGTGAGCTTCGAGGATCTGGCCTATGACGTGTTCCAGAAGCGCTGCCCGTCACGGTCGGCGCTGGAGCACGTCACCGGCAAGTGGGCGGTGCTGATCCTGGGCGCACTCGCCCAGGGGCCGGCGCGCTTCGGCGCGCTGCGCCGGCGTGTGGACGGCGTCAGCGAAAAGATGCTCTCCCAGACCCTGCAGACCCTGGAGCGCGACGGCTTCGTCCACCGCGAGGTGCACCGCCCCATCCCCCCGCACGTGGAGTACTCCCTGACCCCCCTGGGCCGGGACACCGCCGTGCACCTGATGGCCCTGGTCGGCTTCCTGGAGGAGCGCATGGACGAGGTCGTGCAGGCGCGCGCCGACCACGACCGCCGCGACGGGAACGCGGCCGCCGGAATGCCGGAAGCGCAGTAAGGCGCCCGCGCCGACAGGGCCCCGACGTGAGCGGGGCCGTGTCGGCGGCGGGCGCCTCAGTGGGAGCGGTGGGAGAGTGGTCCCCCTGCGGTATCAGCCTTCCAGCAGCTCGGCGACGGAGGTCGCGGTCACGGCGCGATCGAGCCAGGAGTCGAGCTGATCCGGGTCCGTGCACGCGGTGATGCGCTCCCGCTCGGCCTCGGAGACGGCCAGTCCGAGCGCCGCCAGGACCCGGAGCAGCGATTCCGCCTTGCCTTTCGCGATGCCCTGCTCAAGGCCCTGCTCAAGGCCCTGCTCAAGGCCCTGCTCAAGGCCCTGCCTGACGAATCGATCCGTGTAGGCACTGTGGTACCGCAGGGTGCTCGTGGACATGATCTCCTCCACCTCGTTACGGGCTTCCTCGTCGAGCAGTGTCAGGGTGTACTCAGTGTATTCGGCCGCAACCTCGGGATCGATGCCTTCGAACCCTTCGAGCAGGGCTTTCAGTACTCCAGGGGCGGAGGAGTGACAGGCCGCCGCCAGGACGGCCATCTCCGGGGAGCGGGCCACCCGGGCGGGGTCGGTGATCATCGGCAGCGTGGACGGGCCGATGACGAGGGGCTTGAACCAGTGCTCGGGGCCGACCCGGAAACGCTTGTCGTACTGGTCGGCGACCCGCTGCTCCGGACAGACGGCGAGGACGGCGGCGTCGCAGTCGCTCCTGTCGCCGGCGACCGCAGCGTACTCGGCCCACCTGCGGAACTTGCCCTTGACGAATTCGTTCTGGACCTCGACGACGATGACCATCTCGGTGCGGCCGTGGTGTTCCAGCTCGGTGATCATCACGTTGTTGAGCAGCGCCACGACCGAGTCCGCACGGCGTTCCACCGCGACGGCCTCGCCGAGATCGGCGCTGTGCAGGACCGCCTGGTCGTACTCGGGCAGCTGAACGCCCAGGCATTCCGTGAGCAGTTGGGGGGCGAAGTCCGGGCAGTCGATGAACAGTTGGACCCGGGTTTGGTGTTCGGGGGAGACAGGCATGGAGGGACACTACTGCGCGAGGGCGGGCGAACACCCTGAGTTCGCGAAAATCCCCGCTCGTCCGTCACAGCGCCGGTTCGGCCTCCCCGGTGACCCCGTCGGCCAGGTCCCGGGCCACGCGGAGGGCGGCGTAGTGGTTCGAAGCGCCCCAGTGGTCGTAGTCGGCGGCGTAGACCCGCTCGTCGCGGACCGCGCCCAGCTCGGCCCACACCCCCGAGCCGAAGGAGTCGGGGGCGTCCTCGTACCCGCTGCCCGAGAGCACGAACAGCACGTCGGCGTCGGCCCGGTCCAGGTTCTCGTAGCTCTCGGAGACGAAGTCGCGTTCGGCGTCGGGCTCCCGGTGGCCCTCGGGGCGGGCCAGGCCCAGGTCGTCGGCGATCTGGCCGGGGAAGGAGGCCGGGGTCTCGATGCGGATCTCCTGGGGGCTCTGCAGCCGCAGCAGGGACACCTCGACGGAGGCGGGGTCGCCGACCGCGTCCTCGATGCGGGTGCGGGCGTCCCCGACCGCCCGCCGGTACTCCTCCTCGGCCGCCTCCGCCTCCTCCGGGACGCCCAGCACCTCGGCGACCTCGGACAGGTGCCCGCGCCAGGACTCGGTTCCGGTCCACTCCAGCAGGACGGTGGGGGCGATCGCCTCCAGCTCCGGCAGGGCCTCGGCCTGGGCGCCGTGGGCGGTGGAGACGCCGATGATCAGGTCGGGTTCGGCCTCGGCCAGGCGCTCCAGGTCCACGTCGCCCTCGGCCGGGGACCCGGAGACCACCGGCGGGGCCTCGGCCCCGTCGGGGAGGAAGGGCGCCAGAGCGCCGTCGGCGGCGGTGGGGTCGCCCAGGGTGCCGACCACATCGGCGCCCACGCGGGTGGCGGCCGAGAGCGTGGGCCGCCAGAGCACGGCGACCCGCTCGGGGTCGGCGGGCACCTCCACGGCCCCGCCGGCCCCTTCGACCGTCCGGGTCTCCCCCGCCGGATCGGGCCCGGCCCCCGAGGAGCACCCGGCCAGGGCGAGGACGGCGGCGACGGTCACGGGGGCGGCACGCGGAACCGGGGGGAGACGCATCCCCCCATGCTATTCGGTTAGCCTAACCTCATTCAATCTCCCTGCGCTCTGTGGGCCGCGCCGGGGAATTCCGGCACTCACCGCACGGCCTCCCGGGGACGGGAGGGACAATCACCCCATGAGCACCGACCGCCGCACCGTCTTCGTCACCGGCGCCAGCTCCGGCTTCGGCGCCGCCATCGCCCGCAGGTTCACCGGACAGGGCCACCGGGTGGTGGCCGCCGCCCGGCGCGCCGATCGCCTGGCCGAGCTGGAGAAGGAGCTGGGCCCGCTGCTGCACCCCCTCACCCTGGACGTGCGCGAGCGCGCCGAGGTCGAGCGGGTCGCCGCCCGTCTGCCCGAGGAGTTCGCCCGCGTCGACGTCCTGGTCAACAACGCGGGCCTGGCCCTGGGCCTGGGACCGGCACAGGAGGCCGACCCCGACGAGTGGCGGCGCATGGTCGACACCAACTGCGCGGGCCTCATGTACTGCACGCACGCGCTGCTGCCCGGCATGGTCGAGCGCGGCGGCGGCCACGTCGTCAACATCGGCTCGGTCGCCGCCCACCACGCCTACCCGGGCGGCAACGTCTACGGGGCGACCAAGGCGTTCGTCCACCAGTTCAGCCGCAACCTGCGCGCCGACCTGCACGGCACCGGCGTGCGGGTGACCTGCATCGAGCCCGGCCTCACCGCGGGCACCGAGTTCTCGGAGGTCCGCTTCTCCGGCGACACCGAGCGCGCGAGCGCCCCCTACCGCGACACCGACCCGCTCACCCCCGAGGACGTCGCCGAGGCCGTGGCCTGGGCGGTGTCCCAGCCCGCCCGGGTCAACATCAACACCGTGGAACTGATGCCGACCGTCCAGAGCACGGGCCCCCTGCGCATCCACCGCTCGGCCTGACCACGCCCGCCCCCGGCGCCTGGACCGCCGGGACCGACCCGCCGGAACCGACCCGCACGCGCCGCCGACGACGGGGGCGGTTCCGGGTGCTATATTCGGAACCGAATATTCGGAACCGAACAAGGAGAGTGCGCATGGCCGCCCGCCGCCGCGCCGCCGGCAACCCGCTCGCCCTGGCCGTCATGGGGCTGCTCCTGGAGAAGCCCATGCACCCCTACGAGATGCGGGCCACCCTGCGCGACCGCGGCCTGGACACCGCCTTCAAGCTCGGCACGGGCACCCTCTACGACACCGTCCGCGCCCTGCTCG
This sequence comes from Nocardiopsis baichengensis YIM 90130, assembly GCF_000341205.1. Classification (NCBI taxonomy): domain Bacteria; kingdom Bacillati; phylum Actinomycetota; class Actinomycetes; order Streptosporangiales; family Nocardiopsidaceae; genus Nocardiopsis; species Nocardiopsis halophila. The sequence continues at coordinate 22,128 of NZ_ANAS01000004.1, read as the reverse complement.
AACGCGAGTGGATCCGCGAAGAGGACACCGGCAGCGACGGCGACCGCCCCCGACGCACCGTCTACGCCCTCACCGACGCCGGCCGCACGGCCTTCTCCGAACGCCTGGACGCACTCGTCCGCACCCCCGCCGACGACGAGTACCCCGTCTTCCTCTCGGCCGTCGCCTACCTCGGCGCCCTGGGGCCCGACCGCGCCCGGGACGCCCTCACCGAGCGCGCCGGGCGCCTGGCCGAACGGGCCGAGCGCCTCAAGGCCGACCTGCACCGCGCGCTCGACGGTTCCGCCCTGCCCCGCCTGTTCATGATCGAGGTCGAGTACGCCGTGCACATGGCGGAAGCCGAGCGCTCCTGGGCCCTGGCCACCGCAGAGGAGATCCGCACCGGCTCCCTGCCCTGGCCCGCCGACGCGCGCTGACCCCGGCCCGAACCCGACCACGGAGGCCACCGTGTCCCCTTCCCTGACCACCGACGTCCTCATCACCGGGGCCGGGCCCGCCGGGCTCCTCCTGGCCTGCGAGCTCGCCGCCGAAGGCATCGACACCACCGTCATCGAACGCGACGCCGAACGCCCCCAGCGCTCCCGCGGGTTCAACCTCAACGCCCGCAGCCTGGACCTGCTCGCCCGCCGCGGCCTGGCCGCCCCCTTCCTCGCCGAGGGGTGGCCCACCCCGCACGGCCCCTTCACCGGGCTCCCGGTCGCCCTGCCCATGCCCGGCGCCGCCACCGACCACCCGTTCACCCTGGGCATCCCGCAGCTGCGCATCGAGCAGATCCTGGAGGAGCACGCCCTCGGGCACGGCGCCCGCCTCCTGCGCGGCCACCGCCTCACCGCCCTCGACCAGGGCCCCGAGGGCACCACCGCCCGCGCCGACGGCCCCGACGGGCCCGTGGAGATCACCGCCGGGCACACCGTCGGCTGCGACGGCGGCCGCAGCACCGTACGCAAGCAGGCCGGGGTCGGCTTCCCCGGAACCGAGGCCTCCTCCTGGACCCTGCTCGGCGACGTCGTCCCCGCCGACACCGACGCACTGCCGCCGGGCCCGGCCGCCGGGCCGGGCGGCGACGTCCTCGTCCTGCCCCGCACCGGCTACGTGCGCGTCCTGCTCGCCGACCCCGACCCGCCCGCCGACCGGGACGCCCCCGTCACCCCGGAGGGCTTCGCCCGCGCCCTGGAACACGCCCTCGGACGGCCCGTCCCCCTGGCCGAACACCTCTGGCTCACCCGCTTCGGCGACGCCGCCCGCCTGGCCGACCGCTACCGCGCCGGCCGCGTCCTCCTCGCCGGCGACGCCGCGCACGTCCACCCGCCCGCCGGGGCGGTCGGTGTCAACGTCGCCATCGAGGACGCGCACAACCTGGGCTGGAAACTCGCGCGGACCGTGCGCGGGTCCGCACCCGAGGGCCTCCTCGACAGCTACGAGGCCGAGCGCCGCCCCGCCGCCGAACGCGTGCTGGCCGCGACCCGGGCCCAAGCGCTCCTCGCCGGCCGCGACCCGGCCCTGGAACCGCTCAAGGACCTGCTCACCCGGGTGTTCGACCGCCCCGCCGCCGCGACCGCGCTCGCCGAGTCCCTCCTCGGCCTGGACACCGCCCACCCCATGGGCGCCGCCGACCCCGGGGCCCACCCCTGGCTCGGCCGCCTCGCCCCCGACCTGGACCTGGTCGCCGACGGCCGCCGCACGCGCCTGTCCGCGCTCGTGGCCGGCCGCCGTCCGCTGCTGCTCGCCTTCAACGGCGCCGACCTGCCCCTGCCCGAGCGGGCGGAGGCCGCCGGGGCCGCGGTCGTCCGGGCCCAGTGCGGCGACCCGCAGGGGGCCGAGGCGGTCCTCCTGCGCCCCGACGGGCACACCGCCTGGGTGCGCGCCCGCGGCGGGCGCGCCACCGGGGAGCTGGAGGACGCCCTGGCGCGCTGGTGCGGGACGGCCGGGGGGCGGCTCAGCGCTCCGGCGACAGGTCCGGTGCCAGGCGGGCGGTGAACCACTCCGCCGCCAGGTCCGCCACGCGGTCCAGGGCGCCCGGCTCCTCGAAGAGGTGGCCCGCGCCCGGCACCACCTCCAGGCCGCTCTCGCACGCCATCTCCTCCCGCGCCCGGCGGTTCAGGTCCAGCACCGCCTCGTCGGCGCCGCCGACGATGAGCAGGGTGGGCGCCCGCACCGCCGCCAAGGAGGCCCCGGCCAGGTCCGGCCGGCCCCCGCGGGAGACCACCGCGCCGATCGCGGACGGCTCTTCGGCGGCCGCCACCAGCGCGGCCGCCGCACCGGTGCTGGCACCGAAGCAGCCCGCGGGCAGCCGCACCGCCTCCGGGCGCCCGCGCAGCCAGGACACCGCGCCGCGCAGCCGCTCGGACAGCAGCCGGATGTCGAAGACCAGCTCGCGGTCGGCCTCCTCCTCCGGAGTGAGCAGGTCGAACAGCAGCGTGCCCAGCCCGGCGCCGTGCAGCCGGCCGGCCACGTGCACGTTGCGCGGGCTGTCGCGGCCGCTCCCGCTGCCGTGCGCGAACACGACCACGGCCTGGGCCCCCTCGGGCACGGTCAGGCGCCCCTTGAGGACCACGCCCGCCGCCTCCAGTTCCACCTCCCCGCCGGCGGCGCCCGGGCGCCGCGCCGCCTCCCGCAGCAGGCCGACCACCTCCCCCTCGCCGGTCTGGCCGAAGTCGGCGTACCACTCCCCGACCGACTGGAACCACTCCGGTGCCGACAGGGCCACCACCGCGTCGGCCTCGGCGGCCAGGCGGTCCAGGGCGGAGGGGGAGCCCACCGGCACCGCCAGCACCACCCGCACGGCCCCCTGGGCCCGGGCCACCCGGCAGGCGGCGCGGGCGGTGGAGCCGGTGGCCACGCCGTCGTCGACCACCACGGCGGTGCGCCCGGCCGGCGAGGTGCGCGGGCGGCCCTCGCGGAACAGCTCGGCGCGGCGCTCCAGCTCCGCGCGCTCCTGCCGCTCGACCGCCTCCAGCTCCTCCTCGGTGACGCCGTGGCCCCGGACCACCGCCTCGTTGAGGATGCGCACCCCGCCCTCGCCGATGGCGCCCATGGCCAGCTCCGGGTGGTCGGGAAGGCCCAGCTTGCGGACGCCGATCACGTCCAGCGGCGCGCCGAGCTCCTCGGCGACCCTGTACCCCACCGGCACGCCGCCGCGCGGCAGCGCCAGCACGACCGGCTCCTTCTCGGCCTCGCCTCCGTGCACGAGCCGCCGCCCCAGCAGCCGGCCCGCCTCGGCGCGGTCCTCGAATGCGCGCTCCAGGTCAGCCATTGCTCGCATCCCCCTTCATCCGCACTCCTGCCCGGCGGGGGCGGGGGCTGAACGCGGCGGGGAGGGCGGTGGGACGTGCGCCGGCCGGAGGAGGCGAGGCGCCGGAACCGCCACCTTTACGTCATAGATTCACAAAAGGCGCGATCGCGGAGGTTCAGTGCAGGAAGTCCAGGAACGCCTCCCGCCCGGCGATGCGGCCCAGCGCCGGCAGCCCGGTGGTCCGGGTCCAGCGCAGCCGGTCCACCGCCCGGTAGGCGATCCCGACGATCTCGGCGGGCGCCGCCGGGGGCACCCGCAGGACCACCGCGTCGCCGCGGACGGGGCGCTCGGCCGCCAGGTAGGTGACCGCGTCCCCGGCCCGGCCCCCTCCGGTGCGCACCTCGATGCGCAGCAGCGCGAACCGCTCCCCGGCCCGCGCCGACCAGGCCTGCGAGGAGCCGCTGAGCTCCTCCAGCAGGAACGCGTGGCGGAGCGGGACGGGCGCGTCCGCCCCGGGGTCCCAGTAGGGCTCGCCGGCGTCCCGGGGCGGCACCGCCACCGGGCCGCCCGGCCGCAGCGCCTCCACCAGCGCCGCGGTCCCGGCGCCGGGGTCGACCCGGGTGCGCCGCTCCCTCCCGCCGGGCCAGGAGGCGACCACGGCGGGCCGCTCCCCGGCGAGGTCGAGGGTGTGGAGCAGCAGGCCGTGCGCGGCACCGGCCCGCTGCACGCCGGCGAGGCGGAACAGCAGCGGGGCCCACCACTCCCCTCCCGCCCAGGCCTTGCGGCGCTCGCCTCCGCCCGCGTCGTCCATGCTCCTCTCCCCGCTCCTCTCCCCGCTCCTCTCTCCCTCCGGGGCGGGGGGCGGCTCCGCCCCGCGTCTGAGCCCTTTCAGAATTCCGCTCAAGCCGCCGTTCCCGGCCGCTCTGTGCCGACCACCGGGGCGGGTGTTCTCCCCCGCCCGAATCGACCTTGCGCTCATCGGCCCTGTCGTCATCGCTTCCGGCTTCCCGCTCGACCCGCACGGACAATCCCCCGATCTCCCGCGACCGTAATCAGGGGCTCGGAGACCGGAAAGGGCCGAGAGTCCATAGCGCGCTACAGTGCGTAGCGCCCCGTCCCGCGGGCAGCGGAACGCGACCGGCCTACTGGGTGAGGAGGGCCCACGGCACCGACCGCAGGGCGCTCCACCTGGCCGAGTTCCTGGACGGGCGCGCCCCCTCCTGACCGGGCGCAGGGATCACCGCGCGATCCGGTCCCACCCCGCCATTGCGCCGTCGACGACGGCCCGGAGGCGCTCCCGGCCGGCGCCGTCGCGGGCCTGGACCGACAGCCCGTGCAGGACCGTCACGGCGAAGGACGCCAGCACGTCGGGGTCGGCCCCGGCGGGCAGGTCGCCCTCCTCCACGCCGCGCCGGATGCGGGCGCGGACCTTGTCCAGGTCGGCGCGCCGGAGCCCGGCCAGGTACCGCCCGACGTGCTCGTGCCCCTCGGCCAGGTTGATGCCGGACAGGACCACCATGCAGCCCGGCGGGGTGTCGGGGTCGGCATAGGCGTCGGCGTTGCCGCGGAGCATCCGCTCGACGGCCTCCCGGGCCGTCGGGGCGCCCATCGCCCGGTCGGTGGGCGAGGCCTCGGGGGCGTTGTACAGCTCCACGGCCTCGCGGAAGAGCCCGTCCTTGGACCCGAAGGCGGCGTACAGGCTGGTCGGGGTGATGCCCATCGCCGAGGTGAGCACGGTCAGCGAGGTCCCCTCGTACCCGTGCTCCCAGAAGAGCCGCATGGCCGTCCTGAGGGCGGCCTGCCGGTCGAACCGCCGCGGCCGTCCGCGCCCCGCCATCGCCTCCCCGCCTTCCCTTGACGCCTCCGCCGATGCTAGCAATTATGTAGCGAACACTACATAAATCGAAGGAGGCCTCCCATGGGCACACTCGACGGCAGGACCGCACTGGTCACCGGCGGCGGCAGGGGCATCGGCGCGGCGGTCGCCGCCCGGCTCGCCGCGGAGGGCTGCGCGGTCGCGCTGACCTACGCCGCCTCGCGGGACCGCGCGGAGAAGACGGTCCGCGGGATCGAGGAGGCCGGGGGCCGGGCCCTGGCCCTGCGCGCCGACGCCGCGGACCCGGCGGCGGTGGAGGCCGCGGTCGACGGGGCCGCCTCCGCCCTGGGATCCCTGGACATCCTGGTGAACAACGCCGGGGTCTTCCCCTACGGCGACATCGGCGACCTCACCCTGGAGGACTACGAGGCGACCATGGCGGTGCACGTCCGCGCGGTGTTCGTGGCGAGCAGGGCGGCGCTGCGGCACATGGGCGAGGGCGGGCGGATCATCAGCATCGGCAGCAGCCTCGCCGAGCGCGTTCCCGGCCCGGGCATCAGCCTGTACGCGATGAGCAAGTCGGCGCTGACCGGCTTCACCAAGGGCCTGGCCCGCGACGTGGGGCCGCGCGGCATCACCGCGACCGTCGTGCACCCCGGCTCCACCGACACCGACATGAACCCCGCCGACGGCGAGGGCGCCGACGACGAGCGCGCCCTGATCGCGCTCGGCCGCTACGGCAGGCCGGAGGAGGTCGCCGCCACCGTCGCCCACCTCGCGGGGCCGGGCGGCGCCTACATCACCGGCACGTCCGTCACGGTCGACGGCGGCGTGACGGCGTGAGCACCGGCACCGCGGCGGACACACGCCGGTCCCCGGCCGTCTCCTGGACCGTCCTGGCCGTCGCCGGCCTGCTGGAGATCGTCTGGTCCCTGGCGCTCAAGGAGGCCGAGGGGCTGACCCGGCCGGGCTGGGGCGCCCTGGGCATCGGCACGGCCCTGCTCAGCCTCGGACTGCTCTCCACCGCCCTGAAGGACCTGCCCATGGGCACCGCCTACGCCGCTTGGGTCGGCATCGGAACCATCGGCGTCGCGGCCGCGGGGATCATCGCCCACGGCGAGCCGGTCACCGCGGCGCGCCTGGCCCTTCTCGGCCTCATCATCGGCGGCGTCGTCACGCTCAGCCTCTCCGATCACACATCCGAGCGCACACCCGCGGACCCCCCGAGGAGGCCCACATGGCATGGCTGATCCTGGCCGTCGCCGGCCTGCTGGAGATCGTCTGGTCCCTGGCACTGAAGAAGGCCGGGGGGCTCACCCGGCCGGGCTGGGGCGCCCTGGGCATCGGCACGGCCCTGCTCAGCCTCGGACTGCTCACCTACGCCCTCAGGGACCTGCCCATGGGCACCGCCTACGCCGCTTGGGTCGGCATCGGAACCATCGGCGTCGCGGCCGTCGGGGTGCTCCTCCTCGGAGAACCCGTCTCCCGCCGCCGCCTCGCGGGACTGGCGGCGATCACCGCAGGGGTGGTCGGCCTCAACCTGATCGGAGGCTGATTCAGCGGGCCCCGGGGGAAGGCGGGTCGGGCCCCGCCTCTCCCCCGGCCCCTCCCCGGCGGGCCCGGTAGTGGGCCTCGGTGCGGCGCCGGTGCTTCTCCCGGTTGTGCCGACCGCACAGGAGCTGCCCGTTCTCGGCGGTGGTGGCGCCGCCCTCCCACCACTCGGTGCGGTGGTCGCCCTCGCACCACCGGACCGGCACCGTGCACCCTTCCTCCCACTGGCAGGTGGCGGTGCGGGCGGCCAGGGCGTGGCGCATCTTGTCCGGGAAGGTCCTCCTGGCGGTGCCCACGTCCAGCACCTTGCCGGTGACGGGCTCGGTGACCATCCGCTGCAGGATGCAGTCCGAGGCGAAGGCCCGGGCGGCCGAGTGCGGAAGCGCCCGGCCCCGGTCCGTCACGGCCGGTGCGGCGCCCTCCTGGAGCCGGAGCGTGTCCAGGGGGACGGTCACGTTCACGAAGGCCCGCCCCGCGCCCCGGCGGCGCGTGCTCCCGCGCGGGGCCGCCAGGGCCTTGGCCGCGTCCGACCCGGCCTCGGGGACCGGCACGGGGGCGCCCTCGGCGGAGAGCCGGTTCTCGCAGAGCTGCACCAGGGCGTCGAACCGGCGCTCGTCGGCGGTCCGCTCGTCGCCCTCCCCGGGAGGGGCGGTGTGCAGGTCCAGCGCGGAGGAGACGATGTGGTCGGAGGCGATGTCGCCCTGGACCTCCATCGTGAAGCCGAAGCGGTTCCGGAGGTAGCGCGCCTTCCGCTCGGCGAAGGAGCGGCGGTTCTCCCGCTCGTCCTCCTCCGGGCAGATGCGCTGGAGAAGGGTGCGGCCGATGCGCCCGAGACCGGAGGGGTCGGCGCCGGTGCGGGCCGCCTCCAGAAGGATCGGCTCGGCGCGGGCGCGGAAGTCGTCAGGGTCCGGGAACTCCCCGACCGGGCGCCTCTCGACGGCCTTCTCGCACTCGCCGACCACCTTGGCCAGGTGGGAGAAGCCGATCTCACCGGACTCGGCGGCCTTGACCGAGGCCGCGTACTCGTCCAGGCGGTCGGCCACCTGGACGACCGCCTTGGCCTGGGCCAGGGTGCGCCCGTGGTCCCGGAGCAGCCCGGTCACCGTGGAGAAGTCCGAGCCGGCCAGGGCACCGGTGTCGCGCATCCGCGCCGCCAGCCGGGCCGCGGCCAGGTCCAGGGCGTCCTGCCCGGCGGCCAGGGCCCCCATGGCCCGGATCAGGCCCTCCCGGTGGCCGGGGGCCACCTCCGCCTCGACGGCCCGGCCGATTCCGCGCAGCACCCCGGAAATGCCCTGCTCGATCTCCCACGCGGGAGATCCGGCGGGAGCACCCGGGCGCTGCTGGTCGTCCATGTTTCCAATATAAGCAACGCCACCGGCATTTCACAGCCCCTTTTCGAGATTTCCCAACCTTTCTCATCACCTCATATTCTTGCAGGTCATACGACGCCTTAACTGCCGCCCGACCCCCTTCCACTCAAGACGGTTACAACAACGCCGAATACAAACTCCAACGACACCTTGAAAATGGATCGATCACGTTCGCCAGAGCGCTTAGGAACCGAAAGCGTCGCACTCAAAGGGGGGGTGGAAGCACGGACCGATCGCCTCCCTAGGGTGCCTTGCACACCGAACGACTCACCCGCCTAAGCAGGAGCACTCATCGCCGCAGGTCAACCCGCAAGCGTCTTCCCGCCCCACAGAGAAAGGACCCGCTTCACCCATTCGGGTCCCCTATACCGGACATACCCGCGATAATCGGAACCCAGGAGCAACGAACCGGAGCGACCGCCGGAGCACCGCAAAGGAGACCGATGTTCGACCCTGCGCTCAAGCTGGGCACCACCGTCGTCAAGACCGCGCTCAAGCTCTGGCTGGGCGACATCCCCTTCGCCTCGGACATCGGCGCCACCGCCACCGACCTGCTCGGAAACCGGGTCGGGAACGCCATGGACCGGCGCAGGCTCCAGCGGCGCTTCGACGACTTCGGCGACACCATCGCGCAGCGGATCATCGACCAGCTGGGCCAGGAGTTCTCCGGTCTGCCCGACAACGAGCGCGAGGCGGCCGTCCTCGCCCTCACCGACTCCTTCGAGCACGCCAGGCTCACCGGCGAGGTGCTCTTCGACCAGGACCTCGACCCCCTGCGGCTGGAACGGCACATCCGGTCCCGGGCCCCCAGGGCCACCCGCGACCTCGGCGAGGCGGCGACCGCCGTCTACAACCGGCTCTTTCCCGAGTGCTGCGCGTACACGATCGCGACCGCCACGTCCCTCCCCGACTTCAACGCCGGCGCTCTCACCGAGCTGCTGCGACGGGACACGGTGATCCTGGACCGCCTCGACCAGATTCTCCGCCACCTGCCGAAGCACTCGGCGTCGGACGGCCAGGGCAAGGAGGCGGAGTTCGCGACCGCCTACCGGCGCAAGGCGGCCGAGCGGTGGGACCGCCTGGAACTGTTCGGGACCGACACCCGCACCCGCACGTACCCGCTGAGCCTGGCCTATCTGAGCCTGAACGTCGCCTTGCCGGACCGGATGAGCGACGTGCACGGCCAGAGTGACCTGTTCGAGTGGGGCTCGGACAGGAGCAGCGGGGGGCTCCAGTCCGCCGAAGCGGCGCTCGCGGGCAATCGGCGTCTGTTCCTGCGCGGCGCGGCCGGATCGGGGAAGACGACGCTGCTCCATTGGATCGCGGTGCGGGCCAGCCGCAGCGACTTTCCGCCCGCACTCGCCGAATGGAACGGGTCTGTGCCGTTCTTCCTACCGCTCAGGCGCTACGTCGGTGAGCGGCTGCCGGAGCCGGAGGAGTTCATCCGGCCGACAGGGAGCCACCTCCAGCAGGCGGCGCCGGGCGGGTGGGTGCACCGGCTCCTCGAAGACGGCAGGGCCCTGCTGCTCGTCGACGGCGTCGACGAGCTGCCCAGGGACGAGCGGGAGGCCGCCCGCCGCTGGCTCCGTGAGCTGATCTCCGAGTTCCCGCGCTGCCGCTTCGTCATCACCTCGCGCCCGGCGGCGGTGGCCGAGGACTGGCTGTCCCGCCAGGACTTCACCAGCGCCGAGGTGCAACCTCTGCGGGACGACGACGTGCGCGCCTTCATCCGGTACTGGCACCGGGCGGTGCGCAGCGAGGTGGCGGACGAGGAGGAGCAGGGCCGGCTGGAGCGGTACGAGGCGGAGCTGACCTCGAAGGTCCTGGGCCAGCGCCACCTGCGGAGCATCGCCTCCACTCCCCTGCTCTGCGCGCTGCTGTGCGCCCTGTACCGGGACCGGCGGACCGCGCTTCCCCGGGACCGCATCGAGGTCTACCAGGCGGCCCTGGCCATGCTGCTGGCTGACCGCGACGAGCAGCGCGGCATCCCGGCCGATGGGCCGAGCATGTCGCTGACGGAGAAGACACAGCTGTTGCAGGAGCTGGCGAAGTGGTTGATCCTCAACGGCAGCTCCGACGCCCCGACGGACACCGCCCAGCGGCAGATCGGGCGCCTACTTGCCGTCATGCACCGGGTGGACGGGAGCGCCGAGGAGGTCTTCGACCACCTGATGCTCCGGAGCGGTGTGCTGATGAGCCCCGCCGTGGACAGGGTGGCCTTCGTCCACCGGACGTTCGAGGAGTATCTGGCGGCGCGGGCGCTCGTGGAGGAGGATAGCCTACCGCTGCTGATCAAACACGCTCACGACGACCAGTGGCACGAGGTCGTGGTGATGGCGGCCGGCCAAGCCGGGCAGCGGCAGCGGGAGGACCTGATCCGCGGCCTGCTGGAACGGGCGGACGGAGTGAAGAAACACCACGACCGATTGCAGATCGTCGCACTGGCGTGTCTGGAGACGTCGACGACGCTTTCCGCCGGCCTCCGGGCCGATATCGAGGCCCGGGTACGCGCTCTGCTGCCACCTCGAACGGAGGCTCAGGTCAGTGCGCTCATCACAGCGGGCGAGGCGGCGATGCCCTTCCTGGAGGATGCTGACCTCTCGGATCCGCGGGCGGCCGCAACGACCATCCGTACGGCCGTGGAGATCGGGGGTGACCGACACGCGGAGATCGTCGCCAGGGCCCTCAGAGCCCGCACGAAGCCCACCAGAGGCGTTCTCTCCGAAGTTCAGATCGCATGGTCGACCTCCCCGACGCACGACATGGCCCGGACTGCACTTCCCCTTCTCCCAAAGGAATACACTTTCCGGACTCGCGGCGACGCCTTGGGCATGCTCTGCGAGCACGCGCCGCACCTGCGCCATCTGAACATAATAGGCGACCAACAAACCAACCTCGCCCCCCTGGCCGACCTGCAAGAATTGAGAACTCTCTTTCTAAACGGAGACCGGCGCGCAGACCCATGGGAATTCTCGGCACTCCCCCTGAGCGACATACCATCCCTGAGGGCGATGATCGCCCGAACATCCACAGTCCTTACCGACGCCAGTCCGCTGCGAACCTCAGCCCTTGATTCCCTCAGCCTCAAAAACACAGGCAGCACTCATGAAGTCGAAGCCATTTCAGAAATCGATTCCCTTCACACCCTGACGCTAGGAGCAGACCTCCCCGAACCTCCGCTTTGCGACGTACTCCCCCCCAACTTGAAGCATCTGGCGATCCGCGAGAACCCTTCCCTTGAACATGTGAGCGATTTATTTCCCCTCGACGCAAGCCCCATAACCCACATCACGCTCGCCATGACACCGAGCATCCACACCCTGGACGGACTTCAAGACTGCGGCGCCGACCTCGAAGGGTTCTCCATCATCGGGGAGACTATTCGAAATATCGACCTGACACCCCTTACACATTTCCTCGATCTCACAGAGATATCACTTGAACATCAGATTTTCCTGGACAACGAGAAGGCGATCACAAAGCTGGACAGCCTGTCAACGATAGAAATCTATCCACAGGCGGGCCGGAGTTCGCCTATTCCACTGCCACGCTGGTTGGCTGACCACCCTTCACTCAAAAGGGTCTCCGTACTGGGGCGGCCCATCCTTGATCTACGAGAACTCGCCGGGGTCGAGAACCTGACGATTGAAGTGCGCTGGTTCGCCCCGAAAAAGATCATCGGCGCGGACAAGCTCGGGCCGGGAAGCACGGTGGTCCGCGCTCCCCGGCCCAAGTACTGACGTGTCAACCGCTACGGCATCTGGCTGATCGCCGTGGCCGTTCCCCACAGCACCAGAACCGCGAACACGATGTTCAGCACCGGCATGATCCACGAATGCCAGCGCGTCCGCGCTCCAATCGTGACCGTTGCGCCCATCGTGTTCCACCGGTGCACCACCGCGACCACGGTCGCCGTGACCAGGCCTCCACCGACCGCCCACACCACCGGAGGCACCGCTCCCCAGTCGCCGAGGACGAACGCCCACACCCAGGCCGCCGCCGACGCCGCCACTTCGGCGACCGTGTTCGCCCTGGGCAGCGGCCCCCGCTGGAGGCTGCCGCGGGCGACGCGCAGCAGGGTGATCCCCGGGACCAGCACGGCCAGGAACACCGCGACCCCGGCGCCCCAGTAGGCGAGGATCCCCCCGCCCCCCGAGAACGCTGAGGAGTCCAGGCCCAGGAGGGTGAGGCCGATCCGCTCGGCGGGCACCTTCGACGAGTCGGCCATGACGACCACCGACCGGCCGTCGTCGGTGTGCCCCATGAACGTCAGCGTCCCGCTCGTCCCACCGTTGTGCCAGGACAGCTCAGTGCCGTCGACGTTCCACAGCACCCACGCCAGGCCGGAGCGCGCATCGTACTCCTCGGCGCCGGAGATGCCCTCGGCCTCCCGCGGCTCGTGCGTCAACCGCGTGACCGGGGACTCGGTGTCCTGGGCGGCCTCCAGGAGGCGGCTCAGGTCCTCCGGTGTGCTCCACGTCCCCGATCCCGACGGGATGTACTGCCCCGGCTTCCACTGCACGGCCGGGGACGAGGGGGCCCGGAAGGGCAGCGCCGCGTCCTGCGGCGGCTCGGGCCCGTCGCCCGGGCCGGGTACGACGGTGGCGCCCATGCCCAGCGGCTCCAGCACCCGCTCGGTCACCGCCGTCCGGTAGTCGCTGCCCGCCGCGTGCCCGAGGCTGTGCCCCAGCAGCGCGAAGCCGAAATTGGAGTAGGTGTGCGGCGAATCCGGCGCCGCGCCGCTGTCCTCCATGGACGCGGCCACCTCGACGGGGTCCCCTGCCGCCCGGTAGGGGTCGGCCCGGAAGAACTGGTACGGCAGGATTCCTTGGACGAGCCCTGCGTCGGCGCCGAAGGGCAGGCCCGGAAGCCCGGAGGTGTGCGTGGCCAGGCTCTCCAGGGTGGTGTCCGCGACCGCGGGGTCCGCGAAGTCGACCTCGGACCAGATCTCGCCGAGCGTGGTGTCCAGTTCGACCTCGCCCGACTCCACCATCTCCGCGAGCAGCCGGGCGGTCACCACCTTCTGCAGGGACCCGGTCTCGAACCGCGTCCCCTCCGCCACCGGCTCACCGTCCCCGCGGGTGCCCAGCTGCGCGGTGCGGGTCCGCCTGTCCTCCTCCAGCAGCACCGACACCCCGACCGCCGAGCCGTACGGCAGCTCGTCCAGCACCTGCCCGGCGATCTCCTCGTCGCCCGAGACGTGCCGGTCCACCGGCGGGGTCACGGGGAAGACCAGGTAGGCGCCGACCGCCACCACGGCCCCCAGCGCGGCGGCGAGGGCCACCGTCTTGCGTTCCGTCACTCGTTCCCTGCCCGTCCGCTGCACCGCGGCCTCCTCGTCCGCCGCACGCTCACCGGCGCGCGGCCATCAGCACCACCAGGAGCGGGACGATGCGTTCGGGCGGCACCCGGTAGCGCCCGCGCCCGGCCGAGCGCAGCCACCCGTCGGCGGTGAGCCGCCGCAGGTGGTGGTAGAGCTGGCCGGTGGTCCCCAGGGACGGGTCCTGCTTCAGGGCGGCGGTGTCGGCGGTCCCGGTCAGCACCCGCTGCAGCAGGGTCAGCCGTACGGGGTGCCCGAGCGCCTCGATGGCCCCGGCGACCTCGCTCCAGTCCGCCTCGATCAGCTCCGCCGCCTCGGCCGCCTCCTGCCACTCGTAGCGCTCCCCCGTGGGAAGCGGCACCTGGCCGGTGAACAGCACGGCCCCGCGCTCGGGGTCGGCCATCCGCTTGATCCGGTTCAGCGCCCAGAAGACGTCCGCGTCTCCAGGGCCGTCGGTGCCCTCCCCCGGGCGCTCCGCGGCCGGCTCGGGCCGCCGCTCCCCGGCGTCGTTCCGATCGCGCTCAAGCCGCCCGACCCGCTCCTCCAGCTCGGCCAGGCGCTCCTCGACACGCTCCTCGCGGTTCTCCACGCCTCGATGATACGTACTTACGTAATTCCGTACAAACAACGGCGTGCGCGGGTCACGGCCCACCCCAGGCGCGCCGTTCCATGGTGATCTCGGGGAAGTCGGCCTTATAAGGACGCGCTTAAGGCCGACTTCCCCGAGATCATCGAAGGTCAACCGGCCGAGCGCGCCAGCAGCCCCTTGACGACCTCGCCGACCAGGCGCTCCACCTCGGCCCGGGCGGCGCGGTCCTTGGCGTCGAGGTGGCCGGTTCCGGCGAAGGTCACCAGGCCGTGCACGGTCGACCAGGTCAGCAGCGCCAGGTCGCCCGGGTCGCCCGCGCGGAACGCCCCCTCGCGCTGGCCGGAGGCCACCATCCCGGCGCACTCGTCGAACAGGGCGACCGCGGCCTCGTGCAGCGGCCCGCCTGTGGCACCCTCCGCCTTCTTCTGGGTGACCACCCACTCGCCGAACATGAGCCGGTAGTGCTCGGGCGCCTCGCCCGCGAAGTCGATGTAGGCCAGCAGAACGGCCCGCAGCGCCGAGGGCGTGTCGCGGGCGCCGTCGGCGGCCGCCCGCATACGGTCGCGCATGACCAGGAACGCCCGGGCGGCGACGGCGCGCAGCAGGGCGTCCTTGTCGGTGAAGTGGCGGTAGGGCGCCGAGCGCGACAGGCCCACCCGGGCGCCCACGCCGCGCAGGGTGACCGCCCCCGGGCCGCCCTCGCCCAGCAGGTCCCAGGCGGCGCGGACGAGCCGCTCACGGGTATCGGGCGGCTGACCGGGGACCATGCCAGAACCGTAGGCGACGGCCGTTGACAGCGTCAACTCGCCCTCGTACGTTGACGACGTCAACTCGATCTCACCGGGGAGCAACGCCTTGGACACCACAGTCAACGGCGCGCACACCAGCATCGGCCCCGCACCCGACGACAGCGCCGCCGAGACCCTGCGCGAGGGGCTCGGCCTGACGGGGGCCAAGATCGCCTGCGGACAGGGGGTCTGCGGCGCCTGCACGGTCCTGGTCGACGGCGCCCCCACCGCCTCCTGCCTGCTGCCCGCCACCGCGCTGGAGGGCCGCTCGGTCACCACCGTGGAGGGCCTGGAGGGGCGCCACCCCGTGCAGCGCGCCTTCGCCGCCCACGACGCCCTGCAGTGCGGCTACTGCACGCCCGGCTTCGTCGTGGAGGCCGCCGCCTTCCACGACCGCTGGCGGGCCGAGCACGGCGCCGCGGCGCCGGACCGGTCCGACATCGCCGAGGCCCTGGCCGGCCACCTGTGCCGGTGCGGGGCCTACGAGGGGATCTTCGCGGCCGTCGCCTCCGCGTGCGCCGGGCGCTTCGACCAGGAGCAGGACCAGGAGCAGGACGAGGCCGCCGCGCCGCCCCGCGCCGACGCGGCCGAGAAGGTGACCGGACGCGCCCGCTACACCACCGACGTCTACCCCGAGGGCCACTGGGAGGCGGTGGTCGTGCGCTCCGACCGCCCCCACGCCCGGGTGGCGCGCCTCGACGCCGGCGGGGCCGTCCACGTGGACCTGCTCCCGCAGGACCGGACCGTGCGCTACGCCGGGCAGCCGGTGGCGGCGGTGGCCGCGCCCACCCGGGCCGAGGCGCGGCGGGCCGCCGCGCAGGTCCGGGTCGAGTACCGCGACCACCCGGCCACCGTGGACGCCGCCGCGGCCGAGACGCCGGGCTCGCCGGTGGTCTACCCGACCCGCGAGGAGCGGTCCGCCGCCCCCTCCAGCAACGAGGGGGCCACCCTTCCGGCGCCCTGGCACGGCAACGTCCGGGGACCGGCGACGCTCGGCCTGCGCCGCGGCACCGCCGTCAAGCGCCTCAACGACGCCCACGCACGCGGCGACCGGCTGCTGTACTCGGCCGAGTTCACCACCGCCGTCCAGGTGCACACCCCTCTGGAGCCGCACGCCTGCGTCGCCTACTGGGAGGGCGGCGACCTGTACCTGCACGTGTCCACCCAGTACGTGCGCGGGGTGGCCCGTGAGGCGGCCGAGCGCTGGGACCTGGACCCCGAGCGGGTGCACGTGCGCGCCGAGCACGTCGGCGGCGGGTTCGGGGCCAAGGGCGGCCTGGGCACCGAGGCCGTCGCCGCGGTGGAGCTGGCCCGGCTCAGCGGGGCGCCGGTGCGGCTGGTCTACGACCGCGCCGAGGAGCTCACCGACGCCGGCTCCCGCCCGGGGACCCGCACCCGGCTGGCGATGCTCGCCGACGACCGGGGGCGGCTGTCCGCGCTGTCCATCGACTCCTGGGGCGACGGCGGGGTGTCCACCGGGTCGGCCGTGGCCGCGATGGGCATGCTCGTCTACGGCCGGGCCCCGCGCCGCGTGCGCGACTACGACGTCATCACCAACCGCCCGCCCGGCGCCCCGTTCCGCGGCCCTGGCGGCGCACCGCTGGCCTGGGCGCTGGAACAGGCCGTGGACGAGATGGCGCTGCGCCTGAGCGAGGACCCGATCGCGCTGCGCCGCCGCTGGGACGGCAACCCCAAGCGGCACGCCCTCTACGACCGCGCCGCCGCGCTGCCCCTGTGGCGGGACCGCCCGCGCGGGCCGCGCACCGGCCGGTTCCGGCGCGGCGTGGGCGCGGCCGCCTCCAACTGGCCCTACCTGCTGGACCCCAGCGCGCAGGTGGAGCTGGTGGTGGAGGACGGGTGCGTGGTGGTGCGCACCGCCACCCAGGACATCGGCACCGGCGTGCGCACGGTGCTGGCCCGGGTGGTGCGCGAGGAGCTGGACCTCGAGGCCGACCAGGTGCGGGTGGAGACCGGGGAGAGCGGACCGGTGCCCGGCCCCGGCTCGTTCGGCAGCCGCACGACCACCTCGGTGGCGCCGGCGGCGGCCGACGCCGCCCGCCGCCTGGGCGCGCGGCTGCGCGCCGCCGCCGACGGCGGACCGGCCACCTCGCGGGAGAACCTGAAGGCGGCCGAGGGGCTGCGCGCCACGGGCGTGCGCGCCCGGGACCGCCGCGGGTTCCTCACCCCCGTCCGCCGCGCCTCCGAGATGGCGCTGGGCCGCGGCCTGGCCGGGGCGCTGCACCTGATGGAGGTGGAGGTCGACACCCTGCTGGGGCAGGTGCGGCCGCTGCGCTGCTGGGCGGGGATCGCCGCCGGGCGCATCTACGCCGAGGGTCCCGCCCGCAACCAGGCGCAGGGCGGGGTGATCCAGGGCATCGGCTACGCGCTGTACGAGCAGCGGGTGACCGACCCGGCCACCGGCCGGGTGCTCAGCGACAACCTGGAGGACTACCGGATCCCGGGGATCGCCGACACCCCGGAGATCGAGGTGTACTTCCACGAGGAGGGCTGGGAGCACGTGCCCGGCGGCGGGGTGGGCCTGGGCGAGGTCTCCACCGTCGGGGTGGCCGCCTCGGTGGCCAACGCGGTGCGCGACGCCGTCGGCCGCCGCCCCCTGGACCTGCCCGTGCGCCCGGACCGACTGCTGGAGGGACTGCGCCGATGAGCACCATGAGCACCGAGGCCTTCACCCGCATCACCGAGCGGCTGCGCTCGGGCGCCGAGCCCCGGGCCGGCGGCACCGACGCCATGGCCCGGCTGCGCGCCGGGCTGGCGGCCGGGCCCTTCGCCGACCTGGGAGCCCTGGAGGGGCTGCGCGGGACGGCCTGGGGACCGGAGGGCGGGGCCCGCATCGGGGCGCTGACCACGGTCGCCGAGATCGCCGCCGACCCGGTGCTGGAGGCGGCCTACCCGGGGCTGGCGGCGACCGCGCGGGCGCTGGCCACCCCGCAGATCCGCCACGCGGCCACGCTGGGCGGCAACCTGCTCCAGCGCAACCGGTGCTGGTACTTCCGCAACCCGGCCTTCTCCTGCCACCAGGACGGGGGCGACACCTGCCCGGCGCGCCGGGGCGACCACCGGGGCGGCACGGTCTTCGACACCGCGCCGTGCGTGGCGCCGCACGCGTCGTCGCTGGCGGTGGCGCTGCTGGCCCACGACGCGCGGGCCGAGGTCGCCGACGGCCGGGGCGAGCCGGGGTCCCGTCCGGTGGGCGGGCTCTACGACGCCTCCGACGGCACCCGCGACCACGTGCTGGAGCCCGGCCAGGTACTGACGGCGGTGGAGCTGCCGCCGCCCGAGCCCGGGGAGCGGTCCGCCTACCGCAGGGCGACGGCGCGCTCGCGCGCGGAGTGGCCGCTGGTGGAGGCGGTGGTCCGGGTGGTGCACGAGGACGGCCGGGTGACCCGGGCTGCGGTCGCGGCGGGGGCGGTGGCCCGCGCCCCGGTCCGGCTGAAGGAGGTGGAGGCGGCCCTTGAGGGGGCGCCCGCCGACCCGGCCGAGGCGGCGAAGGCCGTGGAAGGGGTGCCGGGCCGGTGCTCGCCGCTGCCGGGCACCCGGTACAAGGCGACACTGCTGAGGGACACGGTCCGCGACGCCCTGGAGCGCGCGCTGACGTGAGGCAGGGGGTGCGCGGACCTCCGGTCCGGGGGCCGCGCACCCCCGCACGGTCGGCCCTACGGGCTCAGCCCCGCAGCATCGCGCGGTGGGCCAGTTCGCGGCAGACGACGGCGAAGTCCATCCCGGCGGCCTCCACGGCCATCGGGAACAGGGACGTCTCCATCATCCCCGGGGCGACGTTGGCCTCCAGGAAGACGACGCGGCCCGACTCCTCGACGATCATGTCGGTGCGGGACACGTCGCGCAGGCCCAGCGCGCGGTGCGCGGTCAGGGCCGCCTCCTTGGCGGCCTCCATGACCGGGGCCTCAAGGCGGGCCGGGGCGAAGAACTCGGTGCGCCCGGCGGTGTAGCGGGCGGCGTAGTCGTAGACTCCGCCGTCGGGGACGATCTCCACCGGGGGCAGGGCCGCGGGGCCCTCGCCGGTGTCGACCACCGACACCGCCACCTCGGTGCCCTCGACGCGCGCCTCGACCATGGCGGTGTCGCCGTAGGCGAAGCAGTTCACCAGCGCCGAGGACAGCGCGTCGGTGGTCGCGACCGAGGCGGCGCCGAACGCCGACCCGCCCTGGTCGGGTTTGACGAACAGCGGCAGGCCCAGGGCGGCGGCGATCCGCTCGACCAGCTCGCGCGCGCCCAGGTCGCGGAAGGCGGCCTTGGGCAGCGCCACCCCGCGCGGCACCGCGACCCCCTGGGCCGCCACCAGCGCCTTGGCGACGGGCTTGGCGTAGGCGTGGCGGCAGGCGTCGGGGCGGGCGCCCACGTAGGGCACCCCGCTGACCTCCAGGACCTCACGCACCACCCCGTCCTCGCCGGGGGCGCCGTGCAGCACCGGGAAGACCGCCTGGGGCGGGTCGGCTGACAGCCGACCCAGCAGCGCCGCGTCCACGTCCGCGGTCTGCACCTCGATGTCCAGGCGGCGCAGCGATTCGGCCACGCGGCGCCCGGAGCGCACGCTGACCTCGTGCTCCGGGGAGAGCCCGCCGGCGAGCACCAGCACCCGGTCCAGATCGGCCACGGTCGCGTCCTCTTTCCGTTCGTCGTCCCGCCCGCGCACTAGGGGAGGTCGGGGGTCGGGGCCTCGCCCTCGCCGCGGGGCGCGGCGGGGGCGGTGCCGAAGGTGTCGCGCAGGGACGTCTCGTTCTCGATGACGCCGACCAGCCGGCGCACGCCCTCGCGGATCTGGTCCGGGCTGGGGTAGCAGAACGACAGCCGCATGTTGCGGTGTCCTTCGTCGTCGGCGAAGAAGCCGGTCCCGGGGACGTAGGCGACGCGCTCGGAGACGGCGCGCGGGAGCATCGCCTTGGAGTCCAGCCCCTCGGGCAGGGTCAGCCAGACGAAGAACCCGCCCTCGGGGCGGGTCCAGGACGTGCCCGGCGGCATGAGCGCCTCCAGCGACGCGAGCATGGCGTCGCGGCGCTCCCGGTACATCTCGTTGAACTCCTTGATCTGCTCCCGCCAGGGGTGCTCGGCCAGGTAGCGGCCCACCACCATCTGGTTGAAGGTGGAGTGGCTGAGCATCGCCGACTCGGCGGCCAGCACCAGCTTGGCGCGCACGGCCGGGGGCGCCAGCGCCCAGCCGATGCGGAACCCCGGGGACAGGGTCTTGGAGAAGGAGCCGAGGTAGATGACGTTGTCGGGGGCGTCGGCGCGCAGGGCGCGCTCGGCCTCGCCCTCGTAGCGCAGCAGGCCGTAGGGGTTGTCCTCCAGGACCAGCAGGCCGTGCCGGTGGCAGATGTCCAGCACGCGGCGGCGGCGCTCGGCGGTGAGGGTGACCCCGGCCGGGTTCTGGAAGTTGGGGACGGTGTAGAAGAACTTGGCGCGGCGCCCGGCGGCGGCCAGCGCCTCCAGGTGCTCTTCCAGGGCCTCGGGGACCACGCCGAGGTCGTCCATGGCCACGTGGCGGATCTCGGCCTGGAAGGCGGCGAAGGTGTTGATGGCGGTGACGTAGGTGGGGGCCTCGGCCAGCACGACGTCGCCGGGGTCGACGAAGACCCGGGTGACCAGGTCCAGGGCCTGCTGGGAGCCGACGGTGACGATCACGTCGTCGGGGGCGGCCTCGATGCCCTCCAGGGACATGACCTCGCAGATGCGCTCGCGCAGGTCGTCATCGCCCTGGGCGGAGCCGTACTGCAGGGCGGTGGCGCCCTGCTCGGTGGCGACCCGGCGGACGATGTCGCCGACGCGCTCCAGCGGGAGCGCGCTCACGTTGGGCATGCCCCCGGCGAGGGAGACGACCTCGGGGCGGGAGGCCACGGCGAACAGGGCGCGCACCTCGGAGGCGACCATCCCCTGGGCCCGTGCGGCGTAGGCGCCGACGTAGGGGTCGATGCGCGAGCCCCTGCGGGGCTCCTGCTGCCGGGGATCATCCGAGGACACGATCCACCTCCGCGTGCTGCGAGCTCTGAAGGGCCCAGTGTACGTGCGGTGCGGGAGGGACTCGCGCGGAGGGGACCCGTGCAGGACGGCGACGGCCCGGGGGCTCCCCCAAGCCCCGGACCGTCGCCGTGTGGGAGGTCCTCCCGCGTGCACACTCCCGAAACCCCCCTCAAGGCACGGGCGCGGGCGGACGTGGTCCGTCGTCGGCGGCGCTCCCGCGCGCCGACGGGTCATAGTCCATCAACCGCTTCCCCCACCTCGCAAACGTTGCAGCGGGTTGCACTCATGTGACCGAGTGTTGCGAAGCCGCGGTGCCCTGCGCCGCCTCGGCCCGCGCCGCGCGGACCTCGGGGGCCTGGGAGGCGGGCAGGGCGCACGGGTCGTCGGCGCCGCGCACCCGGACCTCGACCCGGTCGCTGAACCGGTAGGGCCGGCTCTCCAGGAGCCCGCCCAGGTGGCGGCGGAGCCGGGACACCTCCGCACGCACGGTCACCAGCCGGTCGGGCGCGCCGAACAGGGCCTGGGACAGCTGCGCGGCGGTGCGCCCCCGGCGGTGGCGGGCCAGTACCAGCAGCACCTCGGCGTGGCGGACGGTCAGCCGGTGCGACCAGCTCCCGCTGGGGCCGCTGACCGACACCTCCGGCCCCCGGAGGTCGAGCACGACCTGGGAGCCGGGCGCCGCCTCGCGGCCGCTGGGGCGTACCAGCCAGCCGCCCGGCAACGGCTCCAGCCGGCACTCGCCCAGGCTCGGGATCCACGCCGAGGAGCCGTCCACCCTGCGGGGCAGCAGGACCCGGCGCACCGGCCCGGTGCCGACCGCGGCGGCCGTCCACCCGTTCTCGTCGACGACCAGGGCGGGGCCGGCCATCCCGGCCAGCAGCGGCGCCGCCACCGCGCGCAGCCGCTCCAGGTTGGCGTCGTGGCGGCCCCGCAGGTGCGACTCGGCGAGCCGGGCCACCGCGTTGACCAGGGCCAGGGTGGAGGCGTGCGCGGTGGCCGCGGGGCCGGTGACGTCGATGGCGCCGATCACCCGGCCGTCGCGCGGGTCGTGCACCGGCGCGCAGGCGCAGGTGAGCCGGTGCAGACCGCGCACGTAGTGCTCGGCCGAGTACACCTGCACCGGGCGCCCCACCGCCAGCGCGGTGCCGATGGCGTTGGTGCCGGTGGACCCCTCGTCCCAGGCCGCGCCCTCCACCAGCCCCGCGCCGTCGGCCAGGCGGCGCATGTCCCGGGCCCCGTCCCGCCACAGGATGACGCCGCGCGGGTCGGTGACGAGCATGACGTGCCCGGCCTGCTCCCCGGCGCCCAGCAGCGCCGAGCCGATCAGCGGCAGGACCTCCTCCAGCGGGCTGTCGCCGCGTTCGCGTCCGACGTCCTCGGTGCGCAGGGCCGGTGCGGGGCACCTGCCGTCGGGGTCGACGCCGTAGCGCCGGACCCGCTCCCAGGACTCCTCGATGACCGGGCGCGG